>JAAUZY010000093.1 GCA_014804355.1 Lachnospiraceae bacterium
CATATTATAAGAATTATAAAATCTACTTTCTGATTGATGAAAGGGAACAGACTGTTTACATATTGAGAGTTTTTCATATGCTGGTTGACAGCAAGGAAAAGATTTTGAGAATCTTTAGAGAATGATATAGAAGAAATGAAAACATTTGAAGTATAGATGGTTGGAATAATGCCTCCAAGTCCAAACAGATTTGGGGGCTTTCATTAATCTTTCAAATAAAGGAAAAATTATGATGATAACAAAAAAATTTGAAATTTTACTAATACCCTTTTGCTGCCTTTTATTAGTATCTTGTAATAACAGAGATTGTAAATCAATTGAGTGTCCATATAAATTAAAACAACTTTATATGTGTAATGCGAAAAGCGCATGGGGATTATCATTTGAAAACGAAATTCTTTTTACCGAAAATGGTTTAGAAAATTTTAAACCAGTTAAAGTTTTAGAGAATGTAAATGGTTTTACGGATGGATATGCAAATGCCGCATTTATAAATGAACAACTCGCATATATAACTTATTTTTCATCAGACAATGAGCATCTAATAGTTGAATATACAAGAGATGGCGGTAACAATTGGAATCAGACACTAATAAAATATGGAGATTATTCTGAAAACTGTGATGCCGGCAGCATATTTATCAGTTTTGCAAATGATAGGGAGGGATACCTTTTATACTGTTCTACTCCGGCACTCGGTCAGATGACAAAGCTATTGTTTTTTACCGGTGATGGTGGACAGACGTTTTCACTTACGGAAGAATTAACAAATACAATTTCAGGGTATCCACAAGGAATTACTGTGATCGATAATGAAACAATAAATATAGCTGTGACCTATCATGGTACTGACAGCTATCTATATCAAACAACCGATGGAGCTGAAACCTGGGAAACTATAGAGATATTTCCCAGAACAGAAGAGGTGAAATATGTAGATGGGTACACACCTGTGTTTTATAGTGATAATAAACAAAATGGGATAATTATACTAAAAGTGGTAAGAGAAAATGCAGTCTATGAACTTTTTGTAACAGATAACGCCGGCAATAGCTGGACGTTAGACAGCGAAATTCCTTGTGACTCTTTACCTGAGTATACTTTTATTAATGAGAAGCAAATTTATATTATTGATAGTTCAGGTACATTATTTGAAAAGAATTTATAATAAATCATATTTCAATACTTGGGAGCAAGAACACGAAAAAGAGATTGTTACAGCTAAAAATATATGGCATACTATTTGTTAGAAGAGGTGAACTTATGAAATGTACACTGATGAACAAAAATGTGCCGGTCGTGGATTTGGAGCTTGATGATGACACGGCAGCAATTATCAGAGTATTAGAGCCGCTGGATCTAAAGTATCTTCCGGTCGGTATTGGTACCGGAACAGGAATCCCTAATAAAAGGGATTTAAATGAATGGTGGTATGGCAGGGCAATTCCGGCAAGTCGTTCCGGAATACGGTCTGCGCTTGAGAAGATGAACGTGAACCGGCCGGAACAGCTTTTGATGAAATGTTATGGGTTAAGCCTGTCAGACCAATATTGGATGAGGCCGGCGGACAGTGAATTAGCGTGGTTCGCAGTTAATTTTTTTGAGAATAAATTTTCGGATGATGTAGGAAATATTTTGTTTGAACAACCGGTGAATGGTCAGGGATTAGATATGATGTCACCGTGTAATACATCGGACGGATGGTTAAAAAAGAAATGGAAGATCGTAAATGGGAAGAGATGTTTGATCAAAGCCGGAAGCAATCCTTATATGCAGGAGCCGTTAAATGAAGTTGTGGCTACAAAGCTGCACCGGAGGTTAGGATGTCGGAATTATGTGAGTTATTCCCTGTTATGGGAAAACAAGGCTCCGTATAGTGTATGTGAAGATTTTATCAATACAGACACGGAATTAGTGAGTGCGGTAAGCATAAACCGGAGCCTGAAAAAAAGCAGCCGGAATTCTGCATACGAACATTTTATACAGGCATGCAGTCAGTTAGGCATTCCATGCATGAGAGAGTTTCTTGACTATCTGTTGGTGTTCGACTATCTGTTGGCAAATACCGACCGCCATTTCGGTAATTTCGGAGCGGTGCGAAATGTCAATACATTGGAGTGGATAGGAGCGGCACCTGTATTTGACAGCGGAACAAGCCTATGGCATGATAAACTGACAAGGAATATTAACGGCTATGATCCTGTGGAAACAAAACCCTTTTATGCAGATGCTGGCAGGCAGATGGAGCTTGTATCAGATTATAGCTGGATACCGTTTGAACAGCTTATAATGCTGGAGGACGATATCCGCGATGTATTTGCCTCTTCCGAATATATGGATGAAGAGCGTATAGAAGCCATAGTAAATGCGGTGAACATACGGATAGAGGAATTACAGGATATGGCTGTGGAGCGAGGGAAACATTTCCCGGCACGTTAACAGGAATTTTTCGGCAGCCTTTGTGAATACCTGATACTTTTTCCAGACAAGGCGCATCCCGACTTCCATCTGCGATGCAAGCGGGCGGAAGCAGAGGCTGCTTTCCCCCGAAACATTTATGATCTTATCGAAACAGACAGCATATCCCATGCCAATCTCAAAACAACAAGGCTGTTGCGCCTTGATTACCCGCCAGCGAAACAGCAGATATTCTATTGTTGGTAAACTGGGTTAGTTTTGTTATCAGATTGGTCTTTTTGAAATTCTAATATATCTCCCGGTTGACAATCCAATACATCACATATCGCATTTAATGTAGAAAACCGGATAGCGCTTACCTTTCCGGTTTTTATTTTAGATAAGTTTACATTTGCTATTCCTACTTGTTCAGCTAAATCATTCAATGAAATTTTTCTATCTGCCATAACTCTATCTAATCTTAAAATAATAGCCATATTTATCACCTATAATATTTCATCTACTTCATTTTGTAATTCACACCCATATTCATAAAGTTGTATGATTCCCCAAAATATAAATCCCGAAACAATGCCTAATCCGATACTGTTTCGCAAAATCAGTAACGTGGACAATGCAGAAACTATCTTTAAATCGTTTACAATTTCTGGTAAAAATGGAGAATAACCATTATAAATTCTTTTAAATATTTTGGCAATAAAGTGCATAATTATTGTAATTATTAACGTAAACAATGATCCAAATATTAAAGAAACAATTCCTGCTTCGGCTACTTTACCTTCACTTGATAATTTTTCGGCAAATTGCCCTAAATTACTAAAATCAAAACTTGCTTGAGATTCAGCAATCATGGTGTTGAGTGTAGTTCGCAGTATAGACAGTATGATAATAAAAAACAATGAAAATCCTGTAAGTATTCCCGCAAATATTTGAAATATTTTTCCCACTTTACCAATAAGTTTACTTGTTTTTTTAATGTTTTCTAACTTACCCATAATTGATACTCCTATAAATGTTTTTGTTTTAATAAATTATATCGCATAATATTATGTTAGTCAATAAATAATTAATGTATAACATTAATTATTATATGATATATGTAAAATTATTTTACAGGGTATGGAATCTCGGATTACAATTCAGGGCATAGCTGCTATTTGTGATTATTATTTACAGGGAAAGACAAAGCGATTTTCGGCAACTTGGCATACACCTCGATTGACATCGGAAGAGTGGAAAGAGAGGTATGGGCAGCGAATTGGTAATTCAAGCAGATCATATTGAGTTATTTATCGTTTTGTAGCAGATACTGTATAGAGAAAATGGTAAGTTCTAATTGTTTTAAAACAACAGCTAAGATATAATTTAAGTGACACAAATTTAGGAATAATATTAAGAAGAACTTAATTACGTAGTATGTTAAAATTGCTTTGCTGATATGGTGGAAATGTAGAGAGGAGTGAAATTGTTTGGATGAGAAAGCATTACTGGAGATTATTGGCAGGGGAGAAGGCCATATAACAGAGTTCAAAAAATCCACGGCAGATATTACAAAAGATGTTTATGAGAGTATCTGTGCATTTTCCAATCGTGATGGCGGGCATATTTTTATGGGAATTAATGATAATGGAGAGATACTTGGTATTGAGCCGCATTGTATTGAAAAAATGAAAAAGGATTTTGTAACAGCAATTAACAATGCCAATAAAATGTATCCACCTTTGTTTTTAACACCAAAAGAATGTGAGCTTCAGGGAAAAAGGATATTGCATATTTATGTGCCGGCAGGCTCACAGGTATGCAGATGTTCCGGACGGATTTATGATAGAAATAATGAATCGGATATAGATATAACAGATAATGAAGAGCTTGTTTATAAACTATATGCACGAAAACAGGGCACATATTTTGTTAATAAGGTATTTCCTGAATGGGGAATGGATGTACTTCGCTCGGATTTAATAGACCGTGTCAGAAAGATGACACGTGCAAGGAGTAATAATCATACGTGGTTATCTATGGATGATGAGGAATTACTGAGAAGTGCTGGACTTATTCTTTTAGACCGTGAAAGCCGAAGGGAAGGAATTACACTGGCAGCAATTTTGCTGTTTGGCAAAGACACAACCATCATGTCAGCGCTTCCGCAGCATAAAACAGATATGATTTTCAGGGTGTATAATTTGGATCGATATGATGACCGGGATGTAATTGTTACCAATTTGCTGGACAGCTATGATAGAATGAGTGAGTTTGCAAAAAAACATTTGAATGATCCGTTTGTTTTGGACGGAATGCAGTCAGTTAGTGCCAGAGATGCAATTTTAAGAGAAATTATATCTAACAGTTTGGCGCATCGTGATTATTCAAGTGGTTATGTAGCTAAAATGGTAATTGAGAAAGATCGTATATTTGCAGAAAATAGCAATAGAACGCATGGGTATGGAAATTTAAACCTGAATACATTTGAACCATTTCCTAAGAATCCTGCAATTTCTAAAGTGTTTCGGGAAATCGGGCTTGCGGATGAGTTGGGTTCCGGTATGCGGAATACTTATAAATTTACAAAACTATATTCTGGAGGAACACCGCAATTTGTAGAAGGAGATATTTTCAAAACCATTATTCCGCTGAATGACAAAGCAACGATGAAGCTCGGTCCAATGGTCAGTGACCAAGTCAGTGACCAAGTCAGTGACCAAGTCAGTGACCAAGTGTTGCAGAATGCTGTTGAGGACAAAATACTTGAATATTGTAAAGTTGCCCGGACAAAAAAAGATATTGCTGAATATATAGGTTATAAAAACTTAACATATATGACACGTAAATTTCTTAAACCCCTGTTGGAAGGAAACCGGTTGGTATATACAATACCGGAGAAACCACAAAGCAGACTGCAGAAATATATAACTAAGCAATAAATGAGCGGCATTTGAAGCGGAGATTTTACGTTTTGTAAGGGAGTACTCCCCCAGCTATTCCAACATTTCCCGGCACGTTAACAGGAATTTTTCGGCCGCCTTCGTGAATACCTGATATTTTTTCCAGACAAGGCTCATCCCGGCCTCCATCTGCGGTGCAAGCGGGCGGAAGCAGAGGCTGCTTTCCCCTGAAACATTTATGATCTTATCGAAACAGACAGCATATCCCATGCCTTCATCCACCATGAGCGAGCCGTTGTAAAGAAGGTTATACGTTGCCACGATATTCAGTTTTTCCACGTCGCAATGAAAAAGTCTGTGAAAATCCGAGTCATGAATCATTTGTCTGGACAGGATCAGCGGCTGATTCAACAGATCCTGCGGCGTAATTGTTTCTTTGGCGGCAAGCGGAGAATCGCGCCGCATTAAGACACCGAAGCTGTCTTTGTAGGGAATTTTTATATATTCGTATTTTGATGTATCAATCTCTCCGAGTAAGAGACCGAAATCGATCAGACCCTTGTCCATTTCTTCTGCAACAGTGGTTCTGTCTCCACTCACGATATGGAAGTGGACCAGCGGGTATTCACTCTGGACTTTCTGAGCCGCTTTTGTAAGCAGTCTGACACCGTCAGTTTCTCCTGCGCCGATCGTGATATCACCGGCAACGGTTTCATCCGACAAAGAAATCTCGTCTTCTGCTTTTTTCACAAGCTCCATGATTTCTTCTGCACGTTTACGCAGGATCATGCCTTCCTCCGTCAAGGTGACGCGGCGGTTTCCGCGGATAAAAAGCTGTTTGCCCAATTCATCTTCCATTTCCTTAAGCTGTCTGGAAAGCGTAGGCTGCGAAAGATGTAAGGATTCGGCCGCTCCCGAAATGCTCTGTTCTCTTGTGACTGCAAGAAAATATTGTAAAACTCTGAGTTCCATGAAAATCTCCTTTTTAGTACAATAAAACGATATGAAAAACCGCGTGGTATTTGACAGATACAGCGTACTATGAATAGATATAGCTGTCAAGCATAGATGAATATATAATATAAGTATTTGCTATTATGCAAGTCTCCTTGTTATAATCAAATAAGTAAAAGTATATGATAACATTTTCTGATGGGAAGACCCCGAAAATAACCTGTATTTGAGAGGTTGGATGTACAAGAGATTCTGACCGGCAGCACAGGATATTGACAATAGACAAGAAAAGGGATGGGACGATGGGAAGTGGAAATTTTGGAGGGAAATTATATCCGTATCATGAATGGATGGTCTCCGGTGCGGATAAAGAGAGCAGCTATGATGAGGCCATTATTCAGAATTTAATGGACGCAGGATGCGACAAGACTGTCATTACAGCTTTTGTGGAGGATATCCATGCAGAAAAGATAGCAGAGGGGTTGAAACTGTTAGCGGTGCATCGGAGATATTTACTGGATGAACTGCATAAAGAACAGAAACGGATAGACTGCCTCGATTATCTGATATATAAAATGGAAAAGTTGCAGAAAAATTGATATAATAGAAAAAAGGAGCTGATTTAATGAAAACGATAGAAAACCAAACTTTTGATATGGAACGGGCTTTATACGGAAGCAAGGGCGTTACCCTGAATGGCTGTGCTTTTGACGGGCCGGCGGACGGGGAGAGTGCTTTGAAAGAAAGTGAGGATATCAGTGTTTCAAACTGCTTTTTCAATCTCAGGTATCCGTTCTGGCACGATAATGGACTTACCGTTGCGAATTCGGAAATGACAGAGCTTTGCCGCGCGGCGTTGTGGTATTCTCATGACATTGAGATCACGGACACGAAGCTTCACGGGATCAAGGCATTGCGGGAATGCAGCAGGGTGAAAATGCGTGGATGTGATATCATTTCACCGGAATTCGGATGGTCGGTGCAGGATATCGGGATGGAAGACTGCATGGTGCAGAGCGAATATTTCATGATGCGCTCTGAGCGGCTTAATTTTACAAATGTGCAGTTAAAAGGAAAATATTCTTTCCAGTATATTCAGGATTCTGTGTTTGAGAATTGCAATTTCGATACGAAAGATGCCTTCTGGCATGCTAAGAATGTAACTGTCCGTAACAGTGTTGTCAAAGGTGAATACCTTGCATGGTACTGTGAAAACGTTACATTTGAGAATTGCAGGATTATCGGAACGCAGCCGCTGTGCTATTGCAAGAATTTAAGGCTCATAAACTGTGAAATGATTGATACGGATCTGAGTTTTGAGAAATCGGATGTGGAGGCAACGATCACTACGCCGGTAGTAAGCATTAAAAATCCGTTATCCGGTCACATTTATGTACCATGTGTGGAGGAAATCATCCGCGACGATCAGGAGGCGAAGGGCGAGATTGTGGTAGAGAAGCGGTGCAACTGTGCATGAGGCTTCCGGTCACCAGGATTTTTGACCCGATAGGAGAAAGTGAAAATGTACGAATTGGTACAGGTCAGTGAGAAGTGCTATTATATAAATTGTCCGGCGAAGATAGGAGTTTATGCAGCGGATCAGGATCATGTGTATCTGATCGACAGCGGTAATGATAAGGATGCGGGGAGGAAGGTCAGACAGATTCTGGAGCGGAACGGCTGGCGCCTTGCCGCCATATTGAATACCCATTCCAATGCAGATCATATCGGCGGAAACCGTTATCTGCAGGGGCAGACGGGATGTAAGATTTATTCCGCAGGTATCGAGGCCGCTTTCACAAAATACCCTATACTGGAGCCGTCCTTTCTTTACGGCGGTTATCCGTGTAAGGACTTACGGCATAAGTTTCTGATGGCGCAGGAAAGTGATGTGACGGATTTTACAGATGAAGGATTCCCGAAGGAAATAGAAGTGATACCGCTGCCGGGACATTTCTTTGATATGGTTGGTTTTCGTATGCCGGACGGAGTAGTGTTCCTTGCGGACTGCATAAGCAGCAGGGAAA
Organism: Lachnospiraceae bacterium; assembly: GCA_014804355.1. Lineage (GTDB taxonomy): Bacteria > Bacillota > Clostridia > Lachnospirales > Lachnospiraceae > UBA3282. The sequence goes on from JAAUZY010000093.1 coordinate 8,282, forward strand.
CGCTGGAGAAGTATGCTGTTTCTTTTATCTATGACGTGGGCGCTTATCTGGAAACGCTGGATATGGTGGAAGGGATGGAAGCCGCCATGTTTGTTCCGGCGCATGCGGAAGTAGCTGCGGATCTGAGGGAACTTGTCCGTTACAACAGAGATAAAGTGCATGAGGTAGCGGAGAGGATTCTGTCTATCTGTGAAAAGCCGCAGCATTTTGAGAAGGTTTTGCAGGAAGTGTTTATAGGGTACGGCCTTTCCATGAATTTTGAGCAGTATGTGCTGGTGGGCAGCACGGTGCGTTCCTACCTTTCATGGCTGAAGGATACCGGGAAGTTAGCGGTTACCATTCAGGATAGTATGCTGTTGTGGCAGAGCGCATGATAATACAACTTCATTAGTAAGACTTGCAAATGAGATATCGTGAATCTTGACATGCTGAGTCTTTCGTGATACTATTTACCTACCTACTTAGTGGGTAGGTAAATAAATGCTGGCAGGGAGGTACATCATGCAAATATATATGGACAATGCAGCGACAACGAAAATGAGCCGGGCGGCGATCGATGCCATGCTGCCCTATATGGAAGAGATATACGGCAATCCGTCCAGTCTGCATTCTGCGGGACAGCGGGCCGGAGAAGCGCTTATTGCAGCAAGAGAGCGTATAGCAGGCTGTCTGTCATGTGATCCGGAAGAGGTCATCTTTACCTCCGGTGGCAGCGAGGCGGACAATCAGGCGATCATATCCGCAGCACGCATCGGGGAGAAGCAGGGGAAGCGCCATATCGTTTCCACCGCCTTCGAGCATCATGCGGTGCTGCATACGTTGGATAGACTGAAGGAACAGGGCTTCGAGATCACGCTTCTTCCTGTACATGAGAATGGGCTGGTTACGGCACAGCAGGTAAGTGAAGCGATACGTCCGGATACCTGTCTGGTGACGGTTATGTACGCCAATAACGAGATCGGGACGATCCAGCCGATTGCGCAAATCGGTGCGGTATGCCGGGATCAGGGAGTCTTGTTCCATACCGATGCAGTACAGGCGGCGGGGCATCTGCATATCGATGTCAGGGCGCAGAATATTGATCTGTTGTCGTTATCCGCACACAAGTTCCATGGACCGAAAGGGATCGGTGCGCTCTATGCGAAACGGGGCGTCAGGATCACGAATCTGATCGAGGGCGGTATGCAGGAGAGAGGACGAAGAGCGGGGACGGAAAACATTCCGGCGATCATGGGCATGGCAGCAGCGCTCACGGAATCCTGCGGCCACATCGACGACAGTGCGACGAAGATATCCGCGCTGCGCGACCGGTTGATTGCAGGGCTGTCCGAGATTCCGCATTCCGTGCTGAATGGAGATGGAGAGTGCAGGCTGCCCGGCAACGTTAATTTCTGCTTCGAGGGAATCGAGGGAGAATCTTTGCTGCTTCTGCTGGATGATAAAGGGGTATATGCTTCCTCAGGATCTGCATGCACATCCGGTTCGCTGGACCCGAGCCATGTGCTGCTGGCCATCGGCAGACCCCACGAGATCGCCCACGGCTCCCTGCGGCTGACGCTCTCTGAGGAGACTACCGCAGAAGAGATAGATTATGCGATTCGTGCAGTGAAAGAGACTGTGGAGTATCTGCGGGGTATATCGCCGGTGTGGCGTGATCTGTTAAACGGCACGAAGCAGTTCGTGACAGCGGAATAGTAATATGTGGTAAATACAACGCTGGCATAATATGTGTAATCATAATATAAGGAAGAGAGAGGTATGGAATATGGCTTTATACAGTGACAAGGTAATGGATCATTTCCGTAATCCCCGCAATGTAGGAGTGATCGAAGATGCCGACGGCATCGGCGAGGTGGGGAACGCCAAATGCGGAGATATTATGAAGATTTACCTGAAAATAGACAATGACATCATTACCGACGTGAAATTTGAGACCTTTGGCTGCGGAAGTGCAATTGCCTCCAGCTCAATGGCGACGGAGCTAATTAAGGGCAAGCCCGTAGCGGAGGCGCTGCAGCTTACCAATAAAGCGGTAGCGGAAGCGCTTGACGGGCTGCCGGCGCATAAGCTGCATTGTTCGGTGCTGGCGGAAGAAGCGATCAAATCGGCACTTAAGGACTATTATGATAAGAATGATATCGAATATGACCACACGCTTTTTCCCGATTGTGGAAGCTGTGATCACGGATGCGATGTATAGGCGGGAAAGGTACGGTTTATATGATGATATCAACGCGAGGAAGATACGCGCTGCGGGTCATGATCGATCTGGCGGAACAGGGCGGGGAAAGTTATATTCCCATGAAGGACGTGGCGGCACGTCAGGGAATCTCCTTAAAATATCTTGAAAAGATACTGCCGGTTCTGACGAAAAACCACATGATAGAGGGAGTTCAGGGCAAAGGCGGCGGCTGTCGTCTTACAAGACAACCGTCGGAGTACAGCGTGTGGGAGATCTTAAGGCTTACGGAGGGAGATCTCGCACCAGTGGCGTGTCTGGAGGAGAGCGCGGCGGGAACTTGCGGCAGGAGTGCGGAGTGCAGGACGTTTCCGATGTGGCAGAAATTTTATGAAATGATGAATGAGTATTTTGGCAGTATTACGCTGTCAGATCTTATGCAAAAGCAGTCACCGTAATTTATTGTAATATTTGTAAAATGTAGTTTGGTTGTGTTACGTTTCTCTTACTTTAACGGGAGGAGAGACGAATGGAAATCAATACGAAAGAATTAGAGAGATTCGGAGTGTTTCTGCATGCGGAGGACAAGCGACGCAAAGCGAACAAACTTGGTTTGTAGTAAAATAATTTGATGTGTATCTTTGTGGCGGATCGGACAGAATATATTACAAAAGGACAGATGAACATACTTCGTGTGGCGTCCGGCGGCATAAGATAAAATAACTGCCGTAAGTACAAGGAAGGGTAAGGTGATCATATGCAGCTTGCATTGGGACTGCTGATCCCATTTGTCGGAACGACACTTGGGTCTGCAATGGTTTTTTGCATGAAAAATAAAATGAACCTGAAAGTGGAGAAAATGCTTCTGGGTTTCGCCTCAGGCGTGATGATCGCAGCTTCGGTATGGTCGCTTCTGATTCCGGCCATCGATATGGCGGAGGAACAGGGTAAAATTGCATGGATTCCCGCAACTGTGGGGTTTCTGGGCGGAGTATTATTCCTGCTGGCACTGGACAGTCTGATTCCGCATCTCCATCCGGAAAGCAGTAAGCCGGAGGGAATAGAAGCCAATTTAAAAAAAACAACCATGCTTGTCCTTGCGGTGACACTGCATAATATTCCGGAGGGAATGTCCGTAGGCGTGACTTTTGCGGGCGCACTCCTGGGCAATACGGGCATCACCATGGCGGGAGCATTTGCGCTTGCGCTGGGAATCGCCATTCAGAATTTCCCGGAGGGAGCGATCATCTCCATGCCGCTGCGCGGGGAAGGAATCTCGAAGCTTCGGGCATTTGTCTACGGCTCTCTGTCAGGTGTTGTGGAACCCGTTGCGGCTGCGTTTACCATACTGCTTGCCGAGCAGATCGTGTCTGCGCTTCCCTATCTGCTTGCCTTTGCGGCAGGTGCCATGATCTATGTAGTGGTGGAGGAACTGATACCTGAGTCACAGGTGGGAGAACACAGCAATATCGGAACCATCGGAGCTGCCGCCGGATTTGTGATCATGATGATACTGGATGTAGCGCTCGGATAGATTCCATTTGAGTTTCCCCATTTTTTCACATAAAAAAATGCAAAAACACAGAACCTTTGGTATAATTGAATCACCACAAAACAACAAAACAAAGGAGTGTTTTTGCATGATTAATTATAACAGA
>JAAUZY010000094.1 GCA_014804355.1 Lachnospiraceae bacterium
CGCTCCGGTTGGTAAGACCGTCCCCGCCGGATTCTATCCCGCAGCCATCGACACCTACATCTCATCAGCCTATAGCGGAAGTGGAATAAACGAAATCTCACGCATAGACCGCGGCTATGAAGTAGAACTCCTCAACGGCACTGACCTCTACTTCTCTGCCGACGGCACCTACATCGGCATAGACCGCGACTAATCCCGCTCCATTGACAAAAAAACACACTCGAATCAAACCGTCATTCGGTTTATTTCGAGTGTGTTTCGTTTGCGTCGGGGTGACAGGATTCGAACCTGCGACCTCCTGGTCCCAAACCAGGCGCTCTAGCCAAGCTGAGCCACACCCCGAAAAAGGAACCTGTGAGCATCCTATCTGCAACGCAAGATAAATTATATAATATGCGTTTTTCTCTGTCAACTAATTTTTTTATTTTTTTGAGTTTACAGATAATTAATCGTGTAGTGTGCCTCCCCGGCACCGTCTATTTCCATAATAATATAGCTGGGTTTTCTGTTCTCCTGTCGGGGATAACTGATACTGCCGGGATTAATCAGGGTAATACCGCTTCCGATATCCACTACCGGCTTATGCGTATGTCCGCACATCACGATATCTACTTCCCTCAGTTTCGCCTCCTGTTTGATCACTTCACTGTTCATGGCTATGTAATAATTGTGGCCGTGTGTCAGCCATACCTTGTACCGCCCTATCATAAATTCCTTTTCCTTCGGCAGTTCCGAGAAAAAGTCGTTATTCCCCTGCACCATCTCCACGGGACATCCCGCCGCCTGTTCAATCACAAGCTCGCTTCCCTCCACGTCCCCGCAATGCACCACCATATCAAGGGGACCCGTCTTATCCACCACTTTCAGGAAATTGGCGTTATGCCGGTGCGTATCACTTACAATCAATATTTTCATGAATCTCCTCACTTCCGTGTGCGTATATAAGATTACTATAATTTCTTCTTCAGTTCGGCCTCCATGGCCTCTAACGCTCTGCCTCTGTGACTGATTCGGTTCTTCTCCTCCTCGGTCAACTGCGCAGTAGTGCATCCGAACTCCGGCACATAGAAGATCGGGTCATAACCGAATCCGTTCTCCCCCTCCGCCTGATCGCCGATTCTTCCCTCTATCGTACCCAGTGTGGTGATCATCTCGCCGTCCGGCATAGCCGCCGCGATGGCACATACGAACCTGGCGCTGCGCTTCTCTGCCGGTACGCCCGCAAGCCGCTCAAGCAGATTTTGATTTTTAACACTATAGGGCGTATGTTCTCCCATATATCTTGCTGAATAAATTCCGGGCTCTTTATTCAGATAATCAATCTCCAGACCGGAATCATCCGCCAACACAATGGCATCTTGGTACTTGCCGCCCTCATACTCCGTTAGAAGCTCTGCCACCGCCTTAGCTTTAATAACCGCATTCTCCTCGAAGGTCGTGCCGTTCTCCACAATATCCTTCTCGATCCCCGCCTCTTTCATGGACAGAATATCGGCATCTATATTCCGCAAAATATCCCTAATCTCCCGCATTTTTCCCATGTTGCCTGTGGCAAATATGATCTGTCGCCTCATCGTCTTATCTCCTCAAATGCTTCTCACGCTATTACGCTACTCTTCATACGCCTTCATGACTGTCTGGTAGATTCCCTCTGCGATACGCTGAATATAATCTTCCCGCTGCAACAGGATAAACTCCTGCCCGTTCGTCAGATATCCTACCTTGATCGCCGCCGCCGGCACTGTGGCATTACAGATCACCGCATCTTCCTCTCCTGCCTCCAGAAGCCCGTTAGCTTTACCGCTGATTGCTGTGACCACTTCACGCTCTAACAGATCCGCCAGCTCCACACTGCCGAATCCAGGAATGAAAAATCTGCTGTTATAAACCGCTTCCGTACCGTACAGCTTCGTATTCGCATCACCGCTCACCTCTATCCGGATCAGCAGATCCGCCTTCGTTGCTGCCGCCAGCTCCACACGGTTCTCCGCCGTCGGATTGCTGTCATCCATCCTTGTATAATATACCTTGATATCCGTATCGTCCAGTTTCGCCTTTACCGCCTTGGCAACCTCCAGCGTAATATCCTTAGCGCTGACTCCGTTTGACAGAACACCGTCCTCCTGAAGCCCGTACGCCGGATCGATCACGATGATCTTGTCGTAGACCTCCTTTGGCGTCATAAATTCCACGTACAGCGTATTGTCCTCAAAGATACTGTGGTACTCATACACTCCCGTCAGATCAAACCGAAGGCACATCCTTTCCTTCTCCACATCGAAATGCCCTTCCGTCACACTCTCACAATTACCGTACACGCCGTTAGTCTCATAAAACATTTCATGTTCGTGGGGATTCTTATGCGTAATATTTACCCACAGTTCCCTGTCCATATAGTGGTTCTCAATGATCACTTCCTCCGCCTTCACGTCCTCCGGCAGTGGAATACAAAAAAATTTCGTATTCTGACTATCTCGGTCAATCAGAATATGATTCTTATCCGCCACGATGGTATTTTCCGCGCTACCCTCACCGCCCGTGCCGTCCCCGCTTCCCGCAGACTCCTGCACGACCTCGTCCTGTGCCACATCCGCCACCACAATAATCTTATTGGCGGAGTAATACAGTATGGCGCTCATCGCTGTTGCCACAAACACGAGACAATATACCGCCATTCTTTTCATCAGATTGTTCTGTCTTTCCTGCTGCATAATTTATCTTCTGCCTCCACCCGGCTTCGGTCCCATATATTGATAGAAGTAGGTCTTCATCATACCGTTATATATCTTCCGGTTCTTGTCCGCTTTCCTGCCGATCGCCTGTTCCGCATCTTCATAGGCGGTAATCAGATACATGGACCAGCTGTCCAGTGCCTTATACCGCTCTCCGATCGTATCATAGAGCCCCGGCAGATTCTTCTTATCTTCAATTCTTTCCCCGTAGGGCGGGTTCGTGATGATAAACCCGTATTTCTTCGGATGGCTCAAATGCCCCACATCCCTGCGCTGGAAATGAATCAGTTTCTCCACTCCTGCCAGCTTCGCATTAGCCCTCGCCGCCGCAATGATTTCTTCATCGATATCATACCCCTGAATGTCGGTCTCCACATCCATGTCAATCATTGATTCCGCCTCGTCCACGGCGCGATACCAGCTCTTCCTGTCTACGATGTGTGTCCATTCTTCCGCAGTAAAATTGCGATTCATTCCCGGCGCAATATGAGCCGCCATCATAGCCGCCTCAATCGGGATCGTTCCGCTGCCGCAGAACGGATCAACCAGAATGCGGTCTCCCTTCCACGGTGTCAGCATAATAAGCGCTGCGGCCAAATTCTCCGCAATCGGCGCCTTCGCCGTAAGCTTCCTGTATCCGCGCTTATGAAGCGACTCCCCGGTAGTATCCAATCCCACCGTCACCTCGTCCTTCATCAGGAAAACCCTTATAGGATAAGAGTCACCGCTCTCCGAAAACCAGTCTGCGGGATAAGCCTTCTTCATGCTCTCCACCATAGCCTTCTTCATAATCGACTGAATGTCGGAAGGACTAAACAACTTGCTCTTCACGCTCGCCGCTTTCGTCACCCAGAACTTTCCGTTCTTCGGTATATAGTCCGCCCATGGCAGGGCCTTCGTACCCTGAAACAGTTCCTCAAATGTCTCCGCGTGAAAGCTGCCTACTTTAATCAGAACACGCTCTGCACTGCGCAGAAAAATATTGGCGCGGCAGACTGCCTGCGCATCCCCGGCGAAAGTAATCCGCCCATCCTCCACCGAGACGATCTCATATCCCAAATCCGTAATCTCTCTTTTTAAAACTGCCTCCAGCCCGAAATGGCAGGGTGCGATATACTCTAATCTCTCCATATTCTACTCCTGTTTCAGCATAGAGTACAACGCAAAAGTAGTCGGGTTGAGCATCTGATAGGTTCCGTCACTCTGTTTGATCATGGAAACGGCATAATCATACTTCGCTGCAGAGGTTTTCCCCTCATTACCATCCACATATAACACTTCCGGAAAGAGAACAAAATAGATTCCCTCTCCCTCCTCAAAGCCCACCGCATCATTCGTCACATCGCCGTGATAGACTCCTTTATGCATGTTTTTCTCATCTTTGCTACTGTCCATATACCAGAAATACGTGCCATCCTCATTCATGACCAGAAAACCCCGATCGCCGAGATCCCATTCTCCCACCAGGAATTCCTTCGCTTTCTCCTCAGCCTCATCGTTGTCCGGCACGCTCATTACCGCAGAGTTCATTACTTTAAGCGCTTCGCCCTTATTCGCTTCATAGGACCGTTCCTCAGCGATATAAGACATCGTATATGCATAATAATTCTTACCGTAGAAACGCTGTAACGCCACTGTCACCACACCGTTCTCTTCATATTTATATATCCACTCGTACCATTCCTCACCTTGAACAGATATTGCCGTAGGTTCTTCCATCTCCTCATATCCGGCATAACCGGCATAGATCTGTCTTGAAATATTCAACATATCAAGCGGATGCTGATAAAAAGATTCTCTGGAGCAGGAAATACCAAGTAAAGAACCGTCTTTCGCCGTAAAAGCAAGTCCCGTATCGCCGCCCTGTGTCTCATCATAGGTCCAGGCAGAATCGTCGTAGAGAAGCGCCAAAGCGCCCAATCCCGCCTGTTTTATATTTTCTGCAGCGGTGTCGGCATATTCCGTTGCACCATCCGTCTTCGCACCATCCGCATTTCCGCAGCCGGCAAGCATGATCACTGCCGTTATACATGTAATCCATCTCAATACCTTTTTCATAATCTCCTCCAGAGCGTACCCCAACCCAACTGCCTTCCGTGGCAATGAACTGTCAGATCAGCCATAGTTTTTTCAGTACCATGCAGCAAACACATGGCACATTCTGAGTCATAACTTCATTTCTTCACCATAGACATTGTATACTAAAGTTTATAAAATAACAATGTTCCCCAATATGTTTTACAATTTTTTCACAAAATACAACAAAACGGTATGGCCCTCGACCATACCGCTTTGCGTCTCACAAACATCTGTTACCTGTTGCTTAATAGTTGTTCTTCTGATTGTCCTGTGCGTTGCTGCCGGAACTGTTCTTAGAATTGTTCTTCTGGCTGTTATTCTGGTTGTTCTGGCTGGTAGAGTTGTTAGCCTTGTCCTGCTGCTTGTCATTCTGTGAATTCTGGTTATAGTCATTCTTAGACATCTCAAATACCTCCTGGTTGATTTAATAGTTAACGGCATTAGAAATTTCGCTTTCAGCCTTGCAAAAGCTTCCGTATATGGCTCCTACAAGAACCGGAAGCAGAATTTGTTATGTCGTTTACTATAGTTACAGAAATAGTATTTCAAGATTTTTATCAGAATATACAATTCACTTCTAGTTCTTTAGTACTAGATTTTTATATAAAATCACCAAATATTTGCATAGGACTTTAGTACTATTTTTGATTGCATTTTCTCATATAAAGTATATAATAATAATTGTAGATGGAAACACCCCTTCAGTTTCTATTTACAGACCCTTATATATAATTATTTATATACTCCCCTCAACAGACCATTTACCCAAATGGTCTGTTTTGTTATGAAAAAGATTCAACGTGAGCGCCCTTGAAATGCCTTCACGATCAGCACTACCACCAACACCCCTATAATCACCGGCGCAAAATAGAACAGCGTGTAAGTCACCACCCCAATAATCAACAATACTATCACCGTAACGATCAACATGACCAGCCATCCCGGAAGCACAATGCTCCTGCCCTTCGGCGTGCCCCGATCAGGCTCCCACTCCTGCGTATCTTCCGCCACTTCCTCATCATACGCCTGATTCGAACCGTAACTTACTCCGGCGTGCTTATTCGCCTCAATAATACTCTTGGCAAGCAGTCTCGGATCACCCAGACTTTCCATCACTTCCTTCTCACTTCTGCCCTTACGGATCTCTGCGTCGATATAATCCTGATAATACCTCACATTCTCCGCCACCTGACTACTGGAAATCCCTGCGGCAAGCGCGCGCTGTAGTCTTTCAATAAATTCCGTTTTTTCCATATTCTTTCTCTATACTTTCTTCGATTATCTATCTTTGTAACTGTTCAGACCCCTGTTCTTCACAGTTACTAAGTACCCTCTGAACAGTTACTTATATTTTATCCATTCCTGCGCCTTGATCCAGCCTGCCCAGATAGCTGTCGGGGTTCTTCTTCATCTCGGCCAACATCCAAAAAGCCTGCAGTACCATCTCTTCCTTATTGCAACAGGCCGTGTTCTTCCCCGAATCCCCATGCAGATTATACTGCTCTATCTGCCACACATACAGATCCGTCAGCGAATATCCCCGAACCTTCATCAAATCACCGGGCACATGGTGTTCCAGATAATAGACAAACTCATCATATACTTCCCTGTCACTTAACATCTCCTGCCAAAGTTTATCGCACCACTCCACACTCTTACCGGCATAATCGCATAACCGTACAAGACCGTCATATACCCTCATCGTGGCGTTTTTGTATACTATGTTTGACATTATACTTATAATCCTCAATTCTATCTGTGAAGTGTTAATTAGCCACATTCCGCAGTAATAATCCCAGTGCTTATTACTATCGCGTATATCTTAACACAATATTTTCCAATTTACCATGTAATATATCTTAAATTTTTATATATAAAGGGTTCGCAAATAATGTTCGTCCTCAATCAATACCCAGCCCGGATGGAAGTTAATATCTTAAGGAGTCCCTCAAAAAGCGTCGGCACTTAACGAGGTTTCTCACGAGTTTAGTGTCCGCTACGCTTTTTGCGGAGCGGGAGCGCGACTCCGTAGATATTAACTTCCATCAGGGCGTCCGTCTTATTTAACCCACTTACAGCAAGAGAGCGCACCTAATCGGCACGCTCTCTCCATAAGCTATCTCCCCAATACAATATAGCCTATTATCAGATTACTCCTTCACACCACCGAGTGCAACACCCGCGATGATATACTTGGACAGAAGGAAATATACAACGAAGATCGGCATGATCGTTACCACCAGACCTACATAAATGATACCGTGGTCGGAACGGAAACGCTCACCTCTCATCTGCTGCACGAACATCGGCAGAGTAAACTTCGCCTGACTCGTAAGCAGCATGGAAGGCGTATAGAAGTTATTCCATGATCCGATGAATGCGAAGATACACTGTGTCGCTACTGCCGGTTTCATCAGCGGCATTGCAATCGTATTAAATGTTCTGAACTCTCCCGATCCGTCAATTCTTGCGGAATCCAGAATCTCAAGCGGTAGTGCACTGATCATATACTGTCTCATAAAGAATACTGTAGAGGGCGCTGCAATCGCCGGAATGATCAACGGCATATAATTGTTACCCCAGCCGATCTGGTATATAAACCGGAAGAAACCGATGGAAGAAACCTGCACCGGAATCATCATGATCGCCATGATGAACGCCCATGCAAAATTAGCTCCTCTGAATTTATAAGCGGTAACTCCGTATGCCGTCATCGTCGAGAAGTATACAGCCAAAACTGTGGAGCCTCCTGCGATAATCAGACTGTTGGTCATATATCTCCACAGAGGTACACTCTGGCTCGCCTGATAGAGCAGCTTCTGCCAGTTCTCCATCAGATAGTGGGACGGGATCAGAGTAAAACTGGACTGAATATCCACACTGGTTCTGGTCGCATTCACGATCATGATCCAGAACGGGATCAAACTCAAAATACACAGGAAGACACAGACCGCATTACGAATGATCTGCTGTATCATAATACTGGCATGTAAGCCGCCGTCTTTTTCTTTATTCATGATCAGTTTGCCCCCTTTCTTGCTTTCTGTGCCGCTTTAATGGCTTTCTTCTCCCTGATCTCATCCTTATCCCTCATGATATAGAACAGTGCAAGGGAGAAGAACAGGGTTACAACGAACAGTACCAGAGAGACCGCCGAAGCCTTACCCATCTGTCTCGCCCCAGTGAAGGCAAGTTCTCTTATGTACATCGTCATAGTTCTGGTGGTATAATCCGGATCACCATATCCGCTAGTCGTCAACAGCTTCGGGATATCATACATCTGCAGACCGCCGATTGCGGAGTTTACCAGTGAGAACAGCATGATCGGACGAAGCAGAGGCAGGGTTACACTCTTAAATATCTGCCAGCTTGACGCGCCGTCCACTCTGGCTGCCTCAAACAGCGACGGGCTGATACCCAGCACACCCGCTGTCAGAACGATCATCGTATTGCCGTACCACATCCAGAAATTGATAAAGGAGATAATACTCCTTGTTGCCCATTTCGTAGCCAGAAATTGATAGGGTACATCCCAGATACCGCTGTTTACAAAGAACTGGTTGATCGGTCCGTTCGGGTAATCGAACAGTTTGTAGAACAGTACGGAGATCGTAGCCGCCGTGATGATGTTAGGCATAAATACAAGGATCTTATATGCACCCTGCGCTTTGATCTTTACTCTCGTATCCGTAAACCATACTGCCAGAAGCAACGCCAACAGAATCTGCGGCAAGAAGTTCATCAGCCACATGACCAAGGTAGCGCCCAGTGCACGGAAAGTATAGGTATCGAACAGCGATCCGTCGCTACCCACGAAGATCGTCGAAAAGTTCTGAAGACCGTTAAAGGTAGGACCCACTTCCACGTTCCACATCGTATCCGTATAATTTTCACAAAAAGCCAGACCCAGTGTATAGATCAAGGGCCATAACTGGAATATTGCGAATACAATAAAAAACGGAGCAATGAAGTAATATCCATAGCGGCCGTATTCCACTGTCTTATGCTTATTGCTCTTACTCTTTGCCATTTCTCCACATCCTTCTTTTTAAATTTTCCTGCCTCTGACCACGCCACAGGCATTTGACAATTCTCTGTCAGCCGGAGCACTCTCAAACATCTGTGCCGCGGTCTTCTCTTCTTTTAGTTGTTAAAACTGCTTTTAAATATCTGTACCGGCCGAAAAGCCGGTACAGACTTTATTATATTACTTATTCTGTTTTTGACCTTCAATGCTTATTCAAATGTCAATGAAGGGAAAGCTTCTGCTACTGCTGACTTGAAGTCTGCAATAGCTGTCTCTTTATCCTTGTTGCCAAGAGAGTACTCTGTGATCTGTGTACCAAGGAGATCGTTAACCTTCTGGTCATATGCGCTCATGAAGGATACATCTACATTGTCCGCCAGCGGGGAGAATACTGCGATGAAGTCCTGACCGCCTAAGAAGTCGTATGCGCCTGCACCCTGATCAGACAGAGTCTGCATAGCCGTCTTGTTGTTTACATAGTCCAGAGTCTCGGAAGACATCGTTGTCATGATCTCTGTATCACAGCACAGGCTCTTCATGATCTGTCCAGCCAGCTCTTTATCGGAACATCCTGCTGTTGCGCCTAACCATGTACCACCCCAGTAGTAAGGCATCGGACCCTGGCACATATTCCAAAGACCATAAGTACCTTCGCCTACAGCAGAGCCGCCGCAGTTAGCCTTGATCGTCCAGTGTAAGAACCATGTACATCCGAAGTAACCAAATACAGCGTCTGTGGAAGGACCGGCATTCCACTCGTCAGTCCACGTGGTTGTCTTCTGTGTAAGGTCTTCCTCTTCCAGAGTCTTACACATATCCATGTACTGCTCCATGATCGGATCCATACGGAATACGCCGCTGTCGTCTACCCAAGGATTCTCCATGTTGGATCTAAATACTTCTGCGATATCGCCGTTAGAAGAAAGGATTCTTGTAGCATCGCCGGATTTGTCTTTGATCTCATGAGCTGTAGCTACGAAATCATCCCATGTGCTGATCTTAGCCTGCATCTCCTCAGGGCTTGTTACACCGAGAAGGCTCTCAGCAAGGTCAGTTCTGTACATAAATGCACCGGGACATGCCTGCCATGAAAGACCCTTTATGCTGCCGTTTCTCTTATCAGTAGCAACCGTGATTGTGTAAGGATACATCTCGCCAAGGTCGCTCTCAGAAAGACCAAGATCAGTAATCGGTAATGTCTGATCGGAATTGGTATACTTCATGATGTAAGCTGCCTCGAAAGCGATGATGTCAGGATAGTCCTCTGCATCGGGAGCCTGTAACAGCTGGTCGATTCTCTCCTGATAGATACCGGAGTCACCAACGTTTACATACTCTACTCTGTCTTCCATACCCGGATTAGCTGCGAATACATACGCAAGTCTCTCCTGTAACTCTGTGTTCCAAGAATAGATATAGAACTTGTCGCCAGAAGATGCGCTGTCTGCTGCATCATCAGCCGGAGCTGCATCGTCAGCCGGAGCTGCGTCATCAGCCGGAGCTGCATCATCAGTCGATGCTACGTTGTCAGTTGCAGGTGTGGAAGCTGATCCTCCGTCATTTCCACCACAGCCTGAAAGCACACTTGCGATCATGGCTGTTGAAAGAATTACACTAAGTAACTTTTTCTTCATAAATAATTTCCTCCCTTTGAGAATATTTTGATATTGCTATCAAGTTACTTCTGCATTTATTTTTATTATCAGTAGAAACTGATATAAATGCCTCATCTTAGCCTAGCTACCGAATTACCTTCATACACTTCTCCCTCCACGACGATCTGTTCAATCAACGTCGTTTTCGGATGCTCGATCAGGCTGATGACTTTCTCGGCTGCTCTCCTGCCGAGCTGTGTCGTGTCCTGTTTCAGTGTTGTCAGCTTCGGTTCTATATGTCTTGCGATCCTGATTCCATCGAATCCCACTACTGAAATATCATCCGGAATGCGCAATCCCCGTTCCTTAATCACATTAATGCCGCCATAGCAGGCAAAATCATCGGGGTAAAATATACATGTGGGAGGCTCCTTCAGATCCAGAAGTTCTGCCGTCGCCACACCGGATGTCTTAGTGTCTCTGTACGCAGAGGCCTTTATGTACTCATCTGGAATCTTTAATCCCAGATCTTCCGCCGTCTTGTAGAAGGAAGCCAGCCTTCTCTGAGTAATCGCAGATGTGGAATTAGCGCCATGGATATAAGCGATTCTGCGGTGTCCTTTATCGTATACATACTGTACAAGTTCCCGCATTCCCTTCACGTTATCTGACACCACCGCACACACATTATTAAATATGTGGTCAATCGTAACAGTGGGAATACTGCTGTTCACCAGTTCAAGCACTTCCGGATCATAGAAGTTGACGCATACGAGAACCACGCCATCAAAACCTCTGTACCTGCAATGTTCCAGATAGGACATTCTATTGGGTCTTGTTCTGCACCCGTTGACAAAAGTAATGTCATATCCTTTCTCCTCTGCCGCGCTTTTCAGACTATCCAGAACGCCCGCAAAAAAATCATGTGTCAGACCGCTGTGGTCATCCTCCTCGAATAGCACTCCCAGATTGTGCGTACGGTTCGTCTTAAGCGCCTTCGCCGCCGAGTTGGGAAAGTACCCCATCTGTTTTGCTACCTGCCTGACGCGGTTCTTAGTCTCCGCGCCGATGTCAGCGTGATCGTTCAGTGCCTTGCTTACAGTTGCCACGGAAACTCCACACGCGACCGAAATATCTTTCATCGATACCATAACTGTAAGCTCCTGTCTTCTCTTACATCTACGGCTCCTTCACGGTTCTCATCTTAATATCCTGTATCTACTGCTCTACTCTTATGCCCTAGACTTTGATTTCGATAATTCCATGAAACAAGCCTTTTATATCTTAATCGTTTTCGTAATTACAGTCTATATCACTTTTGACAGTTTTGCAAGAGAAACTTTAATTTTTTTGTTCAGTTTTTATATTTTTGTATAATTTACACAGTTTCGAAACCTGTTTTTTAACACCTTCTTACAAATTTATTCACATTCTGTTTACATTTGCCCCGAAAGCCTATTAAACGTTTTCGTCGATTACGCTGAATACTTCCTTTTTCTTCCTTCCGATGGTACGATTATGATTGCAATTCCTTTCTGTATTATGTATAATTGCATCATCATTATATTTTGTATATTTTCCGTGCACTTCATTTTTTTATCTTTTAACGGTGCACGGGCACAATATACAGCTTCACATTTATCTTAATCGTTTTCTGTATTTCGCTTCACATGTTTCATATATCAACAAAACATCAACAGAAAAGGAGAAAATCACTATGAAATTTGGCTATTTCGATGACGCCAACCGCGAATACGTCATCACAACCCCTAAGACCCCTTTACCGTGGATCAACTATTTAGGATGCAATGAATTCTTCAGTCTGATCTCCAACACCTGCGGCGGCTATACCTTCTATAAAGATGCCAAGCTGCTGCGCATGACCCGTTACCGTTACAATGATGTACCGAATGACATCAACGGTAAATACTTCTATATTAAAGACGGCAATACCGTATGGAATCCGGGCTGGAAACCTACCCAGACAGAACTTGACAGTTACGAGTGCCGCCACGGCATCGGATACAGTCGTTTTACCGGTAAGAAGAATGATGTGGAAGCCTCCGTGCTCACATTCGTTCCCATGGACGACAACTGCGAGATCAGTCAGGTAAAGCTGGCGAATACTGGCAGCGCTTCCAAGTCAGTATCCCTTTTCTCATATGTAGAGTGGTGTCTGTGGAACGCGGATGATGATTCCCGGAATTTCCAGCGCAACTTAAGCACCGGCGAGGTAGAGGTGATCGGCTCCACCATTTATCATAAGACAGAATACAGAGAGCGCAGAAATCATTATGCGGTATATTCCGTCAACACAACTGTAGACGGATTTGATACAAGCCGTGACGCTTTCCTCGGTGCATACCGCGGCGTTGCCAATCCGGAAGTTGTGGAGAACGGCAAAGCAACGAATTCTATCGCGCGGGGCTGGTCTCCTATCGCGTCACACCAGATTAACGTGACGCTCGCTCCCGGCGAATCCAAGTCCTATGTCTTTGTCTTAGGATATATAGAGAATCCGGAAGATGATAAGTGGGAGTCCCACAATGTTATTAATAAGAAGCCTGCCAATGCCATGCTGGCAAAATACCAGACCGACGCCGACGTGGACAAGGCTTTTGCCGCTCTGAACGCGTACTGGGGCGATCTTTTATCCAAATACAGCGTGAAATCTTCAAATGACAAAGTTGACCGTATGGTCAATATCTGGAATCAGTATCAATGTATGGTAACCTTCAACATGTCCCGTTCCGCTTCCTATTATGAATCCGGTATCGGACGCGGCATGGGCTTTAGGGATTCCTGTCAGGATCTCTTAGGTTTCGTACATCTGATCCCTGACCGTGCAAGACAGAGAATCATCGATATCGCTTCCACACAGTTCGAAGACGGCAGCGCATATCACCAGTACCAGCCTTTGACGAAGAAAGGTAACTCCGACATCGGCAGCGGCTTCAATGATGATCCCTTATGGCTGATCGCCGGCACATCCGCCTATGTTCGTGAGAGCGGTGATACGTCCATCCTTACTGAGATGGTTCCGTTTGACAACGACATGAACGCGGCAAAACCGCTGATGAATCACTTGAAACGCTCCTTTGATTACATTGTAAATCACAAGGGTCCTCATAACTTACCGCTGATCGGGCGTGCAGACTGGAACGACTGTCTGAACTTAAACTGCTTCTCCGAGCATCCCGGCGAGTCCTTCCAGACTTTCGGACCTTCCGAGGGACCTGTTGCGGAATCCGTATTTATTGCCGGCATGTTTGTAAAATACGGCGAAGAATATGCACAGTTATGTGAGCTGATGGGCGACCAGGCGGAAGCTGATTATGCCCGCGCGGAAGTAAAGAAAATGTATGATGCCGTGTTAAAAGACGGCTGGGACGGCGACTGGTTCGTACGCGCATACGATGCTTACGGCAAGAAGATCGGTTCCAAAGAATGTGACGAAGGACAGATCTACATTGAGTCAAACGGTTTCTGTCCGCTTGCCGGCATCGGCGTCGAAGAAGGACTTGCCGAGAAAGCGCTTGATTCCGTAAAGGAAAAACTGGATACCGAATACGGCGTTATGATCTTACAGCCCGCATACACCAGATATCATCTGGAGCTGGGTGAGATTTCTTCCTATCCGCCGGGATATAAAGAGAATGCCGGTATCTTCTGCCACAACAATCCCTGGGTTTCCATCGCGGAGACAGTGATCGGACGTGGCGACAGAGCTTTCGAGATCTACCGCAAGACCTGTCCCGCTTATGTGGAGGAGTTCAGCGAAATCCACAAGACAGAACCTTATGTATATTCCCAGATGGTAGCCGGCGCAGACGCTCAGATTCCGGGCGAGGCGAAGAACAGCTGGCTCACCGGTACGGCGGCATGGACTTTCGTCAATGTATCACAGCACATTCTGGGCGTATATCCCACGCACAAGGGACTCAGCATCAATCCCTGCGTACCGAAGGGCTTCGGCGATTTCGAGCTGACCAGAAAATTCCGCGAAGGCACTTACAACATTAAGGTCGTAAATCCTGACAACGTGGAGAAGGGTGTGAAGTCTATCACTGTGGACGGACAGACTCTGGAAGGCTGTGTTGTTCCTTATGAAAAAGGAAAGACGAGTTATGATGTTGTTGTAACTATGGGTTAAAAAAGGAACGCCTTTACAGATAGAAAATTCTCCGTCGGCACGCTTTCGCTCCTTGAGAATTTTCTATTTGTAAAGGCTGGTTATTGACTAGAATACCAAATCCGCATACATGATATTGTATGCGGATTTTTTTGTTGGCACAAGTTTTGCAAAAGGACTTGTTTTTGTGTTTGAGATGTGACAAAATATGATTTGCAAACTCTAACCACAGGTTATAGTTTTATATCTTTTATATAGCAGGAGCACTACAGCAATGAGTCAGTACATGTCCATCGGAAAAGTTTCAAAGCAGAAAAATGTCAGCATCAAATCCCTTCGATACTATGATCAGATCGGCATCCTGAAACCGGCCTTTGTCAACACGGAGACCAACTACCGGTATTATACGCAGGAGCAGCTCTATCTGCTGGATGCCATCACAGTCTGTATCAAGCTGGGAATTCCGTTAAAAGATCTGAATCATTATGTGGACCACAACTCCATCAATCTGCAGAAACTCCTGTATGACGGCAAGATTCTCGCAGAACAGAAGATTATGGACATACATAACTGTCTGGGCACCTTGCAGGCGACACTCCAGAATATGGGCAGTTCCGTCACCGGTATGGCTAAGATTCCCGAAAGCAAAAGCGGCATCCTGCTGCCGGACGGATTCTACCACAGCAGTGTGGAACAACGCACGCTGCTCACGGTTCCTCTCGATGAGATGGACACCCCCAAGTACTACGGCCAGCATATTCTGCGGCTGTTTGTCACTGCACAACAGCAGGGTCTCGCAGCTTCTTATCCGTCCGGTGTCCTGCACGAATATACGAACGGCAGCTATCGCCGCCACATGTTCCTGACACTCTCCGGTGCTGCGGAAGGACAGAACGGAATCCGCACATTGTCCGCCGGCAGCTATGCCTGCCGCAGAATCTCTACTCATATGTCAGACTTTGATTCTGTAAAAGCGGAAATGAAGGAAGTGCTAAAAGGCACTGATTTCTGTATCATAGAGACCGATACCTTGTCCGAAGAGAATAAGAAAGACGGATATCCTTTTGAACTGGAATATTACATTGCCAGGGGTTAATCCCGTTTCAACTGATACAATATCTCTTCAAAGCATACGCCGTCGGGTTTCGGAACTGCCTGTTCCTCCGTGCGCAGTATGCATTTCTTGACGAATCCCGATGCCTTGCGGACAGATTTGTGGAAAGGCACACCGTTCACACCATCCGCCGCGATAACGGAAGAGAACACATCTCCTGTGCCGGAACGCTCCGTGCCCACCTTATGGGTACGAATGATCTGCGGTTCCGCTCCCTGCTCATATACATAATTGGCAATAAATCCGCCCTGTGGGATTCCCGTAATCACCACTCTCTCCGGCCCCATAGCCGCGATCTGCTCCGCCATGGCGTGTAACTCTTTCTTGCGCCACACACCATCCCGATACGGCATATCCGCCAATCTGCATGCCTCTGTCAGATTCGGCGTCGTAATATGTGCCTGTCCGATCAATTCCCGCATCTGAATGCATAACTCTTCTGTATAGGTAGAGTATAGCCTTCCGTGATCGCCCATAACAGGGTCCACGATCACCATAGTCCCCTCCTTCGAGAAATCACGGATAAATCTCTTCACCACCGCGATCTGTTCCACGGAACCTAAGAATCCGGTCGTGATCCCGTCAAACCGAAGTCCCAGCTTCCTCCAGTTCCCGATATACTCTTCCATCCGATCTGTGTAATTGTCCATATAATAATTGGGGTATCCCATATGATTCGACAGAATCGCCGTAGGAACCGGGCAGCACTGCACGCCCATATATGATATGATCGGGAGTGCCACCGTAACGGCGCATCTCCCGAATCCTGATATATCGTTTATTACCGCTATTTTTTTCTGCACTTGATTCGTTCCCCTGTCATGTGTTTATTGCACTCTATTTTACCACAAACACTTTATAAGGGCAACGCGATACTTACTAAGCTTCCTCCTCATCCTCTTTCTTCTCCGCCTGTTGAACCGGCGTATTCTTCGCATTGTCGATCTCCTGCAGTGCGTCACGAGACTGCCTTACTTCCGTAATCTTGCGCAGAATGGCATTGATATCCTCCGGAGAAAACATATCAAGACATTTCATAAGACTGTCCAAATCGTTTAAATCGATCTTGACCGCACCCACAGAAGTAGACACCTGAATCCAGTCAGGATTGGAGCTGCCGCCGATGGTAATCGTATTGCCGAACATCGCATCTTTCGTCACCTGCACTCTGACGCCCTTGTGAATCACCTCCATCGTGACCGGTTCCCCCGCTGTCGGTTCACCCATCCGCTTTAGGATGATCGCCACCGAATCCGTAGCGCCGCACGACTCTCCGGAAGCCTTAAGCTCCTCCGCCTGCCTTAACCGCGCCGCAAAACAAGTATCTCCCGCACCGTCGCCTTCCAGCCCCATCTTCTGCCGTCTCGCCACCGCCTCAGTGTATTTCTTGATCTCCTGCGCAGTGTTCGCGTTTGTTGCTA
Source organism: Lachnospiraceae bacterium (assembly GCA_014804355.1). GTDB lineage: Bacteria > Bacillota > Clostridia > Lachnospirales > Lachnospiraceae > UBA3282. Next base: position 17,101 of record JAAUZY010000094.1, read on the forward strand.
TAGTTGGCGCATAAAATGTGTTGAATGGATTATTATTGATCATATTCTTCTCCCCTTTTCCAAGCTAAAATAATATGTTCCGTCATGCCTTCATACTGTCCGCCGTTTCCAATGCAAACTGCTCGATCCTGTGCTGCGTATGTTCCTGCACCTTGTCTGTATCCACATGATAGGCTTCCAGTCTGCCGTCCTCGTACTTCGCCTCCACATAGACCTGCCGGCCCTCCATTTTGCCCTTCAGCGTATAGCCTTCTGTAACCGCAATCTCTATGTTATCGCTCTCTTCATAGCTCATATGTCTTACCTCCGCAGTCTGCACAGCCTCCCGGTTCATCAGCTCGTTGACGCGGATCCTCGCCGCCTTTCCGGCCGCACCGACATTCGCCCTATCCTCATTTCCGTTTGTCCTTAACCCTACCGCGGATTCCCTGACACTTTTTCCCGCCGCATCGGATTCAACGACCTCTTTTACGGGTCTTTCAAGTTCTGAAGATACATTTTCCTGCTCCTGACACTTGAGGTTCTGCATCAGGCTCTCCTGAAATCCTTTTGCCCCTTTCCGCTTCCCCTTATGCGAATAGCCCTGTATGCCTTCTTTGCCGTTTGTTCCAATCTCCTGTATGCTCATAAGCTCTACGGCCTCCCTTCCGTAAGAATCTTCTTCACTTCTTCCCTGCCGCGCCTCAGCCTTGTCTTGATGGTTCCTTCCTTCTCGTTCAAGACCCCCGCGATCTCCTGTATGGAATAGTCCTCATAATAGAAAAGATAGATCGGATTCCGATAATGTACCGGTAACTGCAGCACTGCTTCCAGCGTCCTGTCATCCTTGATCTGATAGGGCAGCCAGACACTCCTCGTCTCCGCAGTCAGCGACTCGTCAAGCGCCACCGTCCTGCGGTGCCAACTGCTCTTTAAGATATCCATACAGATATGAATAGTGGTCCGTATCAGCCACGCTTTCTCATGTTCCCTGTTCAGGATCGGCTTCTCATCCTTCATGTAGCGCAGGAACGCTTCCTGTACCACATCCTCGGCGTCCGCCCGATTCTTCATATTGGAAAAAGCGATCCGATACAGCATTGTCTGATATTCCTCTACCAGATCGTCCCATCTTAGCTCTTTCTCAAACTTATGCTCCATCACGTCATAATTCCTTATTGATTCGTAACTGTTCGGAACCCTGTTCTTCACAGTTACATTAATTCCGTGTATTCTTCTGTCTCTTTCATTTCATTATGGACATCTTATCACATCTCTATCAGTAATACGAATAAAGGGCGGAAAAAGTTTCACTTTCTGAAAATTTTTCCGCCGCTATAAAATACCGCACCACTATTTAATTGTCGGTTACCATTTCTTATCAAAATGAATTATCCGAAGTCTCTCTTCTTAGTCACCGCCGTACACAGCATAGCGGCCGCCGCAAACAGCACAAAAGCTGCCATCAAGCTGCACCAGCCGATTAACATCAGATGACCGCCTATATACTCCATAAGAGCTGCTGTCACTTCCGGATCATCCTGTGCTCCTTCGATCAGCCCTATCGATCCGAAGAAGAACACGAATCCCGGTATCATTCTGATCAGACTCAGAATATTCGGACTCTGCTGCTCCCCGAACAGATAGAGAATCACATATTCCAAAGCCATAAATACCATGCTCACCGCAAAAGCAATCATGCAAAAAGGTATTTCCGCCTCTATCACGGCGCCGCTTATCATTTTGTCAAAATACATTCCCACACAGCCAACCAGCGCAGCCACCATCATGTAAGAAAGCCCGTATAAGAATCTGCCTGATATCCGATCCCGCGTCGTGGCCGGGAGCAGTAGCAGGAACCCCGTCTCCTGCCGCTGACACGAGCCAAACGGTATCGTGCTGAATATAAGCGCCATAAACAGCGTATAACAGAAAAAAATAACCAACGGCATCGGACTGTCCGAACTCTGCCGCAGCATAAACAGAAGGACCACCGGTATCACCAGCAGTATCCATAAAATCTGCTGCTTCGTCTTGATGAAATCTATCTTCGCAAACTGTATTGCCCTCATTTCTTTACGCTCCTTTCTTCCCTCACTCCATATTCTTGATATAGTGCACCACGATCTCATCGATTGTCGGCTTCTCAAAATGAAATTCACTCGTCAGAAGGTCGGCTCTCTCGCTCGGCAGAATCGCCTCAAATCCGTATGCGTTGTCGATGATCCCGATCAGCTCTTTCTGAAGCTGCGTCGATACCGCACGTCTCTCTCCTTTAACCAGCAGATAATTTTCCAGCAGCTCGTCTTTTGCATCATATAATACCTTCCTTCCGTCGTGGATAAAAAATATATAGTCCGCAATCTGCTCTAAGTCGCTTAAGATATGGGTGGAAAAAATTACGCTTCGCTCACCATCTGCGATATACTCCTGCAGCAGCTTCAGCACATCCACCCGCACGACCGGATCAAGCCCGTTCGTTGCCTCATCCAACACCAGAAGCTTCGTGTCCCTTGCCAGCACCGACGCGAACATCAGCTTCACTTTCATGCCCCGTGAAAAATCCTTGACCTTCATCTTCTCCGACAGCTTCCATTCGTGCAGCAGTTCATCAAATTTACTTACCGAAAAAGTCGGATATAAATTCTTCAGGATGCCTCTGATATTGCGCACCGTAAAATTAGCCGGATAATAGAACTCATCACCGATATAGCCGATGCTCTCCTTATAGCGGACCGCATCGCTTATGCATGTGATGCCATCCACATAGATCTCCCCTTCCGAACATTTACACAGGTTCGTAATCAGATTTAACGTCGTACTCTTCCCCGCGCCGTTCTGTCCCACATAACCCATGATATAGCCTTTCGGCAGGACGAAATCTATATTTTCCAAACTGAAATTCTTGTAATGCTTCGATACGTTATGCACCTCTAACAGTTCCATATTCTTCCTCATTCCCTTCCGTATGCTGTATGTGCCTGATATACCTCTTCCCACGGCTGCCGATTGGTTGGCTGTTACCGCTTATCCTGCATCTCATGCAGCAGATTCTGAAATATTTTCTCCAGTTCTTCCTCCGGCATCCCCATCACCCGTGCCGTCTCAATGGCAGTCGTCAACCCATCCTCGATCCGCAGCAGATACTGTTCCTGTAACATACTGTTATCTTTGGAGAGTACCACACTTCCCTTGCCCTGCATGGTGGCAATGAACCCCTCCGCCTCCAGATCACTGTAGGCTCTGGTCGTGGTGATTACGCTGACTCCGATCTCCTTCGCAAGCTGCCTGATGGACGGCAGTGTGCTTCCCTCCGGAATCTGCCCGTTTAATATCTGTTCCTTCAACTGCTCCCTGATCTGCGCATAAATGGGCAGTTCGGACTGATTAGATATAATGATCCTCATTGGTTAACCTCCTCGCAGCGCGCTGTCGTCACACCCCGCCACGGTTTAAAGTATATACTGTTTATATATCATTATATACAGTATAAGCAATTTGTCAACACCTAAACAACATTTATTTCGGCCATTTATTTCAGCCAGACCCAAAAAGCATAAAAAAACGGAAACGCTACTTATAAGCATTCCCGTTTTTTGAATCTACCGTGCGTTAGAGGATTCGAACCCCCGACCTTTTGGTCCGTAGCCAAACGCTCTATCCAGCTGAGCTAAACGCACATTTGTTGCTCTCTGATGTACTTCCGCAACAAAAGAAATTATATATAGTTTTAGAGAAAATGTCAAGGGGTTACGCTGATTTTTGTAACAACGGGTTATCTCAGTGTAACAACAAGCGTCAAGATCAAAAACAACAGGCAGTAAACGATCATCCCCGCATTGCCGATCACAGTCTTAAATCTGCTTCCTTTTTCAATAGTAATGTCTCCTGCTTCGAGCTTCATCTTCGGACGGTTTACGAGGAAGAGAACGCCGCCCGCCAAGGCAATTCCGTAAACGCACAATGCATAAAGCGCAAAAATAATCAGTCCCATCGGTGTCTGCATATCGACATTCTGCAACAGAAGGCCGCCCAGCACGCTTCCGATAAAGTTTATGACCATATGCAGCCCGATCGTATATTTGAGCTGCCCCGTCTTCAAATAAATAAATGCAAAGAAGCTTCCGAGAAAAAAGGCATAGAAAAACTGATTAAAATTGCCATGGAACAGTCCGAACATCAGTCCCGATACCACAACAGCCGTTCCCTGCCCGTATTTCGCTACTCTGTCGCAGATCAGCTTCCGGAACATGAACTCCTCGCAAACCGGCGCCAGCAGCACAATATAGATGGCCGTGATCCAGATATTACCGCCGTTTACTACGGACATTAACGGATTAACCACTTCATCTCCTTTCAGTATACCGATTCCCAGCGTAATGAAAACGCCGATCAGATTACCCAGAATCATAAGCCCGTACGACATCATAAATGCCAGAATAAACTGTCCAAGTGTCATCTTATGCTTCTCAATCGTCCGTTTCTCCTTGCTTCTCAGAATCAGGAACGCCAGCGGATAGCCCATCACATACAGCGGAACCATCGTGGCTGCAAGCATAATATCCATATTTTCTGCCCAATCCGGATTGATCTCCACCGCGATATACTGTCCGGCGGTCTGAATCGCCAAAATCAGCACAGCGCTGCACGCCATGCGAAATCCCAATCCGGAAAAATCTCTTCTATACATTTTCGTATCCATACTTTATCTTACTCCAATCTTATTTTATCTGTTGCTATATTGCCTGTTTATTATATGACACATTCCTGTTCCGTACAAGCTGAGAATTCCGCTTATCCGTCTGACTGCACCATCCGCACCGCATAGACTCGGCCTAAGTATTGTGATAATTCAGTCAACTCGCTTTTCAGCGGGTCCATGCAGACATAATCCTTATTTTCCGTGCCTACGATCAGTACATAATGGAAATTGCCGACTCCGTTTACTCGCACACGCACGATCGGGTAGTGGCCCGCAGCGAGACATTGATCGATCTCCTGCTGCGACACACCCTGATAGACATGTGTGGAATAACCATCGATCCTATCAATCGCCGCCCACTGAATATTTCCCTCGCCGTCATACACACTATGTTCTGTAAATATCCGATTTAATTTCCCCGGTGTCACATCATCCCGGCTCTCCATACTGATCGCCGACGCGATACAGGACACCAGACATCCGGAGGACTTCATGGTGTATGACGAGTCCCCCAGCGCGTCGCCTGCCCACCGTTCATCGTCCTGCCTATAGGTGACCACATCCTGAGGCACCCGCACTGTCTGATCTGCCCGTATCACCACACTGCCACGACGCCGAAATCCCAGCAGCGCAATTACCACTGCTAATATCCCCGCCGCAGATATAAGTAATCTGATTACAATTTTTTTCTTCTTTTTCATTCGTTCTCTTTACGCTCCTGCAACCAGTTTACTACATATATGCAGCCGGAGAAACACAAATCAGTATCTTTTGTCAATTTGTAAGCACCTTCTGAACAGGCACGTCAGTTTTTCATATTACGCCCTGACACTCTCATCTTGAAATCACGAATCTTCGCGGCATATTTACCGGTCATAATCGCTCCGACCGAAACCATTGCAAAAGGGATTCCCAGTGTTACACCTTGTGCATATCCGTAAATAAACGTAGGTTCCTCCGGTTCATTAAACAATAGAATGAAGAAAAATATAAATGATACGACGCCGGCTATGAACAGCCAATGCATTATTTTTGTCATTTTCCGTTTTTCTTCATTGCTGTAGTCTGCTACTTTTAATACAGTTTCTTCTAATTCATGATTCATTTTCCCGCTCTTCCTTTCTCCATCGATCAGCTCCCGCAAGTCAACATCATAATAGTCCGCCATTTCAATCAGAATATCCAGATCCGGCATATTGCTGCCCGTCTCCCAACGGGAAACCGTTCTGCGAGAAACGCCAAACTTTTCAGCCAACTGCTCTTGCGTAATGTTTTTTTCATTCCGAAGTTCTTTAAAGAATGCTCCAATTTTTTGCTGGTTCATTGTTCTGTGTTCTCCTTTCGCTATGAGCTTATCATTGGACTGCTTACAAAAACAGGACACAGAGCGAGCAATGCCCTGTTTTTTTGGAAATAGACATGAGGTGTCTACCGAAATTTTGCCGACGAATGGAAGAGAAAAAGTCTCAAGCAGAAAAAATAGTAAAACAAAAGTTTTCTCATAATATTTCCCGCAGAGCAATCTGTATCATGCCGGCTTCAAAATCCTCTTTCAAATCCTTCTTTATCTCCATCTCCGGAATCAGCAGTTTCTCAATACGGTTTTCGCACATTTGTTCCAACTTCCAGAACAGACTCTCATCTACGATTTCGCTGTACAGCACCAGCCTATCCGGATTATAAAAGCAAAAGAATGCCTTCATCGTTTGTAAAAGATATTCTTCTATAGCTTCTTTTTCATATGAAAAGTGTTCCCAGTCAATAGAGGATGGTAAGAGCCTGATCTCTCCCGCCAAACCGTTTCTGCCACGCTGCACTTTTCCATCCAGACAGATTCCTGCCCCCGGCGGATACTTAGACGGCATATAAATTCCAGCGATACACCCCGTATGCCCGTTATTCACACGTTCACTTTCCGCCGGTTCTTCATCCGCATGCTCCTGCTCCATGCACTCCTTATCCGCACATTCCCAGTCCGCATACTGCTGGTCTGTCCGCTTCTTTTCCTCCTGCATCGCATAACCGAAAACCGCCGCATTCACATCATTTTCTATCAAAACCCTCCTATGAAACTTTTCTTCCAGATAGTCTGCCAAATTCGCATTCAACAGCCGTGGATAGTCACTCGCAAGAATCATGCCGCCTCTCTCCACAACCGGAAGCCCCAATGCGATTATCATGATCTCAGGATATTTTCCCAGCATCTCTTCAATCATGTCGTCATAGCTTTCTCCGGAAACATCCTTTAACCTCTTTTCCATCCGTTCAATGCTGACGCCATACAAATCACATACTTCACAGACTGCCGTATCCTTTCCGTTTTTTTCATACATAAAGATAATCAATGCCAGTCTGGCACGCTCATGAAAGCGATAGGTTATTGCCGGTCTTCCCAGTCTGGGCTGCACCATTTCACCCTCCAGTACTTCACCGCTTTCAAGTAATGTTTTTATTAACGACTGTATTGTTACGACACTGAGACCTGTTTTCTCTGCAAGCTGCGGTTTCGTCGCTTCCCTTTCCTTACGCAGAACGCGCCTTAACACCTTTAGATTTTCATCTTTAATCAGATTCCCTGCCACCCGGACACCCCTCTTCCTGAAAATACTGCTTCACCTTCAGCAGATCCTGCAATACGGCAACACTCTTCTCTTTCATCTCATCATCCGCCGGTAAAATATCCGGTACCATGATCGGCATCATGCCGGCACTGTAAGCCGAACGGATACCATTATAGGAATCTTCAATCGCATATGCACACTCCGGTACAATCCCCATCTTTTCGCAGGTCAGGAGATAAATATCTGGTTCCGGCTTGCTTCTTTTCAGTTGGTCACCGCCCATAACGACCTGAAAATAGTCATATAATCCTGTCATACGCAATTCCTCCTCCACAATAGCCAATCTCGTAGACGAGGCAAGTCCGATGGGTATCTTCTCCGCCTGCAGATATTGCAGAAGTTCCCTGACACCTATTTTTACCGGCATCCCCTTCGTTCGGACATATTCTCTGAACAACTCGTCAGCTTCTTTTCTGTATTTATCATACGCAAAATCTTCTCCATAATAGGAGCAAATAATTTCTCTGGTCTTTACACTATTCGTCCCGGTGCAGTCGATGCAGACCTCTCTGATATTGGCAATCTGATACTTTTCCCCCACCTTCTCCCAGCAATCCAGAATCAGCCGTTCGCTGTCAAAAATAATTCCATCCATATCAAAAATAACCGCTTTGTTCTTCATATCCATGGTATTATCTCTCCTTTCGTATGACCCGATCCATGTCTTAAAATAATACTTCAAATGTATGCACCGGCTCTTTCTTTCAAATCCAATTGTTAAGTTTATTGTATTAAGTATTAATTTTAATACGCCCCACTTAATAAATGATATTTATTAAATACTCTTTATTAAATATATCAAAAAAATTCCAACCCGTCAATATGGAAGGTTGGATATAATCATATTATAACGTTCCACAATTCATCATAGTAATAGGCAGCAATCGAGTAGGGAAGATTTTCTCCCTGCTCGCCGCGCGATCCGTGCGCCAGTTTTGTGCCATACTTCCGTCGCACGGGTCTGTGCACAAAAATAGATTAACCCCAGTTAACCCTTAACAACCTATAAAAGAAAAACAGCTCAATCCCAGTGTTTACAAGGAATTGAGCTACCTAAAAAATTATGCCGGCGACCGGAATCGAATAAGTCACAAGCAGAAAAAACACAATAAAACAGGAGGTTTGAGAGCGTCTTATCGCAGGGTTAACCCCAAAGTTAACCCTGATTTCTTATCATAAAATCCAGAAAAACGCTACTGACTTATCAAAATGATTAAGGTCAGCAATGCGAGAATGAACATTCCGAAAGACATTAGATCTTTGAAATCATATTTCATCCGCACCACCTCCCATCTTTTGTAATGAGAGGTCAACACCTTGCAGTGACACGATTGTTCCCGTACTCCAATTTTACCATATACCTCACAATTCAGCAATTACCTTATCGGAATTTCATCACACATTCTCTTATGCCTTAGTGAGTTTTTAAAAATACTACACCTGATATTATATCGTTTGTGACCGACAGCCAAAAATAGACATCTTTTCTATTATCAAATAATAGAAATAAATTGATTGTATTTCGTTCTGTACAATCTGTTTAGCAATCCGCATATAACAAAACAGGCTCGGCAGTGTAACTACCCCTGACCGAGCCTGTTTCCTTTAAACCAATCTGAGCTAAGATAATCCAATTACCACCCATGATGGTACATCGTTTTCGAAAGCTACGTCAAAGACGAATTTTTGTCCATTTTCATCATTCCAGCTTAATATAATCCTAGCACTAAAACCACGACTACCACCATCATGCCAGTACATACGACAATAACTATTTTCGCTAAACTGCGACTCAAATTCAAATTTCTCCCCTTCTTCAAAAGAAGGATCCTGTATTCTCATCGCTTCAAGCAAATCCCGAATTCCCAATGCTTCTATTGCTTCGGTAAAAGTGGTTTTGCCCGGAATAATCGGACTTTGAATAAAATCTGCATCAGCTATGGTAAATCCATCATAATGTAAAATTTGTATCTCCGTACCACTCTCATCAGTTATATAATATACAAAATTCCTTGCCCCTTCTGGTGTGTGCAGATAAAAAGCAAGCGTATCAGAGTTCGTCTTTCCCTTAGACCATCCATCATCGACACTGTTTCCTACATCATCAAACTCTGGCAGATTAATTGCATCATACATCTCATCCATCGTCATGCCACAGTAAACGTTAAAGCCATCGATTGTGAAATCCTCGGGGGAGAAGCCCAGCTCGTAATAAGGAAGTCCCGACTCCCCGATACTGCCCTGCGCAGGTTTGCCATCAGCTGCCACATCCTCGGAAGATTCAGCCATAGTGTGCGAATCCTCCTGACTGCTGACATATGGCACAGTACCCGCCGTAGATTTATCATTTACTATACTGCTACTGTTTGCAGGCTCTGCGGCATTGCCGCATCCTGCAATCGCAGATACAGACACAGACACCGCAAGTATAATTGTTAAAAATTTCTTCTTCATCGAAACAGTCTCCTCTTTCATTTTCATCATATGTCGTGGCTCACTTCATGCCCCGATGCAACAAAATAATCGAATGCATCACAGCCTATAAGCCTGTTAAGAGCCTGCTTTAGCTGGCAGAGGACTTCTTCATCATAGGGATATTCATCATACTCCGTAAAATTCAGGCTGACATAATCATCACCTATGGAATAATCCTCATCTTCAGAGATCATGCCACCCATATAGTCCTCAATAAAGCCGCTGATGATCCCTGTCTCTTCATCCTCTTCACCCTCAAAGACATCTGCCAGCATACCCCGCTGGGCATCCGATAAGGTATACCCCGATTTACAGCGGAATATTACGCAGTCCATAAAGGTCGGCGGTTTCACCTGTGCCGCTTCTTTTTTGACGGTATCATCAAATGCCGATTTGATCTGCCCATATTCTTCAGCAGATATTTTCTGGTTATGATAATCATCAATCCCTTGCCTGAACGCGGCTAAAGCACCGCCCAATACTTTTCCATATACAGGCAGTGGCTCGATTATCTCAGGAAGTTTTCTGGCAGTGGCTTTTCCAACGCATGCCAGAAGTTTAAAGATATCATTGCTGTTCACATTGCTCCTCCTTCTCCTTAGTATTCTCCGAAGCACATAAAAAAGGACTCGACGAATAATCGCAGTCCTCTTTCAAAAACTCCGACTCTCACGCAAGCTACCCCTCAATGGCGGAACAGACCGCCATCGGGCAGGGATAACTCAGTGAGAACCAAAGACGGGGTGAGTTGGTTTGTGCGTCCACAATCACAACATCACCCCGTATTTATACTAAGGTCAGGCATGATCTGCGCAACTGACACATAAAAAGCAATTGTTTTTTTCATTGCAACTTTATATAATACTTATGTGTGTATCGCAGACCTTGTGTCTGTATTGTGTGTGGTAGCGTGGATACCATCCTTTGCTCGGCACTGTTGGTAGCAGTGCCGAGTGGTACACCTTTACGTCCTTGAATTCTCAAAAACATTGTAGCATACGCGGCAAAACCTGACAAGCGAAAAGTAAAGCGGCATCTGCCGCTTTATTTTCTATCTGCATACCGAACTAACATCTCCGTATTATTGGAAATTACTCTGGCTTCATAATCCCTCACTCGCCGATAAAACGTCGAGGGCTTCAACCCCAGCTCCCGCATCGCCGCTACCCCCTGAATCTCTCCAGACTTCCATCTGGCATACACCTCTGCAAATTTTTCCCCGTCAATGGCTATCGGCTTACGCCCTAGATACTTTCCATTCTGTCTGGCGATTTCTATGCCTTCTCGCTGGCGGTCTAAGGTGTACTCACGCTCCAGCTGTGCTATTGCGCCGAATACTGTCAGCATGAATTTCCCCGATGGTGTGTTTGTGTCGATATCTTCTTTACGGGACGTGAAATCTACCCCCTTTTCATTCAGCCGATCCACGATACCAAGCAGATCTTTTGTATTACGGGCAATACGGGAAATTGACTCAACCACCACAACATCACCCTCACGGACATACTGGAGCATTTTCTCTAACTCCTCTCTGCCGCGCTGTGTTTTGCCCGACACCTTTTCGATAAAGACCTTTTCAACGCCCAACTCCTGCATAATAACTTCCTGTCTGGCTGTGTTCTGTTCTTCTGTGCTGACTCTGACATATCCAACCTTCACGGTAACCTCCTGACTCTGCGGATGCCGATCCGCAGGAATAGATCTAATGCTTGCGACAATTGATTTAGAACGGCATCCAGACTGTGCCAATAGACCTACCCAAAATGATGATACATCCCAAAATCGGGAAAATGACTCCAGTGACACGGAAAACGGCGGCAGGAAACCATGCCGATAGGGGATACCCCAAAGAACCAGAAACGCAGACACACGTCAGCCCCAAATACACGCAAGAGCATAAAAAAGCACCCGTACTACCCCAGCGGCATAAAAGCGGCGTGTGAGGGCGGTACGGGTGCACAGGGGCAACCCGTGCAGTACACGGTCAGTTCCCCTTCTTCTTGATCCCGTTGTTCTTGAAAACCAACATGATATCAGCCAGCGACTCAGACCGAATCCGATTGATTAACGGAATTTTTGCGGTATCAGGCAGTTTGCTGCAGTTTATCCACTTTACAAATTCAACCTCCCGCGCCGCAAACTCCTTCAATGTCTCAACCGTAACTGCAGACAGGGGATGGATGGAAGAAAAGTTTAAATAATGCTCATTACCCGACTGGAATTCGATCCCGCGCCCTGACAGAAAAAGCATCTTGCAAAAAAGGTCGTATGCCCCGCCCGCAAACGAGGACAGGGTCGGGACGCACAGCGTATCGCCCGCCGCCATATGCTCCAGAAGCGCATTCAGTTCACTGGCACCAACGATATTTTCGTCGGCTACCCCCATCTTGCGCACGACGTGAGCCTCGGTTTGCTGGAAGATCACACCGTATTTCCTGCTGTCGTTTTTACTACCGCTCTTCTTACTGCTGTCTTTACTGTTTCCTCTCTGCATAGCTCTTTTCTCCTCTCCCGACAATATATTTTTCACCACAAAAAATAGAAACTTGTCGTACTGCCCAGAAAGATGTCAATCCTGAATCTCTTCAGGTTATGGCAGGAAAGTGTGTATCGGAACGGGCAAGTGTGTTTTAAAACATGAAAGTCAGACTATGTTCATTCCCTATCTATGCCTTATCTGCGCACACTCAGCACCACGGGTGCATACCCCAGACACCGCCAAATTCAATCAACGCAGATACAACAGATTTATCCAAGCACCGAGCAAAGCCGCATAAAACCGCACTTTTGGAAGCAGGTTATGGGCTGTTGTTTACTTTTGCACCCAAAAAGTAATCCCATTTTTAATCAGCCAAAACGGGGGAATCCAAAAAGTAATCAACCTTGCGGTGTGTTTCACGCCGTCTCAATTAAACGTATCGTGGAGCATCTGCCATATCTATACAACGTCATGTTGTAAGGAAAAGCACCATCTTGTCACCTTATGCGTGACAAAACAGTGCTTTTCATATCTGGCAAATTTATGAGAATGGCTCAATTCCCCGACAGAAGATAGGGCGATACCTCCAGCACCCCAGCCAGCCTCAGTACTGTGTCGGTACGTGCCCTCTGGATGCTCCGCTCGCCGCTTTCATATTTTTGGAGCGTCTTGAGGGAAACCTCCGCAGCCTCTGCAAGCTGTGCCTGTGTTAAACCTTTCACCTGTCTGTAGTGCTTCAGGGCATTACCGTAGGGAATACCCCCATACTCCACACCGCGCCAAGCGTCATAGAGCTTTTGTTCGTCTAAGCCGAAACTGCGGTATCCTGACAGGACTGCCTCAAAATACCCCTGAGACGGCAGACGCGGTACTGCGCGGGTATTCATCACATATACCAGACCATTGATGCACTCACCATCATCCATCAGGACATCCATCTGCTCCCGCGTATAGTGGGTCGGATACCCCTCATAGCGGTCAAGTGCCCCCTCGTCCCTCCTGCTGATCTGCCAGACCGCCACGGGGACGGATTCTCCCTCACAGGGCTCAATGGTTGCAAAAGCACTCGACCCTAACGCTTTAAACGTGAGCCGATAGTCTGGGATAACCCCTGTGCCGACCGCCTCTGCATCGGGACAACGGAATGCCATCTGTCTGATATTTAAATTACTTCCATACGAGATATAAAGTGTGCTTTGTGCCATAACTGATCTCCTCCTTCTTATTATATCAATGTGTTCGTGAAAATACCCCAACAGGGGATGCGCTCACGCGCACCTCCCATGCCGCCATGCGGAATCTCCTGTCAGGTTCTTGGTCATATGGTGACGGCATGTCTTGAACTCATCGCCGTTCAAACCGAGCCTGAGAAGCCAACAGCGCATACAATATTTTTCATTATCCGTCACGCTCCTGCGGCAACTGGCTTTTTTCTGCGTCAGTGCCTGATGGCTGAGTGCCAGACAGAACTGGATATAGGATTTGATCTCCCCTGCATGAGTGGTGGAATTGAAGAGACGGAACTCCACTGTGCCTTTCGTGAATGTCGCATGAAGATTGAGTCCACGGTACCGGCTCGGATTATAATGGGCAGTTCTGTATACATCTGCGTCCCCATACCACATGTCCGCCAGTTCAGCCAGCGTCTGCGGTTTGCGCTGATTAATTACCCCCAGAAGAGCCTCATTCACCTTCTGGCAGTACTGCAACCTCTCAGGCGCGATCTGCAGTGCCCGATACAGGATATCTTCTTTTTGTGCCATCAGGTTCACCAGATTCTTCAAGGTCTGCGGTGTGTGGCGGCTGGCATCCACGTGGACATGGATGCCGCAGGACTTGTTCACGAATGCCCCAGCATGTCTAAGCTGTCTGACCACTTCCTGCAGATCTGCGATGTCCGCATAAGTGAGGATCGGGCTGACAATCTCAGTCGAGTAGTCGCGCCCCGCCATGCTCTTCCCGCCTGCCTCCGTCTTCTTTTGGCAGGTGATGGAAGAATCGGACATAGCCTTCCAGATACGTCCCTGACGGTCAGTCGCACGATAGGTACTGTAGCTACCCCCTACATAAGAAGATGTAGTGCCAAAATACTTTGCAATCACCTGTGCTGCCCGCTCTCTCGTGATCCCCGTCATTTCAATCTCGATACCAAATTTTTGTGTCCTCATAACCTTTTTCCTCCTTCGTCCGTACATTTGTTCTCTTTCGGTGTGTCTACTATACCTCTGGCGGGGGAGTTATTCAACTTGTTTATACACTCTAAAGTACACAAAAATATATGATAAAGTGAGAAGTGTGTTTGTCGGTTATGCTGCATATGAAATGAAATGCGCGGACTACGCAGAGTGGCAACTCCACTAATTAATAGATGGCAGGGCAGAATACCCCCTAGACGGGAAACGGAATCTACAAAAATCGTGAAAAAACTGACGGGCAGAACTGAAGAAAAATCTGGAGATGCCAGTGCAATGCATGGCACGATTGGAAGCGGCTCGCAAGACAGACTGAGCAATTTTTAAAGAAAAAGTAGGAAATAAGTAAAGATAGGAACAGAACTTGGATGATGGAGAAATAGCTGACGGTTTGAGTGATACATAAGGAAACGATAATATACTGACGGTTTCGGAGCTATCGATGATGGACTGCCTCCCGCCCTCCACCCCAAAGGAATATCTATAAAATATATAATTATTAATTAAATGCCCTCTCCCCACCCACCACCCTGTCTAAGTACCTCATGAATCTATATAGCAATTGTTATCAGAAGGTAACTAACATCATCCATCTGACCAGATAGAGCGGCTGTCTCAGTTTCAC
>JAAUZY010000095.1 GCA_014804355.1 Lachnospiraceae bacterium
AGGATGAACTCCAGAAAAATGAAGAAGCTCTTGCACACCGCCCGTTAGAAGAAGAATATTCTTTTTATCAAGCTGTCAGCTCGGGCAATATAGAGTTTGTGCAGAAGAACTGCAACGAGAATACTTTTACCAATCCGGATGGGATGGGCATACTCTCTACCAATCCCCTGACAAATATTAAATATCATTTTGTTGTCACGGTTGCCATGATAACGAGGCGCTGCGTGGAGGCGGGCATGGAATTAGAACAGGCATTCCGCCTCAGCGACTTCTATATTTTGAAAATGGATTCCTGTGCTTCCATCGAGGCCATCTCAAAACTCCATAAGCAAATGGCTCTTGACTATACAAGAAAAATGATTCTGGTGAAGAAAAGTGCCATGCTGTCAAAACCTGTCATAATTTGTATGGACTATATTTACAGCCATATAAACCAACGAATCACCGTGGAAACCCTTGCCGAACATGCCGGACTTTCCCCCAGCTACCTCTCACGGCTTTTTAAGAAAGAGCTTAACACCTCCATCAGCGACTACATCTGTGAAATGAAAATCGAAAAAGCGCAGCACCTGCTGAAATATTCAAATTACAGCCTGATCGAAATTGCGAATTATCTGGCATTTTCTTCTCAGAGCTACTTTATTAAAATCTTCAAGAATCAGGTCGGCGTGACTCCAAAAAAATACCGCGACCACTATTACCGTACTTCGTGGTAATAGTCCTCTATCCTCAGAGCCGGTTTCTGTTTTTAGACAAACCGTCTTTCTAATTTCCCATACGTCTGAGCAGCTGCTCCGGATGTTCCGCATATTCCAGGGCGGTATCCTTTGTGATTCTTTTTTCCTGATATAGTCTAAGAATGGACTGATCCATAGTGACCATTCCCTCCCCGCTTCCCGATGCGATGACATTGTCAATCTGATGGCTCTTGCTCTCACGGATCAAGCTTCTGATGGCATTGTTCATGCGCATGACCTCGTATGCCGGTATCAGCTCTCCATTGATACCGGGCAGAAGCTGCTGGGACACCACCGTATTCAATACCATGCTCAACTGCGTACGAATCTGCATCTGCTGGTTACTGGGAAAAGAATCTATTATCCTATCGATAGAGTTCACCGCACCCTGCGTATGAAGCGTAGCAATCAAAAGATGCCCTGTCTCCGCCGCCGTCATTGCCGTCCGGATTGTCTCATGATCACGCATCTCCCCCAATAAGATCACATCAGGCGCCTGCCGCAGACAAGCGCGCAGCGCCGTTATATAGTTCTCTGAATCAATGGCAATCTCCCTCTGGCTGATGATACTTTTCTGGTCTCTGTGAAGATACTCAATAGGATCCTCAAGCGTGATGATATGGCAGCCACGAGTCCGGTTGATCCGGTCAATAATACATGCCAGAGTCGTAGATTTTCCGCTTCCTGCCGTTCCCGTCATCAGTACCATACCATGGGTAACGGAAGAAAGCTCCATAACCTGCGCAGGAATATGGATACTCCTCCAATCCGGAATATCAAAGATTACCACACGCACAACCGCCGCCATAGATCCCCTCTGGCGGTAGGTGTTGATACGAAAACGGGCAAGTCCCGGAATAGAAAGGGAAAAGTCGTCATCCCCCCGCTCGCGATATCCTTCCATCGAGCGGTTCGCACGCGTGTAAAACTCGGTAATCAGTCGCTCCGACTCCGCGGGAGTTACCGATTCTTCGCTTATAGGAATCATAATCTTCTCAACCTTCTCCGATATTTTTCCTCCGGCTACAATGAATAAATCGGACGCCTTATCCGCCACTGCTCGTTGTAAATATTCTATCAATTCTGCCATTTTTATTTCTCTCCTTCTCAGCTATAAACTTTACTGTCGGTATGATGAATACCATTCAACCGGTCAAAACGGTAAAGTCCCGTCCCACAGACCCATGCCCTCTCCTCCGCTTTGTTCGCGTTCGGACACTGTCTGCCAGCGCAGGATCGTATATTGCTTCCCGTCCAGACTCACTTCCACCTTAAGGTTCTGCGTCTCCGAAATAGGACAGCTGTAAGCGTATATACCGTCCTCCAGCGTGACGCTCTCCGGTACCTCTCCCTCCAGCAAAAGCGCCAGAATCCTCCATGCTTCACAATCCGCTGCGTAATAATCCGTCACTGCCTGCAGGGACGCGTCCGCCATTCGCTTGTCCGCCTGAACCTTGGACAGACTCATCAGCGCAAAAACCGTCAGACACAGCACCGCAAATACCACCAGCAGAGAGATCCCGCCCGTTGTGGGCATTGAAAAGCGCTCTTTTTCATTCATCGGGACTCACCTCCAGCCATGCCGCCTCAAGCGCAAACAAAAGTTCACAATCCTCCGGGGCACCTGTGACAACCTGCACCAGCGCTTTCTGCAGCCCCGGCTCTTCCACGGGCACTCCCTGAGCCGTCAGACGGTAGACGCCGTCCTGCTCCGTCAGATTCCAATCCTCATCATAGTCAATGCATAGCATACCCTGGGCATAAGTACCGCCCAGCAATTCCCCTGCTTGTGACAGGGCGTGCCCCATATCTCCGCCGCTGTACTTAATCAGTTCAGCAGCGTCCTGAGCGACAAGCGCAGCTCTGCTCATCTCCTCACTTCGCAGAGATATGTGATCGGCCTTCACAAAGGCCTGAATACACAGAGCTGCCGCCAGAGCAAACACCAACACCATCACGATTTGTTCTATCAATGCCAGAGGCGCCTTACTCTTCATGTTCCTGCCTCCCCTCTGCTATGTAAGAACAGTCTCAGAATACACTGCTCCCCTTCCGGATCTATGGCAGTTACCGTCAACAACCCGTCATTCAGAGAAAAATCCAATCCTCCTGCCTCCATGACCTGCTCTCCCGCTGCCGGAGGCAGAACATTATCGGCATCCGTATACAATTCCATAATATAACCTTCATAGTAATACACCCGGGTAATGCAGCCCGCGCTATCAGTGAGCGCCAACGCATTCACACCGCCAAAATCTTCCGTTCTGATACTGTCCGATCCTTCCGCCTGCCGCACTCTCATGGCTACGTACTGCATACTAATGCTACGGTCATGGACTGCCTCATCCCGTGTAACCAGCCGCCTGTAAGCATCTACACCGATCAACAGCACCACAGCCACACAGACCGCAAACACACCGAACAATAACAGAGCAGCCAGACTTGCAAAATGATACTCCGTCACTCTTTTCTTCATGGCATATTCTCCAACACCGTAATATCAGGCATCAGGTTCTGAGCGAACGAATTGTAAAAAACCGTATATTTCGTCTCATCCACCCGAACACCGTAATGTTCCTTCAAATATTCCAGATCCGGGGGATAAGCACCCTCCACAGCATAACATGTCGCACATCCCTTGCGCAGAGCTTCTTCCATCTGTCGCAGATTCTCCTCATTCATCCCACTGTCAAGACTATCCAGCGCGGAAATGAAGCATATAAGCACTGCTGCAATGACGCAGGGCAATAACACTCCCCGGATTACATTGAAACCATTCTTCTTTCTTCTCATTCCGATACCATGTTCCTTTGCTTTGCTTTACTATCCTATCATCGCCGTGATCCGCATAAGAGGCAGCATCACGGACAGCAGGATTAATCCCACCAGCACAGAACATACCAACACAAGCGCCGGCTCCACACGGTTCACCATTTCTTCCAACGCCGCATCGCTTTCCTCCGATATGTCATTGGCAATCTTCTCCATGGCCGCATCCCCTGCGCCGCTCCTCATTCCCAGCTCCAGCAATCGGCAGAAATAAGCGGGCAGCAGACCGCTCTCCTTAAGAGCGCTTCCCTGCGGTTGTCCCTGCTCCAGCTTTTCCCGGCAATCTTCACATCTCTTCACAGCACCTGCCACGTCCTCCATCATGCCGGCAGCCAGAGAAACAGACTCATCCAGCGACAGACCGCTGGACATGCCCATTGAAAGCGCCTGCGCGATACGGGCAGTATTCATCTGCCGAGACAGTCCCTTATCCCCACGCCTGCGCCTCCACCCGGATAACAGCAACGTACGAAAAGGTGTCACTGCCGTAAAAGCCAGCACAAATACTGCCAAAACGATAAGAACCGCCCATAAAATCGGCATAACTCCATCGAGCCACTGCCCCAGATTCAGCAATCCGCCCGCCACACCGGTAAGCTGACTTCCCATGGATTTATAGACATCATTAAATATGGGAAGTACTTTCACCAACAGCACGCCGATGACTATCAGCATTAAAAAAAGCATCACAGCCGGATACAACAGTGAACTTCTGATTTTCCGCTCCAGCCTGACTCTGTATTCATAGTATCGGGAGAGTGCCGCGAGTGCCTCAACACTATGTCCCGCCTGCTCTCCTACCTCCACCAGACCGCAGACATAGGACGGAAACCTCCCGGTGTCTTTAAAAGCTGCCGAAAGAGACATCCCCTCATCCACGTTATGTGCCATCTCCGCCAGCAGTTCCTTATATCCCGAATCGCTCTCTTCCGAAATCAGCGCTAACGCATCCCCCGATCCTACGCCTGCGTTGAGAAGCAGGGACAGTTCCAGACACAGGGAAGATATCGCTTCATGTGTGATCGTCTTCTTCATCATAAAACTCCAATCCTGTCATGATATTTTCTATTGTTTCAATATTGATACTGCGCCTTATAATTATTTCCGTCACCGATGTATTCCATGACGGCATCATTTCCCTGATTTGCCGAAGCAAAAGTAGGATCCATACGTTGCCAGGACTCGCCGTCAAAATAGATGACATCGTCCAGCCATCCGGACTCATCGGTCCACACACTAATCCATGCGTGATAAGCATTTCCGGAGTATCCCACCACCAGCTTGCAGGGAATCTCACAACTACGCAGCATACCCGCCATCAGAGAGGCATAGTCAAAACATATCCCTTTCTTTGAAATGAGCACATCATCCAGCACTGGAAGATATCCACTCTCTACGCTGGCAGCCTTCTGCGTGTCATAGGCCACATTCTTTATCACATAATCATATATTTTTCCGACTTTCTCCAACGTATCCGTCGTCCCGCCTGTCAGCTCCGCCGTTTTTGCCATCGTACTTGTTGCATTGCAGTAATCCACATACTGATTGGCATGAAGAAAAGGAGCAAACTCACTATCCAGAGTCACTTGAAAAGAAGCCGCCAATACTGTGCTGTACTTGTCATTTCCCATGCTCTCATACACTGTCACCTTATAGTTTCCATCGCCGTCTGACAGTGGGAAAGTAGTCCATTCACCCGCGTCCAAATTGTAAGTATAAGTTGTAGTAGGACCTGTCACCTGCACTTTCAAGGGATTTCCCGTGTCCTTTGAGAAATCCACCATCACATATCCGTCCATCGTATTGGAGTAATCAATCACGGCAGAATCATTTTCCTCTACTACAGTGCCTGATGCCTCCGGAATACCGGCCGGTGTAAAGGGTGCGGAAGAATGCGCCGATTCACTGCTTACATCAGAGGAAGTATCTTCCGGTTCACGATCTGTCCCACTGTCTTTATCGGAAGAAACGCTATCCGCTTCACGGTTCGGCGAGACCGGAGCTTCCCCGCCACACGCCACCAACAATACTGCAACTAAAGAAACCGTCAGCATAATAAAGATTGCCTTATTCAATTTCTTCATGTATATCCCTCCTGCCTAATCAACCCGCTGCCTGTCAACCGGAACCAGCATCCCGTGCAGGACGTATCTGGCATCCTCAAAAGAATATGCGCAGGTTGAAAGCAATACATAATATCCATCCAGATCAAGTTCCACATCTGTCTGAAAATCCGACTTCTCTACACGGTTCGCCAGATACTCGTCAAACTCATCACATGGCCCGGTGAAAACCAGATAAGTATCCGAATATGCAGATGTCGTATAGCCGCTAAACAAAACGACTTTATAATCCTGTTCAGGCGTCAGCAGCCACATAACGGGATGTTCCTCATAATACTCCTGATCCGCCCATTTGTCCAATGAAGCAAACATGGAGCCATCTTTCATGTGATGACCGTAAATCACCGTGTTGGAATCCACAAACCCCGGACGATTAGCAGCCTCTATAAAAATAGACCCCGCCGAACTGTATTCCCCTTCATAGGTATGATGAAGATAGAAGTCGTTATCCTCCCCCTCGAGTATCGGATAATTAATCACCGTATCCTCACAGTAAATCCAGCCGGCCACATCACTGTTCACTTCCTGCAGAGACTCAAAATCAACACTGATCGGAGCTGACTCCGTCACGGTTTCCTCCTCGGGTTCCGCTTCTTCTTCCATATCTGCCTCATCGCTTCCGTCATCTTCTACAGTCGTGTACTGCCTTGCCGAATCGATGTATACCTGCTCAACAGTCTTATACTGATTCAGGACACTTACAAGAGATCCGGCACAAAACAAAAATATTGCTATTAGCAATATTATTATAATCCACCTTATTCTTTTTCCCATTTATGCCCTCCATGTATCAATTCTTACCATTAGAAACTGCTCACCGGTCACGCAGACATCCCGCCAGCATATTCAGCATAACACCACACGCCGCAAAAAGAATCACATAAATCTTACCAACATTACTAGTATACACTGCCATCAGGCGTCCCACCACAGGAAAATGGTACTCTATCCTGCCGATCAACTCAGAGTAAGAAACCGCCTTCAAGTCCTCAGCGGCATTGGCATCTCCTTTCGTAACGAACTCTCCTTCCACCACCTTGTTCTGCATCACCCGGTGGGCAATGACACTGGATCCGCTCCAGAAGGCTATCACGTCTTCTTCCTCAATATCTTCGGGCTGCATATTCTTAACATAGATAACGCTTCCCACGGGAATCTCCGGCTCCATACTGCCGCTGACTATTTCATAGATCTCATACCCGAACAGACGCGGGACAGTCAGCGGCAGACAAGAAACGATAATCAAAAGCAGTATCAGGTTTCCCAACAGATTACACAGGCTGGGCAGCATCTTTTTCTTCATTCTTATCCTTCTTCCTGTAAGGTCTCCAGAACCAGTAACTCGATGCAGCTATCACTGCAGCGCATACTATGATTACGCACAGAAGAAGCAGCGTTCTCGCATCTACTTCAATAGGCCCGAGTTTAAATTTCATATCCGCCAAAGGCACTGCGGGATCCTCCAGGAAGATACCATCCATATCCATATCATCCGGATTATCCAGATCTATCATATCCTGCGGTTCCGACAGAGATATTCCATTCAAATCGCCGTCCGCATTTTGAAAATCGTACAGCTGATCTGAATCCGTCCTGCGGTCTGAAGAACCCTCTATCACTTCCACCATCGATCTGTTTCTATCAGGTCCTTCCTCTCTTATCACTGTCGTGGTAGGCTGTGCCCCTGTCAGCAGTTCGTAGACAAACGTAAACTCATTCTCCGCCTCGTTCTCTACAAGTGTCTTCGTCAGATTATACGCCAGAGGCTGATATCCGTCAATATACAGGAATGCAACGACCGGCTTATCTCCCACGTTGCCGTAATAAGTCTCACTGGGCGCCAGCGCACTTCCGGTTATATCCACATAATTGACGGTATACGCAACCATGTTGCCGCGCAAACCGTATGCCACCACATAGTCCCTGTCTCCCACCACCGTAAACGAAGGGGAACTTACCGTATTGTTGTCTCTTCCACTCTCACGTATCCCTTTGATATAATATTTACTGCCGTTATTTAAGACCACATTACCGTCGTTTGGATTAAACGTCACGGTCGATCCATAAGAAAGCCCCTCGTAAGTGAGCACTCTCTGCCCGTTAGCAAATGTCCCCTGCTGACCGGAATATAAGCGGATCGTGTAAGTGTAGTCTCCGGGCGCCGCCTTTGCGGGAACAGCCGGGAAACAAATAAAAATCAAAGCGGCAATAAGCAGTACGCCAAATCTTTTTCTCATCTTTTCCATACTACTCCGCCTCCTTTTCTTCTTTTCTCTTCTGCTTCATACTGTATATGGCAAGAAGCAGGATACCGATTCCGCTGACAGCCATCAGAACCACATACAGCATCAGGTGTGCTACATCACCCGTCTTTACGATGTTAGATAAAGCAATAATCGATGAACCAAAATCATATTCTCCGTTCATAAGCTTTCTTAAGGAGAAGTCCTTGTTCATCTCGCGCAGCCTTCTGACCCGATTGCCGCTGGAGTTTATCTCCACCGCGAAATTCATCTGCAGATCCGCCAGCGTATCCTGATAGTCGTTTCCCTGTGTTTCGCCGTCTAAGGCAATCTCCAGTGTGACGGTACCTCTCTGCCCGGTGGAGAGAGTATCCAGATAGAAATAATCCTCCATCGCATCCGTTGCCTCGTGCAGTCCCTCTCCGGCGCCGCTTATGACATCGCCGCCGACCGATTCACTGCTGAACAGAGTGACCGCCTCGCCCGCCTTATCCGTGTAGGTCAAGACGTATGTATACGCGCCGCCATGAGTGTTGCTGTTAGCACTGGTATCCTCCAAAGAATGCAGAACCTCATTGGTCATCCACCAGTCAGTGGACTCACTGTAATCATTCTGCAGTTGCAGGGTAAAGATAATATTATCGCCCGGCTGCAGACCGCTGACCGCCTCATCCAGGTCTGCGGTTCTAAAATTACTTTCCAGCCTTTTACCATTAGTAAACGCCACACGCCATCCGGAACCGCCCTGATAGGTCTCCGCATGAACGGGAAGGGATATACCGCCTATAAGCAGGAGCGTAAGGCACAAACTAATCAATCTATTCTTCATAGCACTCCCTCCTAATTCAGACTCAGAGAGCCATTATTGACGTGGATCTCACGCCCCCATGCACTCCATATGGCATCCTCGGCATTGTGGGTCTGTACTGCATCCACTTCCGCCTCGATCCTGAACTCCGCTCCATTATACTGCTCCTCCGCATCCAACACCTTGGCGCTGATCGTCAATGTATCCGTTGCAGGAACAGAGGTCTCTCCTACGCCCAGAATCCTGTTATAGTACAGAACCGTTCGTTCAGCCGTAGAAGCGCTGGTATCGATTATCCAGCCGGAGCCTGCGTTTGCCAGATTCAATTCAATCAGTCCAGGATCTAAATTCTGCTGTTTTTCTCCATTCTTAACCCAATACTTGTATAAGCTCACCCTCACATACTGATCAATGGAGCCGCTGTTCGTGACAGAGACAGCCTCCTCATAAGCCTTACCAAGCTGCAAAGGATTCTCGTCTGACCACCTGTTCTCAAGCAGGACCCCTACGCCTTCCTCCCACTTACCATCTGAATACGACTGATAATCCCGATTGGCGATACCCTTGCCGTTCTCATTCAATGTCACACCAATATCATACATTTCCACCTGTGACCGGTAAGATTCAGAGAAGTACGTCAGCGCTGCGCTCGCGCCCCCGATAGAGCTTCCGAATAAAAGCACGCCTGCCAGAATAAATAATGCCGCCGTAAGTTTGGGAGATCCGAATTTAAGTTTTTTTCTCATTCAATTTTCCCCCTTTCCGTCCAGTCAGCATAAGGCTTTCCGTCCTGATTATACTTGACAGGTGTATACTCATATATAACCACTACATTTAATTCCGCCTCCTCAACACCTTCAGGAATCTTGTCAATCTTAACCACCAATTCAGCCGTCTGGCTTCCACCGTATAGAATATCATTATAATACCAGTAGCCATCTTCTCCAAGAGTCCACTTATCACCTGAATAAGTCAGGCTGTACTCTTCTCCGCAGAATGCTCTCGCACGGACATATACCGGTTGGGAACCGTCTTTATTCTTAATGACAACTCTCTTCTTCCAGTCAGAGAATTTCTCCTCAATCTCCGTATCATAGTCTATGCTGATACGATAACCGCCCGCGGCCCGCGCGTAAGTGGTAAAGTATGCACTCGCCTTTCCTATGCCTGCGGTCAGAATCAATACAGCCGCAAAGGATACGAGGAAGATATTCTTAAAGATATTTCTTTTTTTCATATCCATCGTCCCCCTTACCTCTGAGATTTATCATACAACTGATCGAGCTTCCAACCATCCGCTTCGTG
Organism: Lachnospiraceae bacterium; assembly: GCA_014804355.1. Classification (GTDB taxonomy): domain Bacteria; phylum Bacillota; class Clostridia; order Lachnospirales; family Lachnospiraceae; genus UBA3282. The sequence goes on from JAAUZY010000095.1 coordinate 10,046, forward strand.
CCGGAAATGGTTCGTAATACTCCCCCCGCCGTTGTTGCCATCATATTTGTTGGTAAAAGCAACGGAAACAATCTCATCCGCCGCAATTGTTACTGTCTGTGTGCCCGATGTAACAAGTGTGCATCTGGCGCCGCTGTATACCTCAGTCACTGTTACGGTTGCGCCTATCGGAATGTTCTCTATCAGGAGTTCCTGCACACCCGGACCGTTGAATACCATGGTGACCACATCGCTGTAGACCTTCACGCCGTCCAGTACGGCTTCCACATCGAATACAAAGGTCTCAGGCTCTTTACCCGTATTACTGCCCTGTAAAGTCTTCACGATCTTCAGTGAGCCATTATTTAATTCCTGTTCCGGTTTCAGGGTAACCTCAATGTCATAGATCCAGTCGCCGGGATTATCAGTATTTACCACGCCGTTCGCGTCAGGCTCCTTCGTGGGCAGAGACACTAACTCCGGAAGAAATGTATAGGTATGCGCGTCGGAAGAGACTCTGGTAACAATATCAGCCCCGTCCTTCGTCGTCGTAACATAATCCGTCGCTCCGTTGTTCCTGACAACAAGAAGATAAAGCCCCGGTTCAAGTTCCCCTATCGCCTGCTGTGTCGCCCCCGTCTTATAAGGTTCCTGTCTGCTGCTCCCGCTCTCTGTATCTAACGTAATCTTAGCGGCCTCCTGTGACAGTTTACGCCACCTATCGCTATTCATTACATCAGGAATGACAAGCCCTGTATACGGTGCAACCAACTGATAAGAATACCCGTCATCCACCATGGAAACCTCGGCAACTTTATACAGATCAATCACCAGCTCCGCTTCCGCCAAGTCAGGAAACTCATCAGCGTTCGCTGCGCTCACAGTCACCGAACCTTCCCGGCCGCCATCATTCTCCGCCGCATTGCTCAAAAAAGGCAGTGTAACAATTAAGCTGAACACTAAAGCCAGTGTCATTAACGACCTTCCGGCGAAACCACTCCTCCCGGTCCGCCTGCCATGGAATTCTTTTTTCATGGGCGTATCCTCCTCACTCTTTGTTGTCTATATTTTTAAGTTCTTCAAACAGCTCTTCCTCTGTCTTCTCCGGCCGTTTGAAATGATAATAGATCAGCAGCGTAACTAACAGCCCGAAGACGATCGGGATGCCTACTGCCGGAATTACAAGATAGGGTTTAATCCGGACAGCCTCGGCATTCAGTATAACAACTTCTTCCGTATTTTCAATACGCCTGCCCCTCACAAGCATCCGATGGCTATTGATGCCATAAGGAGTACAGGTGACAAGTGTACAATGATCCTCGCCAGAAACGATCCGCAGATCCGAAACTTCTGTCGGCAGTACAGTGCGAATCTGATCAACCTGATAGGTAATCGTCTCATTCAGCACTGTGACGGAAAAAATATCGCCTTCCTGAATCTGATCTAAATCTGTGAAAAGCTTTGCACTGGGCAGACCTCGATGTCCCGAAAGGACGCTGTGGGTGCTCTCACCACCGACCGGAAGACTGCTTCCCGCGATATGCCCCACGGCAATCTGCAAAACTGCCTCGTCAGTGCCATGATAGACAGGCAGGCTGACATTGATATTCGGTATCTGTACATAACCCATGATGCCCGTACCGGAAATGTCCAGAAGAGACTCATACTCCGCCTTCTCCTCCTCCGTGAGCTGGAAACCGGTGCCCTTTGCCGCCAGCCGCCTATTATACGCCCGTGCTTCTTCCAACAACATTTCCATGTCTTCACCGCTCATATCCCCGACCGCCTCCACATAGGAAACAATTGCCCGGGACTGGTGAAATGAATTCCACCAGTCCGATACATGTGGATACAGCAATAAGCAAAGTCCGAATAATAAACCCGAATATAATATAATCGTAGTCAGATGTTTTTTCAAAAATTTCACCATCTTATCGGACGCTCCTTACTCCGGTTCATTATTTGTTTATGCGTTTTCTGACAACAAGGATCACACCACATCCCAGTACCAGAATACTTCCTAATACATAGAAAATTGTTGTACCGCTACCACCGGTGCGTGGCAGTGTGGTGCCGCCAAAGTTTTCGATCTCAAGAGAATCTTTATCTTTAGTCTTTGGTATGGTCAGCATCAGATCAGCCCCTGCCCCCGATTGGTTTTCTGAATGTTCTGCTGTAATTGTAATCTTTACCAGCTCCTCAATCTTATTATATCCATCCAGTCCCTTAACCTCTTCCAAATAATAGATTCCTGCATCCAGACCAATAATATTGAATTGACCGCCTATGCCGGATGTCATCTCTTCCACTGGCTCTTCGTCACCTATAACCGGGCGATAAGCGTTCTTATCCTTATCGAAAAATAATTTAACTACCTCAGTTTTTTCTTCATCTTTATACAATTTGAAAGTTACACCTTTCAAACCTTCCTTGTTATTGCCGTCAATCTTTGTATAATCTGATTCATAGGTGAATACAAAGACGGTATCTTCTTTAGTCTTGCCCATTCCCGTTCCATTCGCATTCGGGTTGTTTGAATACTCTAATGCAACTTTATTATTATTTACCGCTGCATTCGTCTCATTACCTTTAGAAATTACTGCCTCTGCATTCAGATGAGCACTGTAAAGTACTTCAACAGTTATCTCGACATTTCCCCAATCATCACCAACAATACCCTTCAAGTCATCAATTATAAGGGTCCACTCTCCACCAGCCTGCTCCTCTACAGCAGTGCAAGAATAGCTATCTACTGATTTATCCTTTTCACCAATCTTAACCGTAACACTATCAATCTTCTCAAAAGTTACACCCGCAGACATCGTATCATGGAATACTAACTGATATGTTTCATAGGCTGCAAGATCTGTCTCCGCAGGTACCGTAGCAGTCAGTTTGAATCGGAAGGTCTCACCAATTGCATGGTCAGCCGTTTCATCAAAGACATTCTTATCATTTTCAACTTCCTTATCCACAACAGGCTTCCCGGATTTTCGCTTAATTACTACATCTCCTACTACCTTCATAATATAGGTCGTGTAGGCATCATCCCCATTCACTGAATTATCTTCATCCTTAATCAGATAGTAGCCTGCCGGAACTTCAACGGAGTTCCCGGAGGTAATTATTGTAAAAGGAGTACTGTCAGCATTCAAGCAATCTGTTTTAATGATATTGAGTATCTCTTGATCACTTTTATCCGCCGCAGCTTCCAACTTTTTCAACGTATCCTGATCAACCGACTCGCCGACAATACCGGAACCGTTCTGTCCCCATACAATATTGGACAGGATATCTTCTGAACCATCACCCTCTAAATCATCACCGGTAAAAATCTGGTACACCACATAGGTATAGTGATACCCACCTTCAACAGCGGGCGCTGTAATCCTATAGGTCATCTGTTTACCTTCCGCGCCGGCACCCTCTTCAGCAGCAAACACTGTAATTCCCATTCCGAATACCAGCGCAACTGCCAGTATCAGGCACATAAACTTCTTTATGTGTTTCACTTATTACTTCCTCCTCTTATATATAAACCTCACGATTTACAGCTGCATCATCTTCTTAATCCATTCCTTCTACGCCGAAATGTCATATACATTAAGGCTGCGATACCAAAGAACGATAGGCCTCCCAAAATACTAATATAAATGGTTCCTTTTCCACCTGTCTCCGGCAATTCATATTGATCCTCCGGATCGATCATCTTAAATATAAGGACATCATTTGCGTAGTCGAAGTAATCACTGCCTCTGTCCTCCGGGGTATTGATCAATTCTGATGCCGGTATTTTTTCAAAGACAGAACACATATAACCATCTACGCCATTTTGTTTGATTTCACCATTTGGCAACACACACAACATTTTTTGTGTCGCGGTTGCTCCATTATAATCAATAATATGATCATGCACCGGTTTGTATCCGACAGGTGCCTTAACTTCCCTGATAAGGAACGATCCCCACCAAAGATTAGCAATCCTAAGTTTACCCTCAATATTCGTACTAAGTGTAGTCGTGTAACGCGCCGAATTTATATCCGGAATCTCATCATAATCAATACGTTCATAGCCATCCGAAACATGGGAAAACCAAAGCGCTTGCGGATTACTGTATCTCTTATTTATATCCGGCTCATTATCGTCTTTGTCCATCATGTAAATCTCGAACTTAGCCCCATAAACAAACTTTCCGTCATAGCCCTTTTTGACAAATTCAAGTCCGTTAGTTTTAGGAGTATTTGTGATCGTGACTTTACCAACACCGTTCTGTTCATTACTATATTCAAATGTCGGTACAAACAGCCAATCAGCCGGCTCAGGGTCTCTTTTAGGATCGCCAGGGTCATCTATATCATCAGGATCATAGTATCCTACATACTTTTCCATTACTATATAATCCTCAGGGCTCCCTCCAAGCGAAAGATTTTCCCAGCTGCCTTTCCAGCCATTCCCTTTATTCAATATTATTTCATTGTAATTAGGATCAAGTTCTGTTAACTCTCTACCATCTTTAAACAGCCCTACCGATACCCACTTTATTGCGTTTGTACCAGAAGACCCACCGGGCTCATACCCCTCTTTATAGTTCCATTTTTTCTCAACTTCAATTTTGAGTACACCCGATTTTGTATTGGTAAAAAGAGCCTCTCCATTGCTGGGATTTAAAGTAAGTTCAACTGGATGCTTTTCGTTAGTGAGCCGATGCTCATTATCATAGTTTTCATAGACTGTTACCCAGTTATCTCCATCCTTTTTCTCCAGCTGAACGTGTGTAATATCATCAATATATTTATCAATATTACTGCCGGCGACCTTACCATAAGGCCATTTTGTTACCGTTACTGTCAAACGATATAATGTATCATCCGATACGATCTCAATGTTGAGAGGATTTTGCGCTGCACCATCTTCTTTAATGTAGTATTTGTATGTTCCTACTGTTTTCCCCCCTATTTCCTCTGTTATCTCCATCCCCTCCGTTTTCTTCACCTTCTCCGTCTCCACAGGAGAGTCATTCTTCAGATCAAACTTCAGAAATTCAACAAATGAGATGTTACCGTTCTTATCGTTTGTTCCCGTTGTTATGGGCTTCTTACATTCCTCATCGGAATATATGGTAAATGAGAACTGTCCATCTACCATTCCATCAAAGAATCCCGTCAACTCATTTCCGTTTGCGTCCACCAACTTCTTTTTGCCAAATAACTTCATAGCCGAAGTGATTTCTATTTCATGCGGATGCTCGCCAATTACCATAATTCCATTACACATAATGCCGCCGCCATGGACAACCGAATGATTTCCGTTGATATAAACACTCGCAGCAGTCATTGCGTTACTCTTACTCTCAGGGCTGGGATAAGCCGTTAATCCGGCAATATAGGTGGATGCCCAGTGTCCTTTAGTCGTATCAATTCTTTCTCCATCTATACTGCCATCCCAGTTCTCAGAACCGCCGCCCAGCATCGCGTTATCCAGTTCCGTGTACAAAGCTGTAAAACAGTCCTGAAAATAGTATCTGCCATCCGCATCAAATTCCCAGAATGCCGGATTATTCTCGGTATATGTTTTATCCTCCTTCTTAGAGGATGAGTATCCGCTCTGCTTCGTACCTAATGCCGTATTATCAAAAATCGCTGCGCCATGCAGAGCATCGTTAGTATAGATTCGCCCTGTAGAACAACCGGACAGACCTCCTCCGAATCCCTCCGCCAGATTATTTATAATCAAGGTATCGTACAAGTTTGCCGTTGAATTTTCACCAACGAACATTCCGGCGCCGCCCCAGTCACCATCTGCAAACACCTCATTATTGGTAATGTATACCTTCTTATCCGCTGCCGCACTAATCTCAATGCTGGAAGAATCGTAAACCGCTATGCCGGCGCCATCACCACGGGGTCCAAGACAGTAATTTGACGAAATAAATCCCCCTACAATTCTGCGTTCTTTGACAGTATCTCCTTCAATATCAAGACCGCCGCCACCGGTATAAGTTCTATTTCCGGTAATAAATCCCCCCTCCATGACAATCTCCGAATTACGAATAACTATACCGCCACCGCCGCCGCCATATTGCCCACTTAGATCCGATCCAAAAGCCGTTTCGTTATTGGTAATATAGCCGCCATACATATTCATCCTGGAGGCGCCGACGTAAATACCGCCCCCTTGCCTGGCCAAATTGCCTGAAATGACTGTCCCGTCATGAACGCTGATCGTGCCGCCCGTTTCACAGTAAATTGCTCCACCGCCCTCCTTATCAAGATTATCGACAGTATTATCAACCAGATAACAATCATATAAATCCGCAGTTCCACCACTTATCTTCACTGCACGATTCCCGCCTCTGCCAACAATCACACCGTCATCAATATCCAATTTCCCATTCGACGGTACCCAGAGCAGCGGACTTTGATTTTGCTTAGATCCAATTATCGCTCCGTGTCCGGATATCGTATATTCATACACAGTTTCTTTTGTTGCCCCGATTGACGAATCTATCACTTCTGATTTAGTAACATAACAAATCATGGAATTCAGGTGATTTTTATTCGCGTCATAATTAAACTGCGGAGCATTTTTCATGTCTTTATTGGAGACTCCGATCGGCTTTTCTGTCACTTCTTTACCAGATGAAGAATCCACTATAGATAAACTGCCGGAAATGTCAAATAGGGTAACATTGGGATTGCCGTTAACATACGTTGATGGATCTACTGTAATTGTGAATCCATTAAGGTCGAGGGTAACACTTTTACCCGCATCTATTGGCATGGCTCCATCCGCATCACCCTCATCTGCCTTTTTAGTAAAGACAATATCATTCATCAACTGAACTGAACCCGAATCTCCCTGCTGAGCCAGTTTTATTGCTTTCCTGAGCGTAGACGCATTATCTACGACACCATTAACCGTAATCGCATAGGTCGAGAAACTCTCCGTCTGGAAGGTCGTAGACAGACTGCCGTCCCCATCCTTACTAACATCCGCGTCTTCAATGATCTCTATGCTCTCTTCTGCAGTCTCCTCATCTTCTACGAAGTGGGCGACCTTAACAGAGTCAGCTTCCTCAACGTCTTTTTTGTCAAGCAGCTGAATCTTAACATCCACGACATCCTGCGGTTCAATTTCCATACCCTCCGCATCGTAGAAGCTAATATCAAACAGTGCGCCTAAAGCAATGAGTTCATCTTCGATCTCATCCTGAAGCTGATCCTCTCTTGTTGTGAACTGCTCCGGATCATTTTCTTCGGTAATACGCTTTGCGACAAGCTGTGCATCTTCCGGAATCCTTGCAGACGGACCAAACCTTACAGCCACGATGAAGTCTTCACCTTCCGCTGTCAGTGTGCGGATATCACCATCTGTAATAAATGCAAATTCTGCAAGAGTATCCACCGTAAATGTTGTGGAAACCTCTTCATCTATAGCGGAAGCTGCAAGCAGTTCAACGCTGTCCGCCGTGAGGTGTGCCGCTTTGACGGCATCCCCTTCGAAATAAATCTCGCGGTTCAAGAACTGTACCGTAACGTCCATTGTCTCATCCGGCACAATCTCATTACCCTCTGCATATATTCCCATATCAAGCAGCAGCGCCGGCATTTCATTCTCGTCTAACATGCCTTCTGCTTCTTCCAGTCTGTCATAACATGCTTCGTAAGCTTCCGGATCGTTTTCTTCTGTGATCTGTTCTACTACCAGTTCAGCATCTTCCGGAACCAACGTCTCCTCGCCGAGAGCGACCGTCACGATATAATCCGCTCCCTCATAAGTCAGAGTGCGGGCTTCCTTCTCCTCATATGCGATAAACGCAAGATCCGTAAGTTCATCCACATCAAAAGTTACAGAATGTGTATCGTCTATATTCGCACTGATAATTGCCTCAGCGCCATCCTCTGTAATGCTTGCTACCTTAGCCATATCCCCTTCGGCATAAATATTGTCATTTAAGAACTCTACCGTGAGGCTTATGGTATCTTCAGGTATAAACATTTCGTCATCCGTGCTGAACCGGAGACTTAATAACATCGCCGGCGTCTCATCCTGTCCTAACACAGTTCCCAGACGCTGTGTATATTCTTCCAGATCGTTTTCTTCTATTATAATCTGCTCTACATCCAGTTTCGCTTCTACAGGAATATTGGCTGATTTCTTATAGACCGCAGTCACTACGATATCATCATTGCTATAAGACTTGCTATATTCCATATCATCTGCATCACCGGATTTAAAGCACTCTTTGTCGTGGACATGTGTCTCTACCGATTCTACATAAGGCGCACCGCAAACCGCAATGCCATTGTTATCATAGCAGCTATCATCATGGATATGTGCTGCTTTCTCACCGCAGATCAGTTTCCGAACCGTCTTGTAGCAGGCCTCCGTATGTACATGGACACCTTCCGTATTCTCCGTCGAATCCGGTTCTGCTACACCCGGCTCTGCCGTATCCGGTTCTGCCGTATCCGGTTCTGCTGTATCTGTTGAACCCGGGTCTGTCACATCAGTGGCCGTCCCGTCGCTATAGCATTCATCACCATGGATATGCTCTTCCTGCCCGCAAACCAGGATCTCACTCACTTCATCTTCGCCGGGTATCGTTTCATATTCATAACAGTCAGAACCATGGGCATGTTCTTCCTGTGCGCATACCAAGTTTCCCTCCTCGTCCAGACAGGAGTCATCATGAGTGTGTTCTGTCTGCGTGCAAATAAATGTTTCTCTCACTTCATCCTGACCGGAAGATACCACTACAGTTTCATAGCAGCTCCCATCATGAGTGTGTTCTGCATATCCGCAAATCAGTTCCCCTCCTCCTGATGCAATGTCATCATATACAGCAATGTCTTCGTCCGCATATGCAACAGTGTCTGCGGTCTCAATGTCCTCAGCACTGATATCGTCAGCAAGCTGATTCTCCACGTTTTCCGCCGCTTCTTCTACCCCTGCATTTTCTTCTTCTCCACATATCAACAGATCCTCAGATGTGAAGCAGTCGTCCGTATGTACATGCTCTTTTATTTCCGGCAGACGGCATATCAATTCCTCATCCGCATCATAGCAGGATTCATCATGTTCATGGAATACATAATCCGCCATGGTGCATATGAGATTTTCATTTTCATCATAGCAGCCTTCACCGTGTTCATGTACCACAAACCGGCAGTCCAGAACATCTTCTCCGCGTGCTAAAGCCTGCCCTCTCTTAGACAGCCCTAAAGCAGTTGTACACACAACCACTATAGCCAGACAGATTACAACAGCCTGCCATCGCCTGTTATCACGCCGTTCATGTAAAAAGTTTGCAGCCTGAACGAAGATTGAATTTTTCATATCGCCGTCTCCCTTTCATATATATGTTTACTGCTGTTCGCACGGATCATTTCACAACCCCAAAATCCGCAAAAGGCCAAACACAGAAAAAGATTTTGCCTACAACCAGATCATCACTGATACAACCGATCGCCGAATTGCGGGAATCCATTGATGTCTCCCTGTGATCCCCCATCATAAAGTTCCGTCCGTCCGGCACCTGATAGGGAAGTGTAATATCGCAATAACCCAACGACTTCTCCGATATATACGGTTCGTAAATCGCTTCACCGTTGACAGTTACGTTTCCGTCCACATCTATATCCACCCAGTCGCCGGCGCATGCGATAACTCTTTTCACCAGAACTTCATTATTATAATAAAATGCTACTACATCGCCAGCCTTATAACTCCGGCTGTTCAAAGCGATTACGATGTCGCCGCTCTGCAAGGTATCCGTCATGGATGTCCCCGTAATCTGAAGTACCGGAAATACAAGAACCGCGATAATGACTGTTACCGCCGCCACAACAATCAGTGCATACACCGTACTTCTTAACGCTTTATGGTATTTATTCTTATGCTGCTCTTTCTTAAGCTCCGCTTCGATCATCTCCACTGTTGGAGCTTTGCTGCTGTTCTCGTCCACCCGTCTATCTCTCCTTCTTCCTTACATCTTTTCCAACGTTACGCCTCATATCAGGCATCCCACGCCTCAAAGCTTCTAATCCCTTTTTTCCCTTATTCCAAATGTCTTTGCCCTCATCGTCATACGTCTGGGCAAGCAATGCAATATTCTCTGCATATTGATCCGCAGTCTTCTGCGCCGCTTCACGTTCGTATACCAGGGTATCTTCCAACTTCCGAATCCTGTTGTCCTTATCACTCAGCCGCGCTTTACACTCCTCAATCTGACTGCGCTGTACGAGCAAATACTCTTCCATTTTATCAATCTGCCTATCATTTTCGCCAATACAAACTTCCAATTGCTCAATCTGTTCATCTTTTTCAGATATACAGCCTCTCAGTGCTTCTATCTGGTCATCCTTTTCAGATATACAGTCTCCCAACGCTTTGCTCTGACCGTCCTTTTCAGATATACAGCCTTCTAACTTTTTGATCTGATCGTCCCTTTCAGATATACAGCCTTCTAACTTTTTGATCTGATCGTCCCTTTCAGATATACAGCCCTTCAGCTCCCTGATTTGATTGTCCTTTTCACCCAGATATCTTTCTAACTCCGCTATCTGCCCATTCTTGGCATTCAGATTTTGTTCCAAACGCCCACAGCTTTCCTCCCATTCGTGAACCTGCTTAGTCATCTCAGCCATTTGCTCTTCGAGTTGGTTCTGTTCCCGGACCTGCATAAGCAGCAATTTAAGCAACTCCCTCCGCGACAGCTTTGAAAACTCTTTCTCAGTCATGGTACCTTTCTCCTTTAGCGCTTATCCAAAATATTCGCTATTTATACTTATCCATCTGTATCTTACTAATTCTTTCAATTCACGTATATTAAAAAGGTGCACAAAATGATAAAAATATGACATGGAATAACCATATAATGGATTATCCATACAAAAAAGGGATATCAACGGATTAATTTTCCCTTGATACCCCTATTTTACTGCATTCTTTAACTATCAGAATTTTGCGAAAAACTTATTATTTGTAATTTACGATCTTACCGAAGTCAGCCTTCAAAGAAGCGCCGCCTACCAGACCGCCATCGATATTGGGCTGTGCGAACAGCTCTGCCGCATTGCCGGCATTCACGGAACCGCCATACTGGATACGAACTGCGTCAGCGGTAGCTGCATCGTAGATCTCTGCGATACACTCACGGATCCCCTTACATACTTCCTCAGCCTGCTCTGTAGTAGCTGTCTTGCCTGTGCCGATCGCCCAGATAGGCTCGTATGCGATCACCATGCTCTTCACCTGATCTGCTGTGATCTCTGTGAGGTCAGATTTGATCTGCAGTCTGATCCAGTCCATGGTAACACCCATCTCTCTCTGCTCTAATGTCTCACCACAGCAAAGAATCGGTGTAAGACCTGCCTCGAAAGCCTTCTTTACTTTCTTATTCAGTAAAGCATCGTCCTCCTTGAAATAATCACGTCTCTCGGAGTGTCCGATGATAACATACTTAGCGCCGGCATCTTTAATCATAGCTGCGGAGATCTCGCCCGTATATGCACCCTTCTCCTCGAAGTACATATTCTCTGCGCCAACTTCTACGTTAGTGCCTTTAACAGCCTCTACAACCGGTACGATGTCGATTGCGGGTACGCAGTATACTACGTCAACATCATCGGATTTTACCAGATCTTTCAACTCATCACATAACTTTACCGCCTCGCTGGGAGTCATATTCATCTTCCAGTTGCCGGCTACAATTTTCTTTCTTGCCATTGTGTTGTTCTCCTTATTTTCTATTCTGTTTTATTTGTCATCTGCAGCAACAACGCCGGGAAGTGCTTTGCCCTCTAAGAACTCAAGGGAAGCGCCACCGCCCGTAGAGATGTGGGACATCTTGTCAGCAAAGCCTAACTGGTTAACTGCTGCTGCACTGTCGCCGCCGCCGATAATCGTTGTTGCGGAAGTCTCAGCCAAAGATTTCGCTACCGCGATCGTACCTTTTGCAAGAATCGGGTTCTCGAATACGCCCATCGGTCCGTTCCATACTACTGTCTTAGCAGATTTCACAGCGTCAGCATACAGCTCAGCCGTCTTCGTACCGATATCCAGACCTTCTTTATCTGCCGGAATCTTGTCAGCATCTACTACTTCTACTTCGATCTCAGCATCGATCGGGTTCGGGAAACCTGCTGCTACTGTTGTGTCGATCGGAAGAAGCAGTTTCTTGCCCAGCTTCTCAGCCTTAGCCATCATCTCTTTACAGTAATCAAGTTTCTCATCGTCTACTAAAGAGTTACCGATCTCCATTCCCTGAGCCTTCAGGAACGTGAACGCCATACCGCCGCCGATGATCAGTGTATCACATTTCTCAAGCAGGTTGTTGATAACGTTCAACTTATCAGCTACCTTAGCGCCGCCGAGGATCGCTACGAAAGGTCTTACCGGATTTTCAACCGCATTTCCTAAGAAATCGATCTCTTTCTGCATTAAGTAACCAACTGCGTTCTCGCCGCCTTTTTCAGAGATATATTTTGTAACAACAGCTACGGATGCATGCGCTCTATGTGCAGAACCGAAAGCATCACATACATAAACATCTGCCAGGTCTGCCAATTCCTTAGCGAATGCCTCTCCTGCATCTGAAGGTTTAGTCTCTTCTTTGCCACGGAAACGGGTATTCTGAAGAAGTACAACATCACCTTCGTTCATAGCTGCCACTGCTGCTGTAGCAGCCTCACCGGTTACATTGTAATCTGCTACGAAATTAACGGGCTTACCCAATTTCTCGGAAAGTCTCTCTGCAACAGGTGCAAGGGACTCGCCTTCGTTCGGGCCGTTCTTAACCTTACCTAAGTGAGAGCAAAGAATAACCTTACCGCCGTCCGCGATCAGCTTATTGATCGTAGGAAGCGCTGCAACGATACGTGTCTCGTCAGTAATCTTGCCTTCCTTTAAAGGTACGTTAAAGTCGCATCTTACAAGAACGCGTTTTCCTTTAACATTAATGTCGTCTACAGTTTTCTTATTTAATGCCATTTGTATAACCCTCCTAATATATTTTTTGAAAAAAGAGACCCGGCCCAACGGCCGAGCCTCTATAATTTACCTCTTATATGCTTTCGAGTTTGCGAAGCAAATCTCGCAATCGTGCATTGCTCGATTTGTTAATTCCGAAGGAATTTACTCTTATGCTAACTCAGAGAAGTACTTGATTGTACGAACCATCTGGGATGTGTAGCTGTTCTCATTGTCATACCAGGAAACAACCTGTACCAGATTGTCTTCGCCAACCATGGTCTGTGTAGCGTCGAAGATAGAGCCGTATGTGCTTCCAACGATATCGGAAGATACGATCTCGTCCTCATTGTATCCGAAGGACTCTGTAGCTGCTGCTTTCATAGCTGCATTGATCTCTTCCTTGGTTACGGACTTCTCAACAGTTGCTACAAGGATTGTTGTAGAACCTGTAGGAGTAGGAACACGCTGTGCGGAACCGATCAATTTGCCGTTCAGCTCAGGAATAACCAGACCGATAGCTTTAGCAGCACCTGTGCTGTTAGGAACG
>JAAUZY010000096.1 GCA_014804355.1 Lachnospiraceae bacterium
ATGGACTGTGACAGGGGGAGAAAAGAATATTGGCAGCGAAAGAAAATAAACAGCGTTCATCAGGCAAGTGCACTTGGTAGGAACGTATCGTAAAAACTGAATATGGTATGCTGTAAAAATATTACAGCATGGAGACGGCCGCATATTATCAGCGGCTTTTTTAGTGGCAGTCAGAAGATTGCCGCTATTTTTGTTTGCGCGCCATGGGCGCGCTCTAACGGGTGAAAGTCCCGAATACGCCTAGGCAACGAGGAAGTATATAGCTGAACAGCAAGGGTGTCCATCGTGAGGTGGAATCTGAAGGAAGCTGTAAGGCAAACCTCTGACCTGACGGACAGGAACCGCATATAGGGCTTGGAAATGTGGATAAGGTGGCTAAAAACACTGAAGTCCAAAAGGTTGCCGGAAGTACGAGTAAATGCGGCAGGTGCATGGAGGGAAAGAGTTCAATTAGAAGTTCCTGTAATGGGAACGGAGCGAAGGGCTGAACAATCAATCAGTTGCAGTACGTTCCACTTCGTAGCTGAAGCATACGCCTGTCGATGACCTCAAAGGCGGCAACGGCAAAAGGGGCAGAAAGGAAACAACGCATGGACACAAGTAGTCTTATGGAGCAGATACTAAGCAAAGAAAATCTTAATGCGGCATATCTGCAAACAGGGTTTTATATTATGGGAATATGGTCTGCTATTTCAGCGCATTGTCACAGAAAAATTACAACAGCGGCAATAATAGTGTTAAAATCAATATATCACACAGATAAAGAGAGGGAAGCCGATGATACTGAAGAGATTTTTCATGAATACCTCACTGAGAATGAGAATGATAGTATTGTATACATTGTTTGCAGTTATATTGGTGGGAGGAATTACGTTATATTCCTATCACTTTACGGTAGATCTGCTGAAAAAGAAGGAGATGGCGATTCTAAGCGATTCGCTTGAATATTTGGAAAAAGATATCAGTACGCAGGTTAAAGGAATCAATGGAGAGTTTATCAACATTTTTTCGGATAATCAATTTATTGATTTGTACAGAAACAGTGTATCAGGGGTGAAGACGCCTGTTCAGAAGGTGGAATTGAGCAGTGAACTTACAAACTATTTTATGGATATTAAGATAAGGAACAGCACGCAGCTCGACGACGTCTATCTGTTCCACAATGGCGAAGTTTATTCCAGTGAATACAGACCGGAATATGACTGGGCACAGTTTCAGAAGTCCGTTTATTATGATGTATGCATGGAGAATAAGAACAGGATCCTATATGGAGATTTTGAACCGGACAAGGAATATTTCAGTATTGTGAGATCATTCTATTACACGAACGGAGAAAATTCCGTAAATCCTGATGTCGGATATCTTTCGGAAGAGAATGAAGACTACAGCGTATTAATTTTTCGGTTGAAGAAGTCGTGGCTGCAGAAACAGATTCATAAGGAAGCGATCAAGCGCCAGACCAGTGTGATGATTTTTGATGATCAGGGAGATGTAGTCGTTTCCGAAGAAAGTATTGACTGGCTTACAGAGGAAGATGTTGATGCATTGACTGATGAGATTAGGGGCAACACTTCAGGAATCTTTGAGGGAGAGCTAATAGAGGGGCGTGTGGGAATCAACATTCGCAAAATTGATCTTGCGGATTGGAGTATTGTTTATCTGTATGATATGAATATTTTATATAGGCAGGCGAAACAGATACAAACTGCTGCAGTGTTTATTTTCGTTATTTCAGTCGTTATTGTTATCGGTATTGCGTCGTTTATTTCCCGCACTGTCGTGACACCGATACGGACGCTGGCGAAATCGATGGACGAGGTTGTGGATAATAATATGGTCGTTACCTTTGTGCCAAAATATAATGATGAAGTTGCTTATTTAGGAAGAAGATTTGCAGCCATGGTACAGAAAACAGCAAATTTGATCGAGGAAGTAAAACAGGCAGAAAAGCAGAAGCAGATCGAAGAATTAAAAGCGCTTCAGGCACAGATCAATCCGCATTTCTTATATAATACGCTGGATATGGTCTACTGGATGGATAAGATGGAGGGAAATGACAGTTCGGCAAATCTGATAGCGGATCTGGCGGATTTCTTCCGGCTGAGTTTAAATAAGGGAGAAGATATTACTACAGTGGAGAGAGAGGCAGAACATGTCAAAAAATATCTGGAGATCCAGAAAAGGCGGATGGACGACAAATTTGACTATCGGATCTCAATAGATCAGACACTTGTTAAATACAGCGTTCCGAAACTGATCCTGCAGCCCTTTGTAGAAAATTCACTGCTGCATGGATTTGAAGGTATGACGGAAAAAGGGAAGATCGATATCCGTGTGTTTAGACAAGAGGAAGATATCATCATTGATATTGCGGATAACGGAGGCGGAATGTCCATAGAGAAGCGTGAGGAGATCAACAGCGGACAGACACAGGGTGGTGGGAGTTACGGATATGCGATAGAAAATGTAAAGGCGAGAATCCAACTCTATGCAGGAGAATCATACGGCGTCTGGTTTGACACAGAAATTACGGAGGGAACAAAGGTACGGATTTGTTTTCCGATGAATTTTTCCGGAGGTAAAGTTGAGGAAAGGGGTGGGCATACAGATGATGAAAATGCTAGTCGTTGAGGATGAGAAGATTCTTCGCGAGGGAATCTGTAAGGTAGGAAACTGGGAAGAGTATGATATTCAGATTGTAGGGGCAGCAGAAAACGGACAGGCTGCATTGCAGCAGATACAAAGGGAGAAACCGGATATCATTCTCTCTGATGTTGTTATGCCGGTCATGGACGGAATTGAGCTGACGAGAACCGTATATGAGCAGTATGCGGATATCAGGGTGATTTTATTGTCCGGACATGAAGAGTTTGAATATGTGAAGAAAGCAATGGAGTACCATGCCTGTGACTATTTATTGAAGCCTGCCCGTATGGAAAAACTGCTAGAGGTAGTGCTGAGGGTAAAGGAAGAAATACTGGCGGAGCGGAAGAAGAAAGCGGATGAGGAACTTTTAAAGATAAAGCTGGAAAAGAGTATTCCGATCTTACGGGAACACTTTATGAACCAACTGCTGAACGGACGAGAGCGGGACGAAAAGAGAATAAGGCAGCAGATGGATTATCTCCAAGTGGCTGTTGATGCAGAAAATATAGCGGTGATGATCGCGGAACTGGATCATAAACCTGAAGAAGAAGACCTGTTCCGGATATCCCAGCTCCAGTTGCGAGAACTCTGTGAGGAAATAATCGGAAATGAATATCGGTGTATTGTATTTGATGATTTAAAAGACCGGGTTGTGATCGTATTAAATTATTCTGCGGATATTTCCAAGAAGGATACTGTGACGTATTTACAGGGGAAAGCGGAACGTATTCAGATAGAAATGAAAGAGCGGCGGGAAGAATCAGTGAGTTTTGGAATCGGAAGGATGATAAATAATATTTTATATCTGCCCAAAGCATACCGAGAGGCGGAAAGGGCACTGAATTTTCGTTTTTTTATGGGAAATATGAGCACTGTGTATATCGGTGATATGGCAAAGGACGAGCATGGGGAAGGTCTTTTTTTTGCACAGCAGGAAGATTTGCTTTTGTGTATCAAGATAGGTGATGGTACTGGAACGGATAGAGAGCTTAGGAAGTATTTTGAAGCTCTGGAGAATTATGTGTCCAAGGGACAGGACTTTATTATTGAAACGATTAAAATGTTTCTTACCTATCTGTTGATTTTTCTGAAGGAAGACGGTTCCGTGTTTGAGGATGATTTTTTTACGGAGCTTGAAGAATTGATAGCGGATATGGGAAGAAGAAAGAAATTATCGACGCTGCAGGAACTGGAGAGAAAGGTAAGCAGAGTTCTGTATGATATTGCGGACAGGATCAACAATAACCGTATTCTGCGGAATGAAGGTATCATTGAGAAAGCCGAGAAGTATGTGAAACAGAATATGTCCGGCGATGTGTCATTGATCACGGTGGCGGATGCCGTGTTCGTCAGTCCCAATTATCTGAGTTTTCTGTTTAAGGAGCATGGGGAGAACTTCAAAGATTATGTGGTGAGGATCAAGATGGAGCGGGCGGCAGAATTGATGAAGACAGAACAGTATAACTTAAATCAGATCGCACAGGAGCTGGGCTACAAAGACGGGAGATATTTCTCTAAGGTATACAAGAAGTATCAGGAAGAAAAGCAATAAATGGTATTAATAAGCGGCGGAAGTTTTTACACATGGGTCATAAGTTTTTTTCGCTGTCTTTGTTTAGAATGGAATTATCAAAAAACAAGGAGGAATCAAAAGTGAAAAAGAACATAATGAATAAGGTGCTGGCTGTGATCTGTACAGCAGCGATGACGATGTCCGTATTATCAGGATGTGGAAGTACGGGAGGCAGCGCTGAAGCGAAACAGGCAGGAAGTACTTCAAATCAGGGAGTAAACGCCGATACGGAGAGTTCAGACAGCGGCAGCAATAAAGAGCCGGTGACGATTCAGTATTTTACATGGACATCGGGATCCATGACAGCCATTGAACCAATGGTGGAGAAATTTAATGAGACGAATGAAGACAATATTACTGTAGAAGTGGTATTGAAAACAGGAGAGTGGCAGACGGCATTAAAAACCGCAATCCAATCGGGACAGGCACCGGATATTCTTCATGGCGTACAGGATGTGACGGAAGCTCTGAGTAACGGATGGATTGAGCCGTGGGATAATTATTTATCCGCTGATTTTAAAGAGAAGATCGACCCGTATACCTATAAAGTGGAAGTTGACGGCGAATTGAATACATACGCTTTTGTATGGGGAGCCAAAACTTACAAGATGGCATACAATAAGCAATTGTTTGAAGCGGCAGGAATTACGGAAACACCGAAAACATGGGATGAAGTATATGAGTGCGCAAAGAAGATCACTGAGGCAGGCAATGGAGAGTATTACGGATTCGGACTCAGCAGTGCACCTTCCGGATCGGCAGTGGCTTTTATCACGGAGCCGATCGGCGCATACGAAGGATATTACAAGATGGGATATGATTTCCGGAAGAATGCCTATGATTTCACATATATGGAACCGTATATTAGTTTATTCAGACAGATGATCGCAGAAGGACTTACTTTCCCCGGAGCAGAGACGCTTGATAATGATGGCGTCCGTGCACAGTTTGCAGCAGGAAAAATCGGTATTTTACCTTCTGTTTCATGGGATTGCGCAGCAATTAATGATCAATTTGAAGCAAGCTGCGATTGGGATGTTTTTGATTGGCCTTCAGCTATGGCCGGAGAGAATAAAGGCGCACTGTGCCTGCGTGATTCAGCGAACTATATGCTTTCTTCCACAAGTGAACATAAGGAGGCTGCCGCAAAATTTGTTGAGTTCATGCTTGGTGAAGACTATCAGTCGGAAATGTTATCAAAGGCAACGGATATGTCTATTCTGCCGTGGGCGTTAGAGGAAGCTGCTAATAAACCGGCATCTGAATATACACAGTGGGTAAGCTATAATCCGTCAGAGGATATGGTGCCGGTATCTAACGTGAACCTGAGTGTACAGATTTCAGGTGATAATGAAGCAACAACACTGGCAACGCTGATCAGTAATCCGGGCATGGATGCCGGAGCGACATTAGAGGAATTGTCTGCACGTTATAATAATGGCTTGTATGAGCAGGCCAAGATGGACGAACAGAAGGCGGAAGTATCTGATGTTAAGATCGGATTCCAGGGAAAGATAATGTCTATCGAGAATTTTGATCCGAAACAGGCGATCGATCCTGAAAATATTAAGTATCTGACAGCCGATGAGTGGAAGGCATTGCAGTAGAAACAGAGAATAGGATATAGTAAAATAAGGAAGAGATGTATATGAAAACTGGAAAGAAAGCATACGAAAAAAATGCTGCCGGTAAACAAAGTCATCTCAAAGGTGTGGCAAAAAAAGCCAGAAGGAATGTACCTACGTACATTCTTCTGGCGCCAACAATGATTTTGTTTCTGGTAATGGGCGTTTATCCGATCATATGGGCATTAAAGTATTGTCTGTATAATTACGATGGTACGACGATACCGATTTTTGTGGGACTGAGCAATTTTAAGAAACTTTTTGACTTTAAAGCGATTTTTAGTGAGGCAGGGAATCCCTATGCGGTGTATTGGTCTTCATGGGGCAGGACATTGACATATGCAGTGATAAAAACTTTGATCGAGATTCCTCTTGCCTTTTTTTGTGCCTTATTTGTCACCAGCAAGATCAAGGGACGTACTTTTTTCAAAACATTGTTCTATATGCCGCAGATCCTGCCGAGTTTTGCAATTTTTATGGTATTCACCATTATGCTGAATCCATACAATGGAATTTTGACAAAGTATCTGTCAAATATAGGGGCGGTTCCGCAGTACTATAATTTTCTTGCCAATACGAAGAGCGCGTTTATCGTAGGTATACTTGCGGATGCGTGGATCTACTTCGGACTGAATATGTTATTTTTTATTGCGGGTCTGACCAATATTCCGAAGGATGTGTATGAGAGTGCCAGCATAGACGGGGCAACCGATTTTCAGAGACTTCGCTATATCACGATTCCTATGATGGCAAGAATGGGACAGGTGATCATTATGCTTTCACTTGTGGGATGCTTAAAGGCAATGGGCTCCTATTTCGTTATGACCAAAGGCGGACCTAATCATACAACAGAGTTGACTTTTATGTATATTTATAATCTGTTCTTCCCGAGCGGCACAACGGCACAATATGGAATGGGCGCTGCGGTTGCAGTAGTTTCTGCAGTTATCGTAGGTATTATCACAGCGATTTACAACGTGGTAACAGAAAAAATGCAATATGACTGAGGTGTGAATTATGAATAGTAAATTTAAAAAATCAGCAGGGCAGATATTGATCTATATTTTTTTGATCATCGTAAGTATCATTGTTCTGTTCCCGATTATATTCAGCATTATGGGATCGTTAAAACCAGTATCCGAACTCTTAACGGAAAGTACTTTTTTTCCGAAAGAGGTTGTCTGGAATAATTATACAAGGGCGTTCAAGGAAGCAAATTTTGTTGGGTATCTCGGAAACAGTGTGATGTATTCTACAGTCGGAACTGTAATATCCATGTTTAATATCTGTGTTTTGGGATATTGCATGGCGTGTCAGGATTTTCCGGGGAAAAAGCTCATTCGGTTTCTGATCATGGCTACGATGTTTGTATCTTTAGGTCCCATGACTTTATATCCGAAGCTTGAGGTCATGCGCTCACTGGGAATAACCGGAACCAGACTGTCCATTATACTGGGAACGATCATAACCGCGGGTGCAGAGGTATTCGTCTTTGAAGCGTACTTCAGAAGTCAGGGCAAAGAGATTAACGAGGCGGCAGAACTGGATGGATGTAATATATTTCAACGGTTCTTCTATATGGGGATTCCGCTGGCGAAGCCGATGATCGGAACCTTTTCAGTCATCTTTTTCAATCGGATCTGGAATGATTTCTTCTGGCCGTATGTTATGACATTTACAAATACAAAGATTCAGCAGCTGGTAGTTGCGGTAATTGCGCTTAAAGATTCCGCCGGAGAAGCGGCAACGGAATGGGGACTTCTGTTGGCAGGCGCGAGTCTTGCAATTATTCCGGTCATTATCGTTTATGTATGTACCAGTAAATGGGTAATTGCCGGGGTGACAGAAGGCGCTGTCAAAATGTAGATGGAGAGGTAAAGAAGATGGAATATGGACATTTTACGGAGGGCGGAAAGAAGTATGAGATTGTGACTCCACACACACCTGCCCCATGGAAGAATTTCTTATATAACGATACATATTATCTGGAAATGGATCAGACGCTGCAGGGAAGCGGGCAGTTGGTAAACGGTTATAACAGGACACCATGTATCTGTCAGGAGAGGTATTTTTATCTTGCAGATAGAAAATCGGGAAAGATATGGAATCCGAATTTTCTTCCGTTAGGAAAAGACTATGATTCTTATTCCTGTGAGCACGGTTTGTGGAGTACGACACTGCATTCTGTCTGTGAGGGAATAGAGACTACGATAGAAGTGATGGTGCCGGCCGTCGGGAATAAGGAGCTGTGGTCTTTATCCTTACGGAATCAAAACAAGGAAGAGCGGGAGATTTCCTTATATACCGTATTTGGATTTTATGATCACGGAGTCATGGGCGGTGAATGCGTATATGACGAGGAGGAGCAGGTGATCATCAAATATGCCTTTCCGTATCATGCGTTGTATGAGGAGAAGGAGAAAGTGGAGAAGGAGGCGGCATATTTCTATCTGTTTTCGGATCGTGAGCCGGACTCCTGTGATATGAGCAGACGGCGTTTCTTCGGAAGTTTCGGTGAAACCCATATTCCGCAGGGAGTCAAAGAAGGCGTGCTGAGCGGAAAAAGGGGGGAAGCGGAAGATTTTTGCGGAGCCCTGTGCCATAATTTCGTGATAAGACCGAATGAGAAAGTTGTACTCTTTCTGGAGGCGGGCGCTGCGGTGACGAAAGAGCAGATTTTTGAGCAGAAGAGAAAGTTCGGTGGTGTCTATGTGGAGGAGGAGCGGTCGATTCTGCAAAAGGCATGGAAAGAAACGGAGGAGCGTTTCTTTATGGAGACGCCGGATGAGAATCTGAACGTATTCGGGAATTACTGGTTGAAAAAGCAGATCACATTGTTGACCAGACAGAATCGCGGGAGCTCTTATTGTCCGGTCAGAAATCAGCTTCAGGATGCAATGGGGTATGCCATGATTGCCCCGGAAGAGGCGGAGAAATATATTTTAGATGTGATGCGGTTACAGAAAAGGGACGGATCGCTCCGGCAGTGGCACGATACGACAGGCGCACCACCAAGAGGGCTGTGCCTGTTAAACCACACGGACGCACCGGTCTGGCTGGTTATCTGTACTGAAATATATGCCCGGCAAAAGGGCGAAGAGGATGTGTTATATAAGAAGGTTCCCTATCTGGACGGAGGTGATGGGACGGTCTTAGAGCATTTGCTGAAAGCACTGCATTATTTGTACCAAAGCGTGGGGATACATGGACTGTGTCTGATGGGCGACGGGGATTGGAATGATCCGATCAACGGCGTCGGCAGGGAAGGCAAAGGAGAGTCAGTATGGCTTTCTATGGCATTGGTGTATGCGACACGAAAAATACTTATTTATCTGGAAAGCGATCCGGAGGAAACAAATGAGTTGACGGCGTCGGCAGAACGCATGGAAAGTGCGCTGAACGAACATGCATGGGGCGGTAAATGGTATGCAGCTGCCATCCACGATGACGGAACGATACTCGGAGACAGTCATGACAGATTGTTTCTGAATACGCAGTCATGGGCTGTTCTGGCAGGAATTGCAGATGAGGAAAGAATGAAGCTTCTGGGGGAGGCATTCGGGCAGCTTGCAACACCCTTTGGTCCGATCATACTCGATCCGCCGTTTCGGGAATGGAATCCGCACTGGGGACGAATCAGCGTGAAGAAATCCGGCACTACGGAAAACGGATCGGTATACTGTCATGCTTCTATGTTTATGGCGTTTGCACAAGCGAAGGAAGGTGATGCGGAAGGTTTCTATGAGACTTTGTGGAGAACGCTTCCGACGAATCCTGAGAATATGCCTTCCCAGAGTTTACAGCTTCCGATTTATCTGGCAAATTATTATTATGGCTTAAGGGAATCCGATAATTTCGGGCGTTCCAGCCAACATTATGGCACGGGCACCGCCGCATGGATGTACATGTTGTTAGTGGAGGAACTGTTAGGAGTGGAAAGTACCGTGTGGGGATTGCGTATTCATCCGTTACTTCCGTCCGGGTGGGATCAGGTAAAGTGTAGAAGACGATACCGGAATGCGGTTTATGATATAACGATTAAACGTGGAGAAGAAGCCGCTGTATCTGTGGACGGACGATTATTTGACAAGGCAGTTCTGCCTTATCAGGACGGGAAAACATATCGAGTAGAAGTCAGTATTGTTTAATGTGGAGGAAAAGAGCATGGAAAAACCGAAAATTTATATGTCAGATATTCATTTGGAAGATTATACACAGCAGTATGAGGGGAAACAGGCAACAGCAGATACAATGATATTTGATTCCGGAAGGAAGAAGGTTTTATTGAATGGGGAATGGCAGTATGCCGTGGATCAGTATGATACATGTTTAAGGCAGCAGTGGTTCAAAGAAAGACAGTTTGATGAAAACGGCTATACGCTTCCGCTGGATTATTCTTTTGACGAGTGGCCGGTGATGTCTCTGCCTTGCTGCTGGAATACTTTGGATGAAAGATTTCTACTATATGACGGCAGCATGGTATTTACCAGAAAATTCTCTCATTGCGGAAACAGAGAGGAAAGAGTGGTCCTGAAAGTGGGAGCTGCAAATTATCTGTGTCGTGTGTTTGTAAACAGAACCTATGTGGGAATGCACAGAGGCGGTTCAACACCCGGTTATTTTGATATTACTGATGTTTTGCAAGCAGACAACAGAATCATGCTCGTCGTTGACAGCACCAGAAGGGAAACGCAGGTTCCGACCGAGAATACGGACTGGTTTAACTATGGGGGAGTATACAGGGATATTGAGTTGATCTATCTTCCGAAGGTCTATATCAAAGATTTTCAGATCGCACTTGTTCCCGACGGAACATTTAGCAAAATACAGGCAGAAGTGAAGCTGTCAGAGGAGCTTTCAGGGGAAGCCGTGCTGTGCATTGAAGAGTTAGGGATCAGATCGCAGATTTCCGTTGTGGACGGAGCAGGGACTCTTGTTATAGAAGCAGGGCCTGAGTTATGGTCACCGGATAAGCCCAGATTATATGATGTAACAGTATCATATATGGATGATTCTGTCAGTGACAGGGTAGGATTTCGTGAAATTAAAGTAGAGAAGGGCGAGATTATTCTAAATGGCAGTCCTGTGTTCCTGCGCGGAATCAGCTGCCATGAGGAAAGTGTAGAAAACGGAAAGGCATTGACAGACGCAGAAAGAACTGAGAATATTCTGCTGGCAAAGGAACTTGGATGTAATTTCATGCGGGTTGCACATTATCCGCACAGCGAAAGAATGGCAAAGCTTGCAGATGAGATGGGGATGCTTCTCTGGGAGGAAATTCCCGTGTACTGGGCAATTCGGTTTGAAAGAGACAAGACTTACGAGGATGCCGAAAATCAGATGAGGGAATTGATGAGACGTGACTGGAATCGGGCGAGTGTGATTATATGGTCTGTAGGCAATGAGAATGCCGATACGGACGAACGGTTAAAGTTTATGAGCAGTCTTGCCGGGTGTGCACACAAAGAAGGCGGAAACCGTCTGGTGTCGGCAGCATGTCTTGTTGACGGCGAGAAAAATGTGATAGCAGACCGCTTGATTGAGTATCTGGATGTGATCGGTATCAATGAATATTGCGGCTGGTATACACCTGATTTCGAGAAGCTTCCGCAGCTTATGGCAAACAGCAGACCGGAGAAGCCGGTTATTATTACGGAATTCGGGGCAGATGCTTTGGCAGGTCATCACGGAACCGTGACAGATAAGGGGACGGAGGAATGTCAGGCGTATGTATATGAGAGGCAGATCGAAGTATTACGAAAGATCGATTACATCAAGGGAATGACACCTTGGATCTTATATGATTTCCGATGTCCGAGAAGAACCAGCTATATTCAGAATTATTATAACCGGAAGGGGCTGTGTTCTGCGGATAAGAAGTATAAGAAGATGGCATTTCATGTTCTGCAGAAATTCTATCTGCAGGCTTAGAATATAAAACCGATTAACGGAGGACATAGACATGGAGATGACACTAAGATGGTACGGCTCCAAGTGTGACACGGTAACATTGAAACAGATCCGCCAGATACCGGGTGTAAAAGGGGTCATTACAACATTGTATGATACGAGTCCGGGAGAGGTGTGGAGCAGAGAGCGGATACGCGGATTGATCGATGAGGTGGAGGCGTCAGGTCTGCATATTGCGGGCATAGAGAGCGTCAACATTCATGATGCGATCAAAACCGGCGTACCGGAGAGGGAACAGTATATTGAGAATTATATCAAAACCCTTGAGAATCTGGGACAGGAAGATATTCATCTGGTATGTTACAATTTCATGCCGGTATTCGACTGGACGCGTACGGAATTGGCGCGCGTAAGACCGGACGGGTCAACAGTGCTCGCATATACACAGGAAGCTGTGGACGCCATTGATCCGGAGAAGATGTTTGAGTCTATTGCCGGGGATATGAACGGAACGGTAATGCCGGGGTGGGAGCCGGAGCGCATGGCTCATGTAAAAGAGCTGTTTGAGATGTACAAAGATATTGATGATGAAAAATTATTTGAGAACCTGAAATATTTTCTGGAAAGGATCATGCCGGTCTGTGATAAATACGATATCAACATGGCGATCCATCCGGATGATCCGGCATGGAGCGTATTCGGACTTCCACGCATTATCATCAATAAGGAAAATATTCTCCGTATGATGAAAATGGTGGATAACCCGCATAACGGCGTAACATTCTGTTCCGGTTCGTATGGTACAAATCTGGAGAATGACCTGCCTGATATGATACGATCCCTGAAAGGAAGAATTCATTTTGCCCATGTGCGGAACTTAAAGTTT
Source organism: Lachnospiraceae bacterium (assembly GCA_014804355.1). Classification (GTDB taxonomy): domain Bacteria; phylum Bacillota; class Clostridia; order Lachnospirales; family Lachnospiraceae; genus UBA3282. The sequence continues at coordinate 12,641 of JAAUZY010000096.1, forward strand.
ATTACACCCGACAACTTTGAAGAAGCGGCCCATCTTTCCGCCGACGGAAGTTTCGATATGTATGAAATCATGAAAGCCCTGTATGATATCGGGTTTACCGGCCCCATTCGTCCTGACCACGGGCGTATGATCTGGGATGAGGTCGCAATGCCCGGATATGGGCTTTATGACCGTGCGCTTGGCGCAGCTTATCTCAACGGTCTGTGGGAAGCAATTGAAAAATCGTCAGTAGCAGGAAAATAGAAAATATGGCTTGTGTGCATTTGGTACAAATTAATGATGCATAAGGATGTGCGCAGAAATGGAGCGTGTGATGAAAGTTGATATACAAGGAATATCGGATAGGAAACAATGGGAAGAAAAGGGATATAGTCTTCCACGGTACGACATCAGCAAGATGAGAAAGGCAACAAAAGCAAACCCGTTCTGGGTTCACTTCGGTGCAGGTAATCTGTTCCGTGCCTTTCATGCCGCGATCGCAGAGAAAATGCTGAATGACGGAACGCTGGACAGAGGTATTATTGTCGCGGAAGGTTTCGATTATGAAATCGTGGAAAAGATGTATGATACACACGATAATCTGGGGATTGCAGTGACGCTGAAATCAGATGGGACGATCGACAAAAAAGTGATCGGAAGCGTGGCGGAGGCGCTGCCTTTAGATTCAGGTAATGATAAGGCATACGGAAGACTGAAAGAGATCTTTGGAAAGGATTCCCTGCAGATGGCTACCTTTACGATCACGGAAAAAGGTTACAGTCTCACTGACGGAAAAGGAGAACGGCTGCCGGATGTGGCGGCAGATTTTACGGCGGGACCGGAGAGACCGGCAAGCTACATGGGAAAGGTTGCTTCTCTGCTCTATGCAAGATACTGTGCGGGAGAGAAACCCATCGCCATGGTCAGCACGGATAACTGCTCCCATAACGGGGATAAATTATATGCGGCAGTCTCGGCATTTGCAAGAGCATGGACGGAAAGCGGAAAGGCGGATGCCGGATTTATGGAATATATTGATTCCGGAAAAGTATCTTTCACATGGAGTATGATCGATAAGATCACGCCCAGACCGGATGCTTCCGTGGAGGCTGTTTTGAGAGAAGACGGCGTGGAAGAGCTGGAACCGGTGATTACCACTAAAAATACATATGTGGCACCATTTGTTAATGCGGAAGAAACAGAATATCTGGTCATCGAAGATGATTTCCCGAACGGACGACCGGATCTGACTCAGGGCGGCATTATCTTTACAGACCGTGCAACGGTGGATAAAGTAGAAAAAATGAAGGTATGTACCTGCCTGAATCCTCTGCATACCTGCCTTGCGATATTCGGCTGTCTGCTTGGATACCGGAAAATCTCTGATGAGATGAAGGATAGGGAACTGGTAAAGCTGGTGGAGACAGTGGGTTACAAGGAAGGGCTTCCGGTGGTAGTCGATCCGGGAATCTTAAGCCCGAGGGAATTCATAGATACAGTACTTAAGGTGCGTGTGCCGAATCCGTTTATGCCGGACACACCACAAAGGATCGCAACAGACACATCCCAGAAACTGGCAATCCGGTTTGGGGAGACGATTAAGGCTTATGCAGCAGACGAAAACTTAAAGACAGATGATCTGCAGATGATCCCGCTCGTGTTTGCGGGATGGATGAGATATCTGATGGCGGTAGATGACGAAGGACAGCCATTTGAACTGAGCCCGGATCCTCTGCTTGGGGAACTTTGTCCACAGATAGAAAGAATCAGACTTGGAGATACGGATGTGGAAGATATCCTGAGACCGATCATGGAAAATGTCAAGATATTTGGTGTGGATCTGTATGAGGCGGGTATGGCTGATAAGGTATGCGGCTATTTCAAGGAACTGATTGCAGGACGGGGAGCAGTCCGCAAAACATTGGAAAAATATGTATGAGGGAGGATGAGTGGAAAAGTTTGATAAATTATTTACAATATATTTGTGAATTTGAAAGGAACGGCGAAAATGATGAGTGAGCTGGAAATGATACAGGAACTGGGAGTGGTTCCGGTAGTTGTACTGAATGATGCAAAAGATGCCCGGCCCTTGGCAGCGGCATTGTGTGAAGGAGGGCTTCCCTGTGCGGAAGTTACATTCCGGACAGAAGCCGCAGAAGAATCGATCAGGAGCATGGTAAAGGAATTTCCTGAAATGCTCGTCGGGGCAGGGACGGTGCTTACCATAGAGCAGGCCGACCGTGCCATAGGTGCAGGAGCTAAGTTTATTGTCAGTCCGGGATTTGATCCGGAGATCGTGGATCACTGTCTTGAGAGAAGTATTCCGGTATTCCCGGGATGTATTACGCCATCGGAAGTGGCACAGGCAGTAAAACGCGGACTGGAGGTTATCAAATTTTTTCCGGCAGAGCAGTTCGGCGGTATTGATACGATCAAAGCTCTGGCAGCGCCTTATACGGATATTAAGTTTATGCCTACTGGTGGTATTAATGCAGCCAATCTTGAGAAATATCTGTCTTACGACAGAATTGTGGCATGTGGAGGAAGCTGGATGGTAAAAGCGGATCTGATCAGAAACGAAGAATTTGATATAGTAAAGAAACTGACTGCTGAAGCAGTAAGACTGGTGTCTGATATCAGAAGTAAATGACGCGAATTTGTGTCTGCGGTACAAAGCCGGCAGACTGCGGAAAGGTATGAGGATAAAAATGAAGCAGAATATGGGAAAAAAAGTGGTTACATTCGGTGAGATCATGTTAAGGCTGGCACCGGAAGGATATTATCGTTTTGTGCAGGCGGAAAGCTTCGGCGCGACCTATGGCGGTGGAGAGGCAAACGTGGCGGTATCCCTTGCAAATTTCGGTTTTAATGCCTGTTTTGTCACAAAGCTTCCGGCGCATGAGATCGGACAGGGCGCAGTAAATTCTTTAAGAAGATTCGGAGTGGATACATCCGGGATTGTGCGCGGAGGAGACAGAATCGGTATCTATTTTCTTGAAAAAGGGGCGTCCCAGAGACCTTCGAAGGTTATTTACGACCGTGCCGGATCTTCCATTGCCATGGCATTGAAAGATGATTTTGACTGGAAAGCGATTTTTGAAGGAGCGGAGTGGTTTCATTTTACAGGGATTACCCCTGCACTGAATGACAATGTGGCACAGATCTGCCTTGAGGCGTGTAAGGCTGCCAAGGAAGCGGGAATAAAGATATCCTGTGATTTAAATTACAGGAATAAGTTGTGGAGCAGGGAAAAGGCAGGACAGGTCATGGGTGAACTCTGCAAGTATGTAGATGTATGCATTGCAAACGAGGAAGATGCGGCGGATGTATTCGGTATAAGAGCGGAGAATACGGATGTTTATGCAGGCGAGGTGAACCATGAAGGATATAAGAGTGTTGCAAAGCACCTGGCAGACCGTTTCGGGTTTGAAAAGGTAGCAATTACCCTGCGGGAGTCACTCTCTGCAAATGATAATCTCTGGTCGGCTATGCTGTATGATGGGAATGATTATTTTTTAAGCAAGAAATATAAAATGCACATCGTTGACCGCGTGGGCGGTGGGGACAGCTTCGGCGCCGGTCTGATTGCAGCCTGCTTAAATGGATATGACGCGCAAAGGGCTGTTGAATTTGCGGTGGCGGCATCCTGCCTGAAGCATTCCATTGAGGGAGACTTCAATATGGTGTCGATGGATGAGGTCTTGAAACTGGCGGACGGAGATGCTTCCGGACGTGTGCAGAGGTAGTCTGACGGAGGGCGTTGCAACATGAAAAAATTTATGGATCAAAATTTCCTGCTGTCAACTGAAACAGCGCAGAAGCTGTATCACGAGTATGCTGCAAAAATGCCGATTCTGGATTACCACTGCCATATCAGCCCACAGGAAATCGCGGAAGATAAGAGATTTGAGAATATCACACAGCTTTGGCTGGGCGGTGATCATTACAAGTGGAGGCAGATGCGTTCCAATGGGATAGGGGAAGAATATATCACCGGAAATGCTCCTGACCGGGAGAAATTTCAGAAGTGGTCCGAGACATTGGAAAAGGCGATCGGGAATCCCTTGTATCACTGGAGTCATCTGGAGTTGCAGAGATATTTCGGATATGACGGAGTGCTGAACGGAGAAACAGCACAGGATGTGTGGGAAATCTGTAACGATAAACTGCAAACGGCGCAGATCAGCGCGAGAGGCCTGATCAGACAGTCAGGTGTGACGCTGCTGTGTACCACTGATGATCCGGCGGATGATCTGAAATGGCATAAACAGATCGCGGAGGATAAGACTTTTGATGTGCAGGTTCTGCCCGCATGGAGACCGGAAGCTGCCATGAACATAGCGTCACCGAATTTTTCGGGCTATATAGAGCGCCTTGGAAGAGTGGCGGATATGGAAATCCTGACTTTTAATGAGTTGAAAACTGCCCTTACTAAACGGATGGAATTTTTTGATAAAATGGGATGCCGGATATCCGACCACAGTCTTGATTATGCTATGTATGTACCGGCATCCAATGAAGAGATAGAAGATATTTTCGAAAGGGCAATGGCGGGCAGGGAAGTGTCTTACGAAGAAGAATTAAAATACAAGACAGCATTTCTTCTGTATGCCGGAAAAGAATACAGACGGTTTGGATGGGCTATGCAGCTTCATTTCGGCGTAAAACGGGATAATAATAAGAAGATATACCGTTGTATGGGCGCTGATGCCGGGATAGACTGTATCAATAATTATACTCCCTCTGCCCAGTTAGCAGACCTGCTAAATGCATTACAGGAGGAGGAAGCTCTTCCCAAAACGATTCTGTACAGTCTGAATCCGGCGGATAATGCGGCGATCGGTACGATTATAGGCTGTTTCCAGAATGAGGAATGTGCAGGAAAGATCCAGCAGGGAAGTGCATGGTGGTTTAATGACAATAAACAGGGAATGATCGATCAGTTGACATCCTTAGCCAATCTGGGACTTCTGGGAAACTTTGTCGGAATGCTGACAGATTCACGGAGTTTTTTATCCTATACAAGACATGAGTATTTCCGCAGGATACTCTGTGATTTGATCGGAGGATGGGTGGAGAACGGGGAATATCCGAATGACGAAAAGTCGCTTGAAAAACTTGTGAAGGATATTTCTTACCGGAATGCCGTTCGATATTTTGGCTTTAATCTGAGAATATAGAATACAACTTGCCAGCGGTAAGTGTAAGAGGGACCTATTTATTGCCTGTCAGGCATATTTGTGTTAAAATACATCCGTTTGAGCATGAATAGATGAAAGGAGCTTTTCAATGGAAATCAGGGTTCTCCGTTATTTCCTGACTGTTGTGCGGGAAGAAAGCATTACAAAGGCATCAGAGGTTCTGCATATTACCCAGCCGACTTTAAGCCGGCAGCTATCACAGATGGAGGAAGAAGTTGGCGTTAAATTATTTGAGAGGGGCTCCCGTAAAATCACCCTGACCAATGAAGGAATTCTGCTCCGCAGGCGGGCGGAAGAAATCCTGCAGCTTGTGGATAAAACGGAAAAAGAGTTGGTAGAGCAGGATGAACAGGTGGAGGGGAAGATTTCTATTGGCTGCGGTGAAATCGCTTCAGTACAGTTATTGCCGGAATTATTCCGTACTTTTCGGGAGAAATATCCCCGCGTTAGTTTTGATATCTTCACAGCTACAGCGGATCTGGTGAAAGAACAGATGGATAAAGGGCTGCTTGACATTGGATTGCTGCTTGAGCCGATAGATATGGAAAAATATGATTTTATCCGACTGGATATGAAAGAAAAATGGGTGGTTATGATGTGTCCCGATGATGCTCTGGCACAGAAGGAATACATAACCGCAGAGGAGCTGTCGGCCTTACCACTGATCCTTCCGCGTCGTACAGGGGTACAGAGTGAACTGGCAAGCTGGTTTGGAGATTATTATGAAAAGCTCAACGTAGTGTTTACCAGTAATCTGAGCACAAACGGGGCTGTTATGGTAAGCAATGGACTGGCTTATTCTTTGGTAATCGAAGGAGCGGCATTTTGGGACCAGTCTAAAGTAACTTACAGACCGCTCTACCCTGCCCTTACCGCAACCAGTGTGCTGGCATGGAAACGTGGACAGCCCTTTAGTATGGCAACTACAAAATTTATCAATCACATGAAATGCCTTTTAGGCATGGATCAGTCATAAAAACTAAGTATTTGATAGACTAACAAATATAATTTATGATATAAGTGCAGTTAGGAGAAACCACTCTCAAGACAGCACTTATTTTTTTATAGAAGGATGACTGAAACCTGTTGTTTCGTATAAAAATGGTATGCAGGACGGGCAGCCCTATGTTGGGAAGGAAGGATGTCAATGACGCTGCGGGAAGCAAGTGAACGATTTTGCATCAGTATGGAGAAATTGAACTATTATGAGGAAAACGGGCTGATCAGATATGAAACGCTTGTAGAAGGAATACCTGATTATACAGAGGATGAGCTTCATAAGGCGGGCATCATCCATGCCTTACTGGAAGCAGGGATGGATATGAATGCGCTGGGAAAATATATGGAGCTGCTTCATGGAAAGA
>JAAUZY010000097.1 GCA_014804355.1 Lachnospiraceae bacterium
AATAGTGCTGCCCGATATGCAGCTTCCCTGCGGCGACTGACCGGAAGTACAGCGCCGTTTGAAAGAACAACTTTTCCTTTCCCCATACCTTTATGATAGGAGATATTAACAATATACTTTCGATGAATACGACAAAATCCATAGGCACTCAACATCAATTCATAGTCATTTAAACTGTTGCGGTCAACATAATGAGTGTCCCGGGTATAGAGAATACTGTATTTATCCTCAGAGCTTAAATAAATAATCTCTGACAGCAGTAATACGGATTCTTGCTCGGAATTACGTACGATCAGCTTTTTTTGCCTGTTTCTCTTCTGGATAACAGCACAAAGAATCTGTATGATATCCTCAGAAGAAATCGGTTTTAAAAGATAGCGGAAAGCGCCGGTTTCATATCCCTGTATCGCATATTCTGCATACGCAGTCAAAAGAATCAGATAGATATCCGGGGATAACTTCCTTATTTCTTTGCCTAAGGAAATACCGTCCATATCAGGCATTTTGATATCGCAAAAAATAATATCAGGAAGGGACTGTCCACAAAGTTTTCTGTTTTTTAAATCTTCCAGAAGAGTAACTGCATCGGTATAAGACTGTAATTGCAGGGGGACGTTCAAATCAAGCGATGTTAAAAGACGACATATATTCCGGTTATGTTCTTCCTCGTCGTCACAGATTACAATTTGAAGCGCTCTATTTTCTTTTGCAAAATCTTCAGAAATGAGTGTATTTTGTTTAATCATTATTAACTCCATCAACTGTGATAATGTGCCTATTATATATGTTAAAAATAACCCCTGTCAAATTTCATGTGCGGTCTCCCTTCTCGATATCCTTCTTTAATCCGTTATATCTTATCAAGTGTAATTCCGGTTGGATACCCGCCGCCGTCAGCGACATTTCCTCCGGGTCCAGCAGCCAGTCCCGGCAGCATCAGGTCTACCAGTAAAAGGTCAAAGCTGCCTTCCCGCCAGAGCAGACGGCCTTCTGTGCCGGAAAATGCCTGGGTACATACGCAGCCCTGCCGCCTCAGATATTCGGTGGTGGAGTTATTGATGTCAGTATCATCTTCAAGGATAAGGATATGGGGCATGGAATGGCCTCCTTTGTCATGTTCACAATGATAGCAGGCACAAATTTATTTATCCGCCTCTATTGACAACTATCATCTCTTTGATTTAGGTTATAAGTATAGCAGTAAAACTCTCTCTACGCAAGGTTGCGGACTGACCCTGATTGAGTTGAGCAGACAGATAATATGAAATCCAAGTTGATGAGGTTCGAAATGCTAAATCTGGATAACTTTTCTAATTTAAAAAATGTACATATTATAAAGAACGAGCAGATGATATTCGAATACATAAGGGAAAATGAAAAAGGTACATTGTTGTTTCCTGTAGGCTGTATATTCAAAGCTTTTTTATCCGTTCTTGTTGGTATTGCCCTATATGAAGGAAAGATAGGAAGTATAGACGATTGTATCATTGATTATATTTCCCATGATGAAATAACAGATATTAACTGGTACAAATTAAAAATAAAGCATGCCCTGTCTAAAACTACGGGAATTGTATGGCCAAGACCGCAAGAGCCGATTCCCGCAAATATGAGGGAAGTAATGAAATTGAAGTTTGAAAGTGAACCAGGTGTTTCATTTCAGTATAAGCCTGATCCTCAAATAATTGTGTATTTGTTGGAAGAAATATATGGATTAGAAGTTACCGAATTGTTTCGTACAAAAATTATTTCATACTTTGTCAATAAAGATTACCAATGGGATAAGAATGATATACAAGGTATGAAAGTTTCCGTTCCAATGTTAAATGAATTAGGACAGCTATTGTTAGACAAGGGGGTAATTAACGGAAAGCGTCTGTTCTTTGAAGAATATTATAAACAAAGTATTTGCGAGTATTCTTGTGGTGGTTTTCCAGAGTGTACTCCGTATGGCTTAGGTTGGTGGATTGGAAAAGATTTGAAAATTCCGTATTTTTTTGCAAGTGGTTTCGGAGGACAATATTTGGTTATTATTCCACAGAAAAAAATGGTAATTAGCATTTTATCAGATATGGATAGACCACATTTGGAAAATAAGACCATTATTGAACAGGCATTACAACTGTAGATTCTCGTTTGTTGCCGTGATATATTAAGCACTTAGGAATATCTAAGTGCTTTTCTTCTGTTTTATTTACAGGGCAAGGGCAGAAAATTACTCCCTGGTAAGTTTCTGCCTGCCGTAAACTTGCATTTTCGTTAAAACCCTGCCCATCTGTCCACAATCGTTCCGTCCATAGCATTAATGGTCATTAAACTCTGAGGCATAACGCTATCATAAACTCTGTCATTTACAAGATCCACTTCTCCCGCTGCATTTCTAAATGTTTTGGTACCAAAGAAATCCCACACCGGAACCAAGGTGCCCTCTAGGGAGACATCGTCCCTGACTCTCATATAACTCAGAACAACCTGATCTACCTGAATATCAACCGTATCCCCTTCGTTATTGAAACTGTCCGCATTTTTTTTCAATATCATCTCTTCAAAAATATCGCTGATATCGGAAAACGGAATAAGAAATACATACTCCTCAGACATATCCTCGATGATATAAGGATTTATCCACTCAAATTCAAGAAGACCGTCATTCGTATAGATAAACGTCATTTCTTCATAAGGCCAATATGCTGTTTCATAAACAACATCTTCATTATTTTCCATAGCTTGTGCCAATCGTTCAGAATCCTTCCCCATACTGCCACCGTCTTCACAAGTATAAGTAATGGGAATGCCATCCTCTACTCTGTATAGGTGTACACCATACCCCATATTGGCAAGATAGCGCGAATTATAATATTCCTCACTGCTCATAGCGTCATCGTTCGCACTCCAACAGGCATAATATCCTCCGCCCTGAATATCAAATTCACCAATTCCCATTTGATTGACTGATTCAGTCACCTCTGACATAACCTCATCAGGCGGTGTATTCATATTCACAAATCCCGGTATAAACCTGGTATCGCTCAAAGATTCCGGCAGATTTTCCGGGTCAGGTTTCTCATTGGAAAAAGGCAGATAATCTGTGTCTCCATTCTGACTATTAATCTTAATCTTAACCCATTGCCATTTCTCTGTCGCATTATTATCTACCCTGAGACTGTAGTCCTGTCCATTTACTGTAACAAGTCCGTACAGCTCATTCCCTCCGGTTTCGGATAAAGCCTCATCATATGAAACAATCTCAGGTATCTCCATAATCAATCCCTTTTCTTCCGCCTCTTCTTTGGAAACCGCATATTCTCTTAATGATTTTAGTTTTTCAAGTTCCTGATTCCAGATATTCCCTTTACTGTTGTATGTGGTATCGCCATTCACACCTTCCTGCGTGATTCTCTCCTCCAGCTTTGCTATTCTTTCATCAATCTCTTCTCTGAACATACCCTGACTTTCCTGCATAGCCTCATAATCTATTTTCCACAGCTTCTCACCGCCAAGCAACACCCTTTTTACCGTGTCATAGTCCTCCTGCGTAAAAGTGCGCGCTGTCACTTTCTTCAGCTTTATTCCCTGCACGTCAGGAATGATAAGCGCCGCATCCGCCGTTATTGTGACGGCATCGCCGGCAACCTGCGTCTGATATATTTCGGGAGCCTGCACCTGTTCGGCAACATTCCCGGATACCTCCGTTTCCCCTGTGCTCACCTGCGCCGGCAGCTGCTCTCCATTTTGTTCCTTTAAAGAAACTGCATCTTCCTGAGAATCCGCGCCGCTGCTGCACCCTGATACTGTCCCAAGACACAAGCCGGTCATTATGACCAATATGGTCAATTTCTGCAATTTGTGATTTTTCCTCATCATTTCTACATTACTCCTTTCCGTGTACCTATATGATAGGGATTTGCGAAACTCTATTTTGTAACTTAAGATCGGGCATAATAGAGGAGAGACTTATCATTGCATCAGAGCCCCGTTTTAATTCATTTTGACCGACCTTACAACTCAATAAGACAGTTCCGCTATCACCTATCCACAGCATATCCTGTGCGGCTGTAAAAGGTATACAACAGAATGTAAACATTTTGGAAACTCCGGTACAACTCTGCGTATTTACTGTGTAGAGCGTAAGAAAACGTAAATTGCGTCAGGTAAAATTGCAAATTACACATTCCTCCAAATAACCGACACCTCAGTTCCTTCTCCCTCCTTGCTTGTTATCGTAAGTTCCGCTCCATGCAGTTCTGCAATCTTACCGCACAGCGCCAGTCCCAGTCCGCAGCCTCCCGCCTTTCTGCTGCGGGCTTTATCTACCATGTAGAAAGCCTCTGTCACTCTGGAAATCTCATCTTCAGGGATCCCGCAGCCGAAATCGCGCACGGTAATTCTGCCTTTCTTTGCTTCCATGATAATTTCCGAACCGTTTTCGCTTGCTTTTACCGCGTTATCGACCAAATTAGTCAACAAGCTTATCATCAAATCTTTGTCCATAATCTGCTTTTCCATATGGCAGGAATAGCTGAGAGTCATATTTTTCTTTTTTAAATTATCCTCTTCCAATTCGGCGACGGCGGAAAACAAATCAATGATAGAAACTTCTTCCATACAGATACTGTCATTATCATACATCCCGATCAGGCTCATCAATTTACTGCTGATACGCACCAGCCTGCCGCATTCCGTATAAATATGCTGTAATGCGCTTTCTTTCTGTTCTTTTTTCAAGTTGACATGCAGAAGGGAATCAGCATAGCCCATAATGGATGTCATCGGCGTTTTCATTTCATGCGTCAGGCTGCCTAACATCTGTCTGCGGCGCTCCGATTCCAGCGACAGCTCCGTAACCTGATTTTCAATCTGCTCTGCCATGCCATTAAAAGCAGCTGCCATGTCTCCGATTTCATCACTTGTATGCACCTTGGCACGCCTTTCCAGCCTGCCCTCACTGATATCCTGTGCCGCACGCTGTAATTCCCGTAAAGGCGCCAATGCTTTCTTTATCATCAGAAAAACCCAAACCACTGCCATCAGAACTGCCACCAGATAGATACGGACATAAAAAAAAGCCTGTGCACGGATATCTTCATAGATCCTGGAAATATCCCGTACCAGTACCAGCTTATATTCATCGCTGCCCGCAACCGGCATTCTGATTCCCATCACCAGAATGTACCTGTTTTCAAGCTTTTGAATCATATGATATGCTTCTACTCCACCCCATCTGGCATTTCCGGGGTTCTTCAGTTCAAATGGCGTCAGATTGCAGAGCACCTGCTCCCCTTCCACTAAAATATACATAGAAGCGTCATATTTTTCTATCACATAATGATAATAGGCATTGGCGGCTGCCCCGCTGAAATTCTGTAACGGTTCATATTCCAGTTCTCTGCTGACTGCATATGCCGCCGCATTAAGCTGCTGTTCATAGTTTTCTATCGTCTTTTCCTTATTATAGCGTGCCGAATGGTAAATGACCGCCGCCCCTGATATGCCCATACTTACAAGCAGCACCGCCGCTGTTATAACAGACATTTTAATCCATAGCTTCATAATCCATATCCTCCAGCCGGTACCCATGCTTGGAAATCGTGCGGATCACATCATGAAAATCCAGTTTCTTACGAAGCTGCCCGATATGCACATCCACCGTCCGGGTCTCGCCCACATAATCGACGCCCCACAGCCTGCCAAGCAGCTCTTCCCTGCTGAAAGCCACGTTTTTACTCTGCGCTAACGTCACCAGAAGTTCATATTCCATCGGCTTTAAATTCACCTTTTCGCCGTTTTTAAGTACGCTGTGCTCCTTTAAATCTATGACAACGTCTCTGATGACAATCTTTTCCCGTCCCCGTCCTGTTCTTTTCAGAACCTTCTCGATACGCACCAGAAGCTCCAATACTTCAAACGGTTTCACGATATAGTCTTCCGCACCGGCTTTCAGACCATGCACCTTTGAAATCACGTCATCCCTGGCAGTCAGATAGATCACCGGGATCTGCGCCCTCTGTAAATCCTCCATCAGTTCAAATCCGTCTTTCCCCGGAAGCATCACATCGACCAGCGCCAGCGCTGCGCTGCCGGACTCTTCGGCTTTAAGCGCAGCCTCTGCCGCATCGCCGTCAAAGATCGCCTGTGTTTCATATCCCGCCGCTTCCAGATTCATGCAAATCAGCTCGGAAATCGCAGTATCATCCTCAATCACTAATATTTTCATTTTTGTAATACCCACTCCTCTTTGGAGTTATCTTAGCATAAATCTCATGAAAAAAAAGCAACAAAATGTAAACAGGAAATTGAACCGTCCATTGTTCAATTTACAAAAGACGGTTCAATGCAATTTGATATGTCAATCAGCTTATTTCAAAAAGTAGAGCAGTTTTATACTTTCTTCCGCGTCAAGATAATCCCAACGATCGCCACTATAAGGATAATCGGCGCTAACCTGACAAACATCCATTCAAATGCATGAAACATCACTCCGGCAACGGCGGTTTCAGGGTCGCTATAATCCCAGCCTAAGTAAGGACTGTTTAATGCTATTAAAACCGCAGAAATTGTTATTATGACCACACACAATGAGATAAGCAGCCACTGAAACGTTTTTCGTCTCATGGCATTGCTTTGTGCCAGCTGTAAGTTTATAACCTCCAGTTTTTCGGAAATCGCTTTTAAGTCATCAACCTTCGACTCAACAACAGTTTCTCCAAGTAAAGTACTTACGGGTGTTTCAAGCACCTCTGATATGCAGATCAACATATCAGAATCAGGAACCGACAACCCTCGCTCCCATTTAGAGAGTGTTTGCCTCACCACATTCAGTTTGACGGCAAGCTCTTCCTGTGAAAGTCCTTTTGATTTTCTGATCGCTTTAATGTTTTCGTTTAACATTAGGGATACCACCTTTCTTTCAGTTGTTCACACTATTGTATGAAGAGCCGCCCGTTGCTGCAAGCAACGCATATTAACATTCAAGTAATCATCGATTTATCCGATAAAAAGACAAACTCTTTAGGTTAAAAATGCTGTACTCCCCTACTCCCTAATCAGTTCCATGATCGCTTCAATCGTAATCTGCCTTTGCTCCTCACCGCTGATTCCCGGTGTTCCATCCCCATCCTGTTCACCGTAACTTCCAAACTGCGCATGACACCCCTCCTCTATGATACACTCTTTGCTATCTGCCGGAAGGTTCGCAAGATTATTTGCGTATTTCTCCATATTCAATACACCATCCTGCGTCCCGTAAACCGAAAGCACCTGCAATCCGGAACTGTTGATATCCTTTGTGGAATATGCCGCCAAAAGAATCAGCTCACCTCTTTTATTTCAAAAGATGTTCAAATACAGACCTCTCCACCATAAATTCCTGCGCTCCCATATAACCGGGCGCAACCTCATATTCATCAAAAACGAAGACAATATTTCCTTTCCCGTCAAAATAGAAGTTCTGATCTTCCTTGATTCCCTCCCAGTTTATATCCGGCATATCTGTATTGTCCACCCAGTACATATTCATCTCATCTTCTGCCATTGCCGCCCGCATCTGATTCCGGATATCTTCGCTTATAACATCCGCATAACCGCTGTTTTCCTGGAACAAATCCACGATTTGAATCTGTTTGCCACTCTTTTTATCAATCGTATAGAATTTGTAGGATTCTGAACCGCTCCCCGCTCCCTGATAAATAGAAAGTTTCAATGTAAAGTATTGTTCATTATCCGTTATCGTCTCGTGATGAATCTCCAGACTGCCATAGCTTTCTCCGAGTTCTGCCGATTCTTTAAATTCTTCAATCAGTTGATTCGTCACTTCCTCAATATCAAAATTGACCTGCTCTATTGTTTCCTGTAACTGCTTGGAATCGTCTTCCGATTCTTCGCCGGTCTCCCCCGTATCTTCTACGATGATCTGCGGTACTTCAACATCTGCATCGAACCGCTCGCTTTCATACCGGTAATCCCGAAAAGTGACTGCCTGAAACAATTTGCCGATGAGCGGAATATTTCCCATCGCATAAGCAATGTTCGCTCCGGTGTTAGGCAGAAGAACAAGCAGTATCACGGCTGCTGCCACAACTGCGGGTATGCGGAATCTATGGACTTTTCCGTGAGCCTTTGTTGCCTCTTCCAGCTTTCCTTTCAATTCCTCGGGAACCGGAATTTCCTGATAATGCTTTTTTTCTTCCAAAAGCCTTTTTTCCAGCTCTTTTAAATCATTATTTTCCATATGTTTATTCATAAACTAATACACCTTTCCCTTTCTGTCTACTGACTCAATCAATAAAGTTCCTTGCGTAACTTTTCCAGCGTTCTGTAAAGTCTGCTCTTGACTGTACTTAAATTTTCCTGCAAAATATCCGCAATCTCGGATAATGGCTTATCTTCATAAAACCGTAGAATTATCAGAGTTTTCTCCTGTATTGGGAGTTTATCGACCGCCTCTTTCAAATCCATATCCGAATCATGTTCTTTCGAATCTATCATATTTTCATTTAGCGCTTCATATTCTTGCCTATACTTCTTTACATAGTCTTTTGCCGTATTAATCATAATCCGGTATATCCATGTACCGGCAAAACGCTCTTCCCGCAGACTTTCTGCTTTCTGCATGGCCTTATATGCCCCTTCCTGTACGATATCCATCGCATCTGCTTCCTGATGCACATAACTGAACGCCAGTCTGTAATAACTCTGATAGTTTTCCAGCAATATGCTCCGAATCAAAGCTTCTTTCCTGTTTCGCATATCTGCTTTCCTCCTTTTCTCATACTTGTGCCCATTAGACAGATTATCGGTTCAAAAAGTTTCAAAGAAAATATTTTTCGAAACGGAATCGCTGTATGTACGCGCTATCAGGGAAACAAAACGGGATTCCGCAAAGCCCCTGGATAAGGTTGTGGGAATGAATTAACACTGAATAAAAGAAACTTTCCCTTGTAACTCGCCTATAGGGGCAAAAACAAGGGAAAAGGATACATATTTTGATAGCATTGTGAAAAGCCTTGAAAATAGGGGAAACTCATAGAAAAAATCTTACAACCGTAATTTATCTATTCACAATCGAAGAGATAATCGGTTTTCCATCTCTATCCAACAGCGGTGTCATTCCTCCGGCATATCCACTTGCATGAAACACATAATTCACACCAGTCTCTTTATCCACCCAAATTTCCATAACACTCATTCCCTTTTGTGAATAAATTTTCTCAAATCTTTTATCCATTTCATTTGCCTCCATAAATCTGCTGATTTGAGTATATCACACTCCCATACTACAGTATACAGCCTTTACCAGTAGTGCGCTGAATCTACAATCTGCCCTTTTTAGAGCGTAAAATCTACGCAGTTTCCCCATAAAAAAGATTTGTATCCAACTGTATCCAAAAGAAATATAGCATTATAAAAACAAGTTGCTGACATCTCATTGTGCCAGCAACTTATTCAACTTCCTATCAAAAGTTTTTATTTCGTATCCCTTGATCATATGATAAGCATATAAAATACAGTCTGGAAAATCCAAATTCCTCTCTGCATAAGTTTCAATGCCAAGTTTCAGCACTTCAGGTTCCGGCGTATTGATCTCGGACAGAAACTCAAGCAGACACTGTCCAATCTCCACTCTGTCAATATGGTATACCCCTTTCAAGACATAAATCACTTCTGCGACAATTTCTATATTAACCTGAACAGACATATTTTTAATAATTGCCTCGGCCTCAGATGCCATTCGGTCATCATCATTCAACAAATACCGCAAAATGATATTTGCATCAAGCATTACCATATTTTTCTACCACCGCCCTTTCCCAAGCTGTCGCTTCCTGCTCCCTCAAGTTCGGATCAGCGTACTTTGCCAGCATCCCTCTTGCAGTATGCACATTTTTCTTATTGGGAAGCTCCTCAACAAATTCATCCAATATTGTGATAATTAGCTTTTGATTTTTCTGTGCATGAATTTTTCCTAATGTCCGAACAGACTCTCCATCATAATAGCCTTCTAATGCCAGCATATCATCACCTACCTTTATATTTCAAACATTCTCATACTTACATTATATCCCGCTAGAAATTTCATAGCAAACAAAATTTCTGATTTTTCTTTGTTGGATATAAAAAGCTCTTCACACTTGATTATGCCTGACTCGGCAAACTTTTGAAGTATCATTTTCCCCATACTCCCATACCCTATACCCCTAACATTCATTGACTGTTCCTCCAAAATGAAAAATAACGGAAACACTGTATCCGCCAGCATTTCCGCACTCTTAAAAAACAATAGCGAGAGGGGGACTTGAACCCTCGACACTACGGGTATGAACCGTATGCTCTAGCCAGCTGAGCTATCTCGCCATATTCAATATAAAATTTATAAGTGGGGCCTATAGGGCTCGAACCTATGACCCTCTGCTTGTAAGGCAGATGCTCTCCCAGCTGAGCTAAGACCCCATTTATATGCGGGTCACTCACGCAACCCGCTTTGCTAGTATACAATTTCTTATGACTGCTTGTCAAGCGTTTTTAATAAAAATAGTGTAAAAATCTTACAAAAATCTTGAAAACCTCTGATCGGGCATCCGAAATTTCTGTCGCAAAACCTGCAAATCTGCGTCGGCACTACTCAGCCGTAAGGATCTCTTCCGCCATATCCAGCATTTCTTCTGCACCCATATCCAGATCCGTTCCTGTCATATTATAGGACTTCCCGTCTTTTTCCCAACTTACGACCATCCGGTGCTGAATACATACTTCATCATATGTGCCGGAAATAACATAACTGTCGTTATCCTGCGTGCCGTGGGTTGTGAGGGTAACGCTGCCGTCCTCCGAAATGACATAACTTCCCTTTTTTACATCGTCCGAATCGGACATATTTGTATCGTCCATAACCGTTACCGACTCTTCTGACTTCGTTCCGTTCGTCTCCTCCTGATTCACCGTTACCGACATATAGACGATATTGTAATCATCTCTCTGCTCATTGATCTTATCCTCCTCTGTCAGTTCATAGGAGTCGGGCACGATTTTATCCGTATATTCGTCGCATCGCAATGCAATATCGCCGCACATCCTTGTGGCATTCGGCTCCTTGGAGGGGATGTCATCCCCCGTCTTATCGCTGATATTCAGGTCGATCTTCTTTTCATCCTTACGATATCTGATATTCATCATCGGAACGCTGTAGAGCGCACCGTTTTCCTCCGAGTAGGCAGTAATTGATTCTATATTTGCCCCATAAAAAGAATAACCGTTGGCGAACTGCTCCACGCTGTCCACCGCATAGCCCAACTTCTTCTGTGCCTTTCCCATGTCCTGATAATCGGTGTACTCGACTCCCATACTGCTGCCGGACACGAAATAGGATGCCCCGCCGGCAAAAACAGTAATTCCGGATACGAGCAGGCACGCCGCCGCTATACTGACACAAAGTTTCTTTGCACTCATATGCTTCATAGAATTTTCCTCCTGTCCTTCGCGGATCGTCTCATCGATCCTGCGTTTCAATTCTTCTGAAGCCGAAATGCCGTCACACTCTTTTCCTAAAGCAGTTCTGACCCTGCTGTCAAAATCCTGTTCCGCACGCATATAAAT
The DNA here is from genome assembly GCA_014804355.1 of Lachnospiraceae bacterium. GTDB lineage: Bacteria > Bacillota > Clostridia > Lachnospirales > Lachnospiraceae > UBA3282. The sequence goes on from JAAUZY010000097.1 coordinate 11,590, forward strand.
CCTCCTTTTTCCTTCAAAGTCCCGACTCCATTGTCAGACGGATGATCAACCGCCCGGCAACTTATAGGTCATCAAACCTGCTATCCATCCCTATAATTCAACCCGATCTTCCAGCATTGTTTTCATCCGCCGTCTGGCGCTATGAAGTCTGGATTTTACCGTTCCCTCCATAAGTCCGAGTAATCCCGCAATCTCCTTCACGGAAAACGAGTCATAATAATATAGAACAACCACCGTTCTGAGCTTTACAGGAAGCGCTCTGACTGCCGCAGAGATCATTTCAGCCTCTTCCAGTTGTATTACCTTGTCAAGAGAAGAAGGTTCTGTCAGGTTTTCCATTCTTTCTACCGTCTCGTCATTCGGAATCTCACGCTTATTCTTCTTACCAATCCGGTAGGCGGTCCTGACAAGAATCCGCATCATCCACGGCTTAAATCCACTGTCGTCCTTGAGTTCACGGATATGCAGCCAGACTTTCACAAAGGTTTCCTGTGTAATATCCTCGCTGTCCGCCAGATTGCCTGTGATCAGATATGCCGTATGGATCGCAATATTCTTGTACTTTTCGTACAGTTCGTCGAAAGCAGCCCTGCTGCCTTCCCGCAACTGCGCTACCAGAATTTCTTCCTTCAAAATTTCCTCTCCCCTGTTCTTTTCGGTGCACCTGTTAATAAGAGTCCACGAGTGAGAAATCGGTTCATTTTTTTTAATCAACAAAGCGGAACACCTCTTTCACAATTCTGTTAAAAGATTTGTTCCGCTTCTTAAATATAGGAATAACCGACCAAACTTCCTTAATGACAAATATCCCTTAAAACATTTGATTCTAAATAAGTAGTCATGGTATCTCAATATCTATATCGTTACATCCTCTCCGGCGCCGAGAAACCAAGCAAGTCAATACATACTTCAAGCACATCCTTAGTTAGCGCAAGTAACGCGATCCATCCCGCCTTCTTCTGCGCATCCTCTTCCGTGAGAATCTTCGTCTCATGGTAGAAATGATTAAACGCATTAGCCAGATCATAGATATATGCACAGATTCTGTGAGGCGCGATCTCTTCGTATGCCGCTTCCATCATGGCATTAAACTTCGCCACCTCCCGCATTAGGTTTTTCTCGGAGTCATTTGTCGCCTCTTGAATGACTGCATCAGTCAACGCCCCGCCCTGTTCTGTATATTTATTCAGGATTGACTTGATTCGTACAACCGTATAAAGGATATACGGACCTGTATCTCCCTCGAAGGAAGTAAACCTGTCCATATCAAAAATATAATCCTTAGAAGCCTGATTGGACAGGTCGCCGTACTTGATTGCCGCAAGCCCTACAACCTTAGCCGTTTCTTCAGCTTCTTTCTCATCCACCTCATAGCCTTTTGTCTCCGCATTTTCCCGAATCTTACGTATCATCTCCTCGTTGATCTCACGAATCAGATTCTCCAGACGCATGACGCCGCCTTCTCTTGTCTTAAAAGGCTTGCCGTCCTTGCCGTTCATCGTACCGAACCCGATATGAACCAACTCGGTATCTTCATTGACCAGCCCGGTCTTTCTTGCACAGCGGAATACCTGTTCAAAATACAGTTCCTGCCTTTTATCCGTCAGATAAATCATTTTATCCGGATGATAGTGCTCCATACGATCCATGATCGTCGCGAGATCAGTTGTATTATACAGAGCCGCTCCGTCTGATTTTAGAATCATACACGGCGGTACTTCCTTCGTATCCGTCTCTTTCTTGACATCCACCACCAGAGCGCCATCGCTCTCATACGCATAACCGCCCGCTTTCATCTGCTCCACCATGCCGGGGATGATATCGTGTACATCCGATTCCCCTTTCCAGAGATCAAATTCCACGTTCAGATTATCATAATTTTTCTTTAAATCCGTCACCGACACATGCATGATATGTTTCCAGAGTGCGCGATAACCGGCAACACCGCTTTGCAGCTTATATGTGGCCTCCATCGCCTCCGCCTTATATGCCTCATCTCCCTTGGACTTTGCACTCGCCGTCGGATAGATTTCTTCCAATTCCGATATAGTAAAAGGCGCCTCCTCGGGATATTCTCCTTCATAAGCCGCATCAAAGTAGATCAAATCGGGCTGTCTCTTCTGAAGCTCCGTAATGATCAGCCCCATCTGCAGTCCCCAGTCACCCATGTGAATATCGCCGATAATGTCATGCCCCGCATAACAGCAGATCCGCTTGATGCTTTCACCGATGATGGCAGAACGTAAATGCCCTACGTGAAGCGGTTTTGCCACGTTGGCACCGCCGTAGTCAATAATGATCTTCTTAGACTGTTCCGGCATCTGCAATCCGAACTTCTCATCGGTACGCATCTGACGCAGATAATCTCTGACGAAAGACTCTTTCACTTTCATGTTCAGGAATCCCGGTGCTACGGCGGATACTTCCGACAATACATCGCTCTCATTAAGTTTCTCCGCAACCTCCTGCGCGATTACAAGCGGCGCTTTATGGTACTTCTTAGCACCCGCCATGGCGCCGTTGCACTGGTATTCACACAGGTCAGGACGGTTGGACAGCGTAACCTTTCCGAGTTCCGCGTCGTAACCGGCTGCCTCGAATGCCTTCTTCATTTCTTCCGAAATTAAATCTAATATTTTCTGCATTGCTGTTTTCGTGCCTTTCTGTAATCTTTTATGTTCTTTTGCTGCTTTATTACTAAATATGAACAAATTCTATATGCCTTCTGCACCGATTTATCAGTATGATTATATCCTCTTTTTTATTTATTGTGAAGATATATCTTAAGAAACCTTAATCTCCTTATTTTCTGCGGGAATAGACACACCCGCAATAATCCTGTCTGTACAGGTCATATTCTCTCGACAGTTCGATCGACCGCTTATAGCCGTCTTTTTTCTTAAAATCAGAAGGCAGCCATGCAACTGCGTACTCTTTTGCAAGCTGCTCGCCTATTTCATTTAATTTTGCAGCATTCTTCAGCGGACTGATCGACAGTGTTGTTGTGAAATAATCATATTCTCCCGCCTTAGCACGTAACGCCGTCTCCCGGAGTCTGAGCGCATAGCAGGCGAAACACCGCTCGCCTCCCTCCGGGCACTGTTCTAAGCCTTTCGCAATCTCGAAAAAGCGATCGGGTTCGTAATCGCCTTCAACGACTTTGATTGGATAGGCATGATCTCGGATTGTATATCCATCCGTTTCCCGACCGTTGTCTATGCTTTCCTCTGCTGCTTCCGCATTATATGCCTCAATCAGTCTCTTCTGCTCCGACACCCGCTTACGGTACTCTTCATCCTCGGTGATATTCGGATTATAATAGAAAACGGTGATTTTGAAATACTGCCGCAGATATTCCAGTACATAACTGCTGCAGGGAGCACAGCAACTGTGTAAAAAAAGCGTCGGCGCACACTTTCCATCTGCACCGATACTTTCTAAAATTTTATCCAGTTCTTTCTGATAATTTCTGTTCATGCTTCTTCCCTGCTCATCTGATTTACTTTTACTATTTTACTGCCCACGCCTCGCAATAGTCGCAATATCGATCAGCGTCATCTCGCCCTGTGTCGCCGCATTCTCAAGACTGGACACAAGCGCTGTGGCGGTGTCCAGCGCAGTAATACAGTTAACGCCTGTCTCGATGGCAGTTCTCCGGATCAGGAAACCATCTCTGCTCTTATCCCGTCCCTGCGTCGGTGTGTCAATGACCAGATCGATCTTATGACCTAAGATCAGATCCATAACCGTAGGGGATTCCTGCTGAATCTTATTGACTTTTCTCGCTTTCACGCCCGCTTCATTCAGCGCAGCGGCAGTACTCCTCGTAGCATAGATGATATAACCCAGCTTCTCAAAACGGCGGGCTACCTCGATCGCCTCACCCTTATCCGCATCCTTAACGGTAATGATCATCTGTTTATGCCTGGGCAGATTGATGCCCGCGCCGAGAAACGCCTTGTAGAGCGCCTCATTGAAAGTCTTTGCGATACCGAGACATTCTCCCGTGGACTTCATCTCCGGTCCTAAGCTGATCTCCGCACCGCGAATCTTTTCAAAGGAGAATACCGGCATCTTGATGGCAAAATAGTCTGCCGCAGGCTGTAAGCCCGGCTCGTAGCCCAGATCGCGTATCTTCTTACCGATGATCACTTCCGTCGCCAGATCAACGATGGGAATGCCCGTCACCTTACTGATATAAGGCACGGTACGGGATGATCTGGGGTTGACCTCGATCACATACACCTCATCTCCCATGGCAATAAACTGGATATTGATAAGCCCGATTACATGAAGTGCCTTCGCCAGTCTTCTGGAATACTCTGCAATTGTCTCTTTCACCTGCTCGCTGACCGTAGGCGCCGGATAGACGGAAATACTGTCTCCTGAATGAACACCGGTCCGCTCGATGTGCTCCATGATACCCGGAATCAGAATGTCCGTACCGTCACACACCGCATCTACTTCCAGCTCTTTACCCTGCAAATATTTATCTACCAGAATCGGATGATCCTGCTCATAACGGTTGATCACCGCCATAAATTCTTCGATTTCCTGATCAGACAATGCGATCTGCATCCCCTGACCGCCCAGCACATAGGAGGGGCGCACGAGTACGGGATAACCTAATCTGTTGGCAACTGCCTTAGCCTCCTCGGCGGTATACACCGTGCCGCCCGCTGCTCTCGGAATCTGCGTTTCTTCCAGAATCTTATCAAAAAGCTCCCTGTCCTCCGCCGCGTCTACGTCTTCCGCCTTCGTGCCGAGGATCGGTACACCCATTTTCATCAGACTCTCGGTCAGTTTAATCGCCGTCTGTCCGCCGAACTGCACCACCGCTCCGTCAGGCTTCTCCACATTGACGATGTTCTCCACATCCTCCGGTGTCAGCGGCTCGAAATAGAGTTTGTCCGCAATATCAAAGTCTGTGCTGACCGTCTCCGGATTGTTGTTGATAATAATCGTCTCATAGCCTGCTTTGGCAAAAGCCCATGTGGCGTGTACGGAACAGTAATCGAACTCGATACCCTGTCCGATCCGGATGGGACCGGAACCCAGAACCAGCACTTTTTTCTTCGGATGGGTCTCCACCACTTCCGTCTCGGAACCGAACACAGAATAATAGTAAGGTGTGCTCGCCGCAAATTCCGCCGCACAGGTATCTACCATCTTAAACGCCGCAACGATTCCGTTGTCATAGCGCATTTTCTTGATCTCTTCTTCTGTCTTCCCGGTCAGTCTGGCAATCACGCTATCGGGAAACTCGATTCTCTTAGCTTCTTTCAAAAGCTCAACCGTCAGAGGACCTTTTTCCAGCGCCGCCTCCATCTCCGTCAATATAGCAATCTTGTCGATAAACCAGTGATCCACCATGGTAATTTCATGAATCGTATCATAATCCACACCCTTGCGAATCGCCTCAGCAATGATATAGATTCTCTGGTCATCCACCACCTTCATCCGGTCTTTCAGCTCCTCCGCGGAAAGCTCCGAGAAGTCATAACTGCGCAGACAGTCCACATGCTGTTCCAGCGAACGGATTGCTTTCATCAGCGCACCCTCAAAGTTATTACCGATACTCATAACCTCGCCGGTGGCCTTCATCTGCGTCGTCAATGTACGTTTTGCCGTAATAAATTTATCAAAAGGAAGCCTTGGAATCTTGACAACACAGTAATCAAGCGTCGGCTCAAAACTGGCATACGTCTTACCCGTGATGGCATTTTTGATCTCATCCAGCGTATAGCCGAGGGCAATCTTAGCCGCTACCTTGGCGATCGGATATCCTGTCGCCTTACTTGCAAGTGCGGAAGAACGGCTCACACGGGGATTCACCTCGATCACACAGTATTCAAAACTGGTGGGGTGCAGCGCAAACTGTACGTTACATCCGCCCGTGATTCCCAACTCGTTGATGATATTCAGCGCCGAACTTCTGAGCATCTGGTATTCTTTATCGCTCAAAGTCTGGGAAGGCGCCACGACAATGCTGTCACCCGTATGCACGCCCACCGGATCAATGTTTTCCATATTACATGCGGTGATGCAGTTACCCGCACTGTCCCGCATAACCTCATACTCGATCTCTTTCCAGCCCGCGATACAGCGTTCCACTAAGACTTGTCCCACACGGGAAAGCCGCAGGCCGTTAGCCAGAATCTCTTCCAGCTCTACCTGATCATGAGCAATACCGCCGCCGGAACCGCCCAGCGTATAAGCGGGACGAAGCACGACCGGATAGCCGATCTTATTGGCAAAAGCAACGCCGTCCTCGATATTCTCCACCACAAGAGAAGGGGCGCATGGCTCCCCGATCTTCTCCATGGTTTCCTTAAATTCCAGACGATCCTCCGCCTTCTTGATCGTCTTCGCGGTGGTACCCAGCAGGGCAACGCCGTGAGCCGCCAGAAAACCGGACTCATCCAGCTCCATGCCGAGATTTAATCCCGCCTGTCCGCCCATGTTCGGCAGCAGACTGTCAGGTTTTTCTTTGATAATGATCTGCTCCAGCACTTTAGCCGTAAGCGGCTCGATATATACTTTATCCGCGATGTCGCCATCGGTCATGATCGTAGCCGGATTGGAATTCACCAGAATGACTTCCATTCCCTCTTCTTTTAACGACCGGCAAGCCTGCGTTCCCGCATAGTCAAACTCCGCCGCCTGCCCGATCACGATCGGTCCCGACCCGATCACCAGTACTCTCTTAACATTTGGATTCTTAGGCATCTTATACCTCCGTTATCTATACTTCCCGTTTAATAATCTTCCCCATATCACAAAACTCAGTCTCTGCCGGGAAGAATGCTCGCGCCAGCGGCATTCTTCCGAACATGACTTAGTTATACTTAGACTGCGTATTTTGCAGTCTTAGTATAACTTCATGTTCTTTTCATCATCTCAATAAACCGTTCAAACAAATCCCCTGAATCCTGCGGTCCGGGGCAGGCCTCCGGATGGAACTGCACCGTGAAGATATTCTTGCCTGTATAAGACAGTCCTTCGTTGGTTCCGTCATTGACATTGATAAAGGCGGGCACAGCCACCTTCGGGTCCAGCTTGTCCATATCAACCACATAACCGTGATTCTGGGAAGAAATATAAACTCTTCCGTTTGCTAAATCTTTCACCGGATGGTTGCCGCCTCTGTGCCCATACTTCATCTTAAAAGTATCCGCGCCCGTGGCAAGCGCCATCAACTGGTGTCCAAGGCAGATCGCAAAGATCGGGATATCCGTATCGTACAATTTTGTGATTTCGGCAATCACATCCGTGCACTCCTTCGGATCGCCCGGTCCGTTGCTCAGCATAATGCCGTCAGGCTTCGCATCAATGATTTCCTGCGCCTTAGTATCTGCCGGATAGACCGTCACCTCACACCCTCTTGCTGCGAGAGATTTTGCAATATTGTCTTTTGCACCCAGATCAAGCAGCGCAACGTTTAACCCCTGACCGCTCAGCTCGCGCACCATGCTCGGTTTCTTTTCACGGATTCCTCTCTCATATTCCTCTTTCCTAAACTGCGAACTGCCGGAAATCGGACCGTTGTCTGACAGCTGCTTTGCGGCAGTCAGCGTATATTTTTCTTTACAGGTCACAACATTCACCACTTTCCCGGTGGTGTAAGCCTTCAATTTCGGAAGGATCTCATCTAACTGATAATTCTCGTTGGTCGTGATCATGCCGTTCATCGTCCCTTTTTCACGAAGGAGCTTCACAAGCGCCCTCGTATCGATTCCCGCGATACCGGGCACATCATTTTCCTCCAGAAACTCCTGAATCGTCATATCACATCTGAAATTGCTCGGAATACGCGAAAGCTCCCTGACAATAAATCCGTCCGGCCACGCCCTGCGGGATTCCATATCTTCCCTGCAGATACCGTAATTTCCGATCAGCGGATAGGTCATACACACCGCCTGTCCCGCATAAGACGGATCGGTCAGCACCTCCAGATATCCCGCCATAGAAGTATTAAATACGATTTCGCTGATGACTTCTTTCTGCGCACCGATATGTGTCCCCTCAAAAAGAGTTCCATCTTCCAAAATTAAGAATGCTTTCATTCTGTCACCTGATTCTTTCTTTATATGTAATTTTTCGCACAATCGACTCATTATAGCACAAGAGATTGCCCCGTTCAACTAATCTACTCTTGTAAATCACAGCTCAACATAGAGATCGCCGGTACTGTGGGACGGGTTTCAATGAGACTTGCCGGAAGCTTACATTTTCCGAACAAGCGCCCGTATATCGTAAGCACATCTCCCTCAAGAATGAGAAGCTGCTCCTCCGTCCTGTCATCCCTGATAATGTAATAGCGCTCAATTCCGTTACTCTCTTCCGCCATGCACAGATAGTAAATGTTTTCATCAAAAAGTCCGCCCTCAACCGGACAGATCACCTCCGCTTCCAGCCAAACCGCCGTGCCCAGATAATCTTCATTCCTGAGCAGTTCCTTGTAGTCTCTCCACACACAGTCTGCGCGGAAAGCGGCCTCGTTTACATCCATATCTTCCGGAAACATCTCTTCCTGTTCTTCCTCTGTATCTGCTGTGTTGCCGGCAGACTTTGTCTCTCCGCTGTTGCGCGTTGCTGTCTTGCCAGTAGTTTCTGGCTCTTCGCTGGTACGCGCTACTGTCTTGCCGGTTATTTCCGGCTCTTCGCTGTTCCGTCCTGCCGCCTTGTCAGTGTCTTCCGACTCTTCACCGTTACGCGCTACTGTTTTGCCGGTAGTTTCCGATTCTTCGTCGGTACGTCCTGCCGTCTTGACGGTAACTTCCGACTCATCATCGCTACGCCCAGTTTCCTTGTCGGCAACTTCTATCTTGCTGTTTTCTCCATCTGAATCAGTTTCAGTGTCTTTGGCAGCCCTCTCTTTCCCATCTGCGGCATTGTCCGTTCCCGACTCGTCTTTTTCCTCAGTTAACACCGTTTCTGTTTCCGGCTTCTTAGCTGTCATGTCATTTACCGACTGCGCTATCTTCTCTTCCAGTTCCATCTCTGCCGCATCCGGTTTCGAAATATCCGCAGCCACCGCCACGTCCACAGACTCTACGATCTGCGCACCGGCTGCCGTCTCCGGTGTTTCCACTGTAGTCACCGATAAGACCGTCTCCGACGGCTTGTTCTTCGCCATCCATGCCGGCACTGCGTAGTCAGGCAACAGCCCTATATAAGCGGATAGCCCGAGGCCTGTCACCGCAATCACCAGAACCGCGGCTGCAACCTTGATTCCCGTATGTTTCTTAAGCACCATCTTACAGTTCGGACATATCTTAGCCTTCTTCGGTATCATAACTCGGCAGTACTTACACTCCCGTAACTTCGCATCTGCCGCAAATGCATACTCCTGCCGCATAGAATCACTTTTTGCCTCTGCCGATTGATCTGTTATCGTCTGGTCCGCCGTCGCCTGCTCCGCTCCGACTGCACTCTCCTTCACTGCCTCCGTATTCATCTCTTTCTGTGTTCGATTCATTATTCCCATACCTACTCCTCACTTCTGCGTCTGTCGCTGCCCTACGCTTTACTCCGCATTTCCGCGCCTGCTGCCGCCTCTACGCTTTGTACTTTACTCCGAAAAGACCTCCTGCAGGGAATGTTCCCAAACATGAGGCCTTTCTCATCAACATTATTTAAAATATGCAACACCGGACTCGAATATCTTCAAATCCTGCTCTCCGTAAATATTGATCGCAACGCCCTCTCCTCTTCTCTCGGAATGCGCCATCTTACCTAATATACGTCCGTCGGGAGACGTGATACCCTCGATGGAAGCGTAGGAACCGTTGATATTCCACTCTTCGTCCATCGATACGTTTCCGTCTGTGTCCGCATACTGTGTGGCAACCTGCCCGTTTGCAAACAGTTTATCGATCCATTCCTTCGGCGCTACAAATCGGCCTTCACCGTGGGACGCCGGGTTTACATAAGTATTCCCAAGTACCGCTCCCTGCAGCCACGGGGACTTATTGGAAACCACCTTAATGTATGCCATCTTGGAAATATGACGGTTGACCGTGTTGAAAGTCAGCGTCGGAGAATCTTCTTTCTGTCCGACGATCTCGCCGTAAGGCACCAGCCCCAGCTTAATAAGCGCCTGAAAACCGTTACAGATACCTAACGCTAATCCGTCCCTCTCGCTTAACAGCTTACTCACCGCCTCTTTGATCTTAGCATTCTGAAAAGCGGTGGCAAAGAACTTCGCGGAACCGTCCGGCTCATCACCCGCGGAAAATCCGCCGGGGAACATGATGATCTGCGCCTGCCCGATTGCTTTCTCAAACACTTCCACGCTCTCTCTGATATCATCCGCCGTCAGATTCTTGAACACTTTCGTGATGACATCCGCTCCCGCTCTCTCAAAAGCCGCGCCGCTGTCATACTCACAGTTCGTTCCCGGAAATACCGGAATAAATACGGTAGGTTTCGCCACCTTATTCTTACATATATAAATCTCTTTTGCTTCATATAAGTCAGAAGCAACCGGACTCTTATCTTTTCCTGCCGTGTACGGGAACACCTTATCCAGTTTGTCCGTCCAAGCCTCTAATGCCTCGTCCATAGTGATCGTCACGTCACCGTAGACAAATGAAGGCTCCTCTGTCACCGTACCGACTACCGTGTAACTTACGCATTCTGCCTTACCATCTGCTGTCTTTCCCTCTGATCCTGTCACTCCGCTGCCTGCTGTTCCTGCTGCCGCTCCCGTTTCCGCATTTACCATATCCGTCACTGAACTCAGTTCTGCAACGACTTCCGCCGGCATCTCCGCAAGAATCTCTCCGAGTCCGTTGTTGAAAAGACACTCCGCCGCCAGACCGCTCTCCACGGTCACGCCCAATTTATTGCCGAATGCCATTTTACCGATGGTCGCTGCCACGCCTCTTGCATCAAGCGCATACGCCGATACGATCTTTTTTTGTGACATAAGTGTCAGTATCGTGTCGTACACTTTCATGACATTTTCATACACCGGCAAATCGTACTCATTCTTAGCGATATGGAAGCGAACCAACTTATTACCGGCATTCTTAAGTTCCGGAGTCACGATACTTCCCTGTTTACTGATATCTACCGCAAAAGAGACAAGCGTGGGCGGTACATCTATATCATTGAAAGTGCCGGACATAGAATCCTTACCGCCGATGGAGGGAAGTCCGTACCCCATCTGCGCATCGTAAGCGCCCAGAAGCGCCGCAAACGGCTGGCTCCAACGGTGCGGTTCCTCGCTCATTCTTCTGAAATATTCCTGGAATGTGAAACGGATCGTCTTATAATTCCCGCCGTTTGCCACGATCTTCGCCATGGATTCCGTCACCGCATAGATCGCGCCATGGTACGGGCTCCAGCTTGATAAATAAGGATCAAATCCGTAACTCATCATGGTCACGGTATCCGTTTTTCCTTTTAAAACAGGCAGTTTCGCAATCATTGCCTGTGTTTCCGTCAATTGATATTTACCGCCGTAAGGCATGTACACGCTGCCGGCACCGATGGACGCGTCGAACATCTCCACCAGTCCCTTCTGGGAGCACACATTCAAATCATTCAAAAGAGTCAGCCATGCCTTCCTGACATCCCCTGCTGCCACCGCATCCGCTACGGCAGGCGTAGCGATCTTCTTCAAATAATTGTCTTTTTCTTCCGGCATATCCACCGCTACGGCAGTCTCCTGATGAGCGCCGTTGGTATCGAGGAATGCTCTGGAAATATTCACGATCTCCTTGCCGCGCCATTTAAGCACCAGCCTCGGTTCCTTGTTCACGACCGCAACTTCCACAGCCTCTAAGTTTTCTTCCGCTGCATATCCTAAGAAAGCATCCACATCTTTCGGGGCAACCACAACCGCCATTCTCTCCTGTGATTCGGAGATGGCTAACTCCGTGCCGTCCAGACCCGCATATTTCTTCGGTACTTTATCCAGATCAACTACCAGCCCGTCCGCCAGTTCACCGATGGCAACAGACACGCCGCCGGCACCGAAATCATTACACTTCTTGATCAGTTTGCTTACTTCCGCGCGGCGGAACAATCTCTGGATCTTACGTTCTGTGGGCGCATTTCCCTTCTGCACCTCCGCGCCACAGGTCTCTATGGAACTCTCCGTGTGTACTTTGGAAGAACCTGTCGCACCGCCGCAGCCGTCACGCCCTGTCCTGCCGCCTAATAAAATAATGATATCATCGGGATCGGAAGTCTCTCTGATTACATTTTTCCTCGGCGCTGCGCCCATGACCGCACCGATCTCCATTCTTTTGGCCACATAATCAGGATGATATATCTCTTTGACCAGTCCGGTCGCAAGTCCGATCTGATTTCCGTAGGAAGAATAACCGCTTGCCGCGCCGCGCACAAGCTTCTTCTGGGACAGCTTACCCTTCAATGTATCCGCCACCGGCACCGTAGGGTCCGCCGCGCCAGTGACACGCATCGCCTGATATACATACCCACGCCCCGACAAAGGATCACGGATCGCGCCGCCAAGACAGGTCGCCGCACCGCCGAAAGGCTCGATCTCCGTCGGATGGTTATGTGTCTCATTTTTGAAGAAGACAAGCCACTCCTCAGTCACTTTCCTATCGCCATAATCCATCTCCACAGGAACAACCACCGAGCAGGCATTGATCTCATCGGACTGCTCCATATCCTCCAGCTTCCCGTCCTTCTTTAATTTGCGCATCGCCATCAATGCCAGATCCATCAGACAGACGAACTTGTCCTGTCTGCCCGCAAAAATCTCCTCTCTGACAGCGAGATAATTCTCATAAGTTTCTTTGATCGGTTTCTGATAAAAGCCGTCCGCAAAAACCACATCTTTTAACTCCGTGGAAAAAGTGGTATGACGACAGTGATCCGACCAGTAAGTATCAAGCACACGAATCTCTGTCATGGTCGGATTTCGTTTCTCTTCACCGGCAAAATAATTCTGTATATGTAAGAAATCTTTAAAGGTCATTGCTAACCCTAAAGAATCGTAAAGCTCTTTTAACTCTGCCTGAGGCATATCGATAAAATCTTCCCGATCCGGTATATTCTCAAACACCGCCACATCCGCAGGCTCGTCATACACAGTGATCAGTGTGTCGGGTTTTACCATATCCGTCTCTCTGGAATCCACGGGGTTGATGCAGTATGCCTTAATCTTCGCGAATTCATCTTCGGTAATATCACCCGTTATTAAATATGTAACCGCCGTCTTGATAACCGGTTACATATTTAATAACGGGTGATATTACCGAAGATGAATTCGCGA
>JAAUZY010000098.1 GCA_014804355.1 Lachnospiraceae bacterium
AGTTGATATTCATTTTCTTCCTTGGTGAAAATATATCCGTCCCCACGGGAATACAGTTGACTGCCAAGTAGACTAATGAGCGACAGGGTGTTATAGGAAGCTTTTTTCAGACCATGGAAATCCATAAGACCGGCGCCGCCTTGAAATAAACGGCTGTCTGGGAAAAAGTCCTCATAATTGTCATTCAAACACCAAAAGGAAAGCCCTTTTACCTGAAATAAAGTTTGGTTTACCGTATGGCAGATATAGGGACCCATATAGCAGGTGTCACGGATCAAATCTGACGGAAGAAATGTAAGATTCCAGTCAGAAACGATGATATCTGTAAAATGGAAACCGTATCTATCCATAATATCTTGAATGGTTTGAATCCGTTCTAAAATAAGGGACTGATTTGCAATAGAGTAGTTATGGGCATTTTTTGTGAGATCCTTGGAAAAATTACCCTCACAGCCATATAGATGAGCAGAGACATAAGTTGGTGTGATATTTTTTTCGTTGCAGAATTTGAAAAAAGCATCATACCATGGGAAACCGTTGATACTGGAAAAATTTGGGCTTCCCAGACGAAGCTCAGAATCTGTCTCCGTAAAAGCCTGGTAAGTGGCCTCATAAAATTCGAAAAATGAATTCATATCTTCGTACCAGAAAGGTTCTTTGATCTGTAAATCTGGACCTGTCCAGAAATCAAAATACCAACTCCGTATTTCATCCATTCCATAACGGTCAATATAATGTGTCAGAAAATTCTTGATCAAATCTTTCCATTTAGTTAAGGATTTTGGAAAGCTGACATTTGGATGATACCGCCAGTTCGCATATTGTTTTTTGGATGCAAGGTCTGCGGGCATATATCCGATTTCAGGAAACGGTTTGAGGCCGACGGATAAAATGAAGTCAAATACATTGTCTAAAGAAGCCCAGTTATAAAGCGGTGAACTGTTTTCTTTTTCATAGTAGATATAAAGGTCGTCTGAAAATATATCGCGGATGCGTAGATAATTAAAGTTATAATCCGTTTTTACGGCAATAATCTGTTGTTGTACTTCACTTCTTAAGCAGGCGTAGGCACGTCCTACGGACAAAAAATGTTCCTGATGGTTTTTTCGGGCAGTTTTTCTAAGTTCAAAAGTATTTAAGTGCAGAGAACGTTGATTTTTAAACGAATGGCGGATAGAGGGGAGCTTCCGGTCTGTCAGTAAAAATTGACGAAAATAGGAAAAAGTTCCATCATCGGCCTGCAGTTTTTTCTGGGACAGTGTATAGGGATGATTCAGTGCTTCCCGTTCTCTTTTTCTATATTCAGTCGGAGAAATATGGTACAAACGTCGGAATGCGGCCGCATAAGTTTTGTGGTTGCTAAAACCGTGGTTAATGGCGATTTCAAGAATACTGTGTTCCGTGTAAAGCAGTTCGGAAAGAGAATGGTTAATTCGGAAAGTATTCAGATACTCTATAAAACCAACGTGAAAGTTTTTTTGGAAAAATGTAGAAAAATATTGGGGATGGATTCCAAGGCTGGAGGCTATCCCGTTTAGTGTGACCCGGTTCATGTAGTTTTTGTTGATATATGTGAGAATTAATCCTATTCTTTCGCTGGAATAATCAGGGGAATAAGAGTTATCGTTTTTACTGCCATAGACATCAAGCAGTGCAGTAATCATATCATTTGCCGCTTGAAGTATTTTTAGGCGGGAGGTAACTTCATTTTTTTGATTATTGAAAATAATTGCAGCGAAATTCTGGCATAGGCGGTAATAAACAGGATTTGAGATATCACTGCTTATATGGTTCTGTTGCATAGTGATTCTTTTAAAATCCGGGCACAAACGGTCAAGGTACTCGATATCTATCCGGATGGAAAATATCTGGGCATCAGGAGTAGACTCGACGATCGTGTATGTCTCATAAGGAAGAAAGAAAAAGATATCATGGGCACGAAAATGACGGGTATGATTTTTGTAATGAATCTGTAAGGAGCCATTTAAAACAAATGCGATTTCGAGGCGCGAAGTCCATTGTAATTCCGAGGTGAAATTCTGGGAGATAGATTGTTCAAATGGAAGGCCAAGAGAGTTACTGATATAGTCTAAAATCATAGTTATCCTCATTTCCGGCATTGTCAGCCTCAAGTTTATCCAATAATATCATATTTTCAATAGGAAAACTAGTTGAATAAGGGAAAGTGTCCAAAAAAATAATGCCAGTCAATAAAAAGAGACCAAAAAAATAATAAAAAGAATCAATCAAATGAAAAAAAATTATAGATTAAGAACAATAAAAGCTTTATTTTGGACGAAGCAGAAGAACGCAGATGCTAAGATAAAAACAGACCACAGATACAGGATTGAGGAGGCAGGCTATGAGTAATACACATGAAATTGTCATGGAGTGTAAACAGATTACCAAAACCTTTGGCCCCGTTGTAGCTCTCGACCATGTCGATCTGATAGTGAAGAGGGGAGAAGTACGTGGACTGATTGGAGAGAATGGTTCCGGGAAGTCGACAATTACCTCTATTTTTTCGGGAATGCAGCCGGCAGATTCCGGTGAGATGTTTTATAAAGGCAATCCTTGGAATCCCTCTTCTATGGAGTGGGCAGGGACTCAAGGAGTCGGGATGATTGTGCAGGAAACGGGAACAGTTCCGGAGATTACGGTCGCTGAAAATATGTTTTTATGTGCAGCAGATAAGTTTGGCTGCTTCAAGCGGAAAGATGGAAGCCGGTGGGGATTTGTAAATGGAAGGGCGATGTACCAGGCGGCACAGAACGCATTGAATGAAATTGGAGCAGAGCATATCAGTGCAAGTGCGATGACGTATACGCTTGATATGCAGGACAGGAAACTTGTTGAAGTTGCAAAGGTGTGGATGCAGAATCCCGAAATTATTGTTGTGGATGAAACTACAACTGCGCTTTCACAAAAGGGCCGTGATATTATTTACGATTTGATGGATAGGATGCGTAAAAGTAATCGCAGTGTTGTTTTTATTTCCCATGACATGGATGAGATTAAGGAACGCTGCGACACATTGACGGTACTCCGTGACGGGCACATTATAAGGACTTTTGAGAAAGAAGAATATGATGATGATGCAATTCGTACTTCCATGATCGGACGGGAACTGCAAGGGGATTATTACCGTGGTGACTATGATGGAAGTTATGGTGAAAAGGTTGTTCTGGAGATTCGTGGGGGAAACCTTTCCAATCAACTTGTGGATTTTAATTTACAAATCCACGAGGGTGAAATTTTAGGCATAGGGGGATTGTCACATTGCGGAATGCATACGCTTGGCAAAGTACTCTATGGAGATGTGAAGATGTCGAGCGGAGAGGTGCTTGTGTATTGTGAGAAAGAGGGCGGTGAACCAGTCGTTAATCCGGCGTTTGCCATGAAACGCAAGATTGGTTATGTTGCAAAGGACAGAGATGTGGAGTCATTAAATACACAGACGACAATTCGTGACAATATTTCAATTGCAGGACTTGATAAGATTGCAATACATAATTTTCTGATAACGAACCGCAGGGAAAAGGCATATGTGGAAAACCAGCGTGAGACGATGCAGGTTAAATGCTATTCCATAGATCAGGAAGTTTCCCAGCTCTCGGGAGGAAATAAGCAAAAGGTTGTGTTCGGGAAATGGATAGGGTGTGATTCGCAGATACTGATTTTGGACTGTCCAACCCGTGGAATTGATATTGGTGTGAAACAGGCGATGTATCAGATGATGTACCGGATGAAGCAGGAGGGCAGAACCATTATCATGATATCGGAAGAAATGTCGGAACTGATCGGCATGTCAGACCGCCTTGTTATTATGAAAGACGGTCGAAAGACTGCCGAATTTGCTAGGAGCCAGGAACTGAATGATTCCATGGTAATCGGCTATATGATTTAAGGAGGAGAGGAAATGGAAAACAGTTCAGCTGCAGGGACAAACCTGTCAGAATCAGCAGAACAAAAAAGAAAATTAAAAAATGCGCTGTTGATGAAACGAATCATTAATATTATTCCAATTGTTGGGATGGCTGTTTTGGCGGTACTCTTTTTTTCAGTGTGTGCAGTTAAAGGCTATGACGTGAATTCAAATCTGGAAATTGTCATTAAGAAAGCTTTGATTGTAGGATTTCTGGCCACCGGAGCAACATTCATTTTTGCAATTGGTTCTTTTGACTTGTCACTTGGGGCAAATATGCTGGTTAGTGCAGCAATTGGTGCGGCTGTATATGTAAAGACAAATAATCTCGTCCTTATGTTTATAGTGTGCATTGTAGTATGTGTAGTTCTTTCTTTAATTAATTCCACATTGGCATCAGTGTTTAATCTACCGGTATTCGTTATGACGATTGCGATGATGAGCGTATTTATGGCATTGTCAAGTGTGATCATATCTAATGTGAATCCAAATGGGATTAATACACAGCTTTCCCGCCCAAGCAATCCAGGCAATGGAGCGTATCAGGTTCTCGGCAATATCTGGTTCCAGTTTTTGGTATTAGTGTTGTTCGTGTTATTATGCGGCTTCTTGTTTAATTATATGAAGATGGGCCGCAGACAGAAATTCATTGGAGGAAATCCGGTCTGTGCAAGGCTTACAGGTATTGCACCGAATGCAATTACTCTATTTTCTTTCTGTATTGCAGGAATTGGAATCGGGCTTGCCGCGTTTTTTACAATTATGCAGGATGTTTCTATCAGTTCTTCTTCCGGCGGGGGCGTGGGAATGAATATGATGATCGCAATCGTATTTGGCGGAATGGCTATTTCAGGGGGTCCCCGTTCTAAAGCGCTTGCCGCATTTATTGGAGGATTTTCACTTGCGTTTTTAGACCAGTTTATGACATTGCTGCTTTTGGACTCCGCAACGGGTTCCGCGGTTACCCAGATCGTAAAAGCAGGATTGTTCTTAATAGTAGTAACGGCACTTCAATTAAGCTATCGGACGAAACTACTGCCGCGTTAAAAGGTGATAAGCAGAAATGCTTAAATGATATTTACATTTTAAAAGTTATTTTAAATTTCAAATCAGGAGGATGAAAAATGAAAAAAAAGTATTTAAAAAAATTTGCTTGTGTATCATTAGCAGCGACTATGGCACTCACATTGACTGCCTGCGGAGGTCAATCAAGCGGAAATTCCAATGATAATGCCGGCACAAATACAGAGAGCAGTACTGGCAATGATACTGACACCAACACGGACAATAACGCCGGTGAAAGTGCGGCCGATAATGCCGAAGCGGCTGGTAACGTGAATTATAAAGGAAATGTAAATTATGTAGATATTGCGAAACAGTTACAGGCAGATCAGACCGTGGATTTAAACGGGCTTTCTTCTGAAAAATACAGTATTACCGGATATGCACAGGGATATGATTTTGATGATGCATGGATGGGGGCTATTACACAGATGGCATCCAGCGGTTGTGAGGTAATATTAGGTTCTGGTTCCAGTGACTTCGCATTTAACTTTGGAGGTGTGGACCGTACGAATTCAGAACTTAAGGTTGGTGGTGTTGATTCACTTACACATGCTTTTCAAGATTTATTAGACGGCGGGGTATATACCTTCTGTGCTGGTTCTTATCCATCCATGATTGCACCAGCATATGCATCTGTGATCCGTGCCTTGGAGGGAAATAAGTTGATAGATGCAGACGGTAACCCGGCTTCTATAGGAATGAGCCATTGGATTGCAACAAGCAGTGACGAGCTTGCTGATATGATCGCAAACGATTGTGCCGGAAACTATGCAGTTGATACAGGCCTGTTTTCACAAATGCTGACTTGTGATTATGATACATTTATGAAACTTGCCGAGAACATTGACTATGACACCATGATGACAAATAAGGCGGCGTTTGCAGATACCGAGAAGGTATCTTTAAGTAAGGCTTATAAAATTGGTGTCTTGATAAATGATACCACCTCGGATGAATCTCTGTCATATCAGGAATATGCAAAATATCTTGCAGATGAATTTGGTTTTACAGTGACTTTCTCAGAATCCACAGGTGGTGCACCTACTGAAGAAACAAACCAGATCCAGACATGGGCATCTGCAGGCTATGACGCAGTAATCAGTATGTCATCTGGAAGTATTTATGATCAGGCCGATTTATGTGCATCCAATGGAATGGTACTTGAGATGTATGCGGCACATCCGATGGCTGAAGATAAAGCTGATCTGGATACTCTGGAGAGTTACTGCGGCGCAGTCGGGCCAACCACTTATAATGAGGCAGAAGTAGGATATAAGCTTGCTAAATACTATATTGAGCAAGGATATACCAAATATGCAATTTTTGGCGGTTCCATCGCATTTGGGGCAGAAACGCATGCTTATCGTGTTGCCGGTATTTTTGCAGCAATGATTGAAGATGAAACAGGAGTTACCTGTGAAGATTTTAATTAAGGAAGATTTCCGGTCATTTCCTTTATGAGGGGGAAGGAGGTTGGCTCCTTCCTCCTAAGGGAGAAAGAATGGGAGAGAGGTATTGAAATGGAACAAACAGTGAAGAAAAGAAAGAGCGGAATAGTTAAAAGAGTGGTAGGAATCGCGATTATTCCGGTTATTTGTCTAATCATATCGTTGATTATGTGTGCGTCGTATCATACAGTTCTCTTTAAAGATGCCAATTCGATGTCAACCTATATGTATGGCACGGTATATCTGACGTTAATCGCATTTGCTGTATCTGTTAATCTGCATTCTGGGCGTTTTGACTTCTCAGTTGGTTCTATGGTTACGTTGACGAGCACGATTGTAATTGTTTTAGCTTGTAATGGTTGGGGAAATATGTGGATTCTTCTTCTGATTGCGCTTGTCTCAGGAGCAATAGCAGGATTGATCTCCGGTGGGCTGTACTTGGTTTTGCGGCTGCCGCCGATGATCTGTTCATTAGGAGTAGCTTTGCTTTACGAGGCCGTTGCGTATGTAATTGCAGGAGGATCAGAACAAAATAATGTGATATTGAAAAATCAGGTAACATCAAATGTCATGAAGACATTCGTCGGTGCCGGTGGTAAGAGTCCTGTTTATTTGTTGCTTATTCTGGCTGTCATGACAATATTTATGGTTGTTGTATTTCATTATACAAAATTCGGGTATGATTACCGCGCCTTGCAGAGCGGACAGAAAATTGCGGTCAATACAGGTGCCAATGAATACCTAAATGCTCTGCTCTGCTATGTTATTTCAGGAACTATGGCAGGTGCAGCAGGTATGCTGTTTGGATGCCAGATACAGTATACAAGGGTATCCGGTTATTTGGATTTTGGAACGGTAGATAAAATGTTTGTTGCTTTTTGCCCGTTGTTCTTCTCCGGTTTTGTTATGCGTTACTGCAATAAACAGATTGCGATTTTGATTTCAGTAGCGGGCTATGAGTTTTTACAGCTTGCATTCGGTAATATGAGCGCGGTAGATACCACATTTACAAGTACGATTTATGGAATTATCAATTCGGTTATTCTGGTATTGTTCCTGATTTATCTGAATAACGAAAATACGGTTATTGAGATTGTAACACTCAAGAAATTCCTGAAACAGAAAAAGGAGCCGGGGCATGTTTGATTATAAATGTAGACCATTTTACCTGGCAGATGAAGATATCGTCTGGCTGGAAGAAACATATCAGAATATGTCTTTATCAGAAAAAATCGGGCAGTTGTTCTGCCCGATTGTAGTTTCCGGTGATGAAGAAGTGCTGAGAGCCGTGGTTAAGAATAAGCACATAGGAGGCGTTCTTTATCACAAAGGAAAAGGCAAGGAGATACAGGAACACCACCACATTCTGCAAACAGAAAGCAAGGTACCGCTGTTTATAGCGTCAAGTCTGGAAATGGGCGGTGTGGGTTCTGTGCAGGAAGGAACATATTATGGTCAGGAAATGTTAGTTGCAGCAACGGACCGTGTAGAACATGCATACCGATTGGGAAAGGTTTCCTGTAGGGAAGGTGCAGCAGTCGGAGTAAATCTGGCATTTGCCCCGATTGTAGATATTGACGGCAATTTCCGTAATCCGGTAATGAATGTGCGGACCTTTGGTATGGATCAGGAACGTGTAAAGGTAATGGGGGCCGCATATTTGAAAGCAGCAATGGAGGAAGGAGTGGCGGCTGCCATTAAACATTTTCCAGGAGACGGCGTAGATGAAAGAAACCAGCATCTCCTGACCTCCATCAATTCCTTAAGTTGTAGGGAATGGGATGCGACTTATGGCGACATATATCAGGCGATGATTGATGAGGGAGTTATGGCTGTCATGGCAGGACATATAGCGCTGCCGGCATACGAGGAATATTATGATGGGAAACCTTGTGAGCGTGTCATACCGGCAACGCTTTCTGCTAATATTCTGAAACGGTTACTGAGGGAAAAACTAGGTTTTCAGGGTTTGATTATTACAAATGCTACACCAATGGCTGGCTTTTGTTGTGCAGAGGAACGGAAGAAAGCGGTTCCGCTGGCGATTGAAAACGGCTGCGATATGTTTCTGCTCAATAAGGATCTTGATGAAGATATTATGTACATGACAGAGGGCTATCATAGCGGCATATTGTCAGATGTGCGTCTGGAAGAGGCGGTAAAACGGATCCTTGCAACAAAGGCAGCATTAAAACTATGGAAGAAGAAGGAAAATGGAACATTGGTGCCGGATGAAGCAGCGTTATCTATATTACGATGTGAAGAACATGATAAGTGGGCAGAGGAATGTGCAGATGAGGGCGTGACACTTGTAAAAGATACCCAGCATCTGTTGCCAATACGCTTACAGCGTCATAAACGGGTTCTCTTAGAGATGATGGGAGATTTTCCTTCTAATGAGAAGGTATGCAGAAGCTTTCAAGTAAAATTGCACCAGGAAGGTTTTCAGGTAACGGTATATGAAAAGGAGCAGCTTGGGTTAGAGGGAAAGTTGTTTGATACGGTAGAAGAATTTAAAGAAAAGTATGATCTTGTTATCTATATTGGAAATATTGAAACTGTAGGTAATAAAGCAGTTTCCAGGTTGAATTGGCATACATTGTTTGGACTTGGCAACAATATGCCATGGTTTGTACACGAGGTTCCTACTATGTTCATCAGTGTAGGGAATCCCTATCATCTGTTGGATGTACCTATGATAAAAACCTATATTAATGGTTATTGTAATTCTGAATATGTCATCTCTGCCATTGTTAGAAAAATTACGGGTAGGAGTACATTTAAGGGGAAAAGTCCCGTGGATGCTTTTTGCGGAAGATGGGATACCAGATTGTAAGCATAGAGATATGGAGTTATTTTAAAATGAAAATAACAGGATTGAAAATCAATGGAATTCATAATCCATTTGGATTCTTTTATGAAAAACTGCTGTGCTCGTGGAAGGTAACTGAGACCCCTGCAAAAGAGCAAAAATATGCCTGTATAGAAATTAGCACAATGTCCGATTTTTCAGAAATCGTATATAGAAAAGAAGGTGCAGAACTTCATTCCTGTGAGACAGAGCTTTCTTTTTGGCCATTGCCCTACACAACCTATTACTGGAGAGTGACAGTTGAGGCTTTTGGAGGAGAGCGGGCGGTTAGTGATGCCGCTTTTTTTGAAACAGCGAAAATGGGTATGTCGTGGGAAGCGAAATGGATTGGTACTTCTAAGGAGGATACATTTCATCCTGTTTTAAAGAAATCTTTTCGAATGGATGGGAAACCGGTCAGAGCACGGCTTTATATCTGTGGTCTTGGACTTTATGAAGCATATATCAATGGGGAGAAAGTTGGAAGTGACTATTTGGCGCCATTTTTGAATGATTATTTGGAATGTTATCAGTATCAGACCTACGATGTGACTGATTTGCTTTCGAAAGAAAATGAATTTCAGATTTTACTTGGAAAAGGCTGGTATATGGGTGTCTTTGGTCTGCAGAACAAGCCCGGGCTTTTTGGAGATGAGATGATGGCAATCGCAGAACTTCATATGGAATATGAAGATGGGAAAAAAGAAGTGATTGCAACTGATGATACGTGGCTTTATCGGGGAAGTGATATTGAAGAAAGCGGCATTTATTACGGCGAGATTTTTAACAGGCTTCTTTGGAAGAACAGGAACAATCCATGGAAAAAGGTAAAAGTTAAGGAAATGCCGGGAAGACTGGTAGAGCGTTACAGCCTGCCTGTTCGTGTAAAAGAGGAACTGATACCCATTCAGATTATTCATACGCCGGCAGGAGAACTGGTGTTGGACATGGGGCAGAATCATGCCGGATATATGGAATTTACGGCAGACTTTGCAGAAGGGACAAGAATTGTCATTGAATGCGGTGAGGTATTGCAGAACGGAAACTTTTATCATGAGAATTACCGTGATGCGCAGTCAGTCTTTATTTATATTTCTGATGGAAGAAAGGAAATTGTGCGTCCGCATTT
The DNA here is from genome assembly GCA_014804355.1 of Lachnospiraceae bacterium. GTDB lineage: Bacteria > Bacillota > Clostridia > Lachnospirales > Lachnospiraceae > UBA3282. Next base: position 10,419 of record JAAUZY010000098.1, read on the forward strand.
TACATATTTCGGGTACAGGTATTTGAAGGTGACCGGATGGCCGGGAGAGCTTCAAAAAGAGGATATTCATGCAAAGGTGGTATATTCGGACCTGGAACGTACCGGTTACATTGAGACATCCGACGAGAAAATTAACCGTTTGTATCAGAATTGTCTGTGGAGTCAGAAATCAAATTTTATTGATCTGCCTACCGATTGTCCCCAGCGAAGTGAACGCCTTGGATGGACCGGAGATGCTCAGGTATTTTCGCCGACAGCATCCTACAATATGGATACCAGAGCTTTTTACAGGAAGTATTTAAGAGATTTACGAAGCGAACAGTTGCGTGCACAAGGGGCTGTACCAAATTATATTCCTTCTATTGGTGACCATGCCGGCGCTGCAAGTGTTTGGGGAGATGCTGCGGTCTTTATTCCAGAACAGCTTTACACAGCTTATGGCAATATAGAAGAGATGGAAGGCTATTATCCGCTGATGCGTGACTGGGTAGATTATTTATATCGTGCGGACGAAGAGAATGGTGGAAAACGTTTGCTTCTGAATAGGTTTCAGTTTGGCGATTGGTTAGCCTTAGATGGAATTACAGAGCAGAGTTTTAAAGGTGCAACGGAAGATGATTATATTGGGAGTATCTATTATTTCCGGTCGGTAAAGCTGACTGCACAGATGGCGGAGCGTTTGGGATATAGTGAAGACGCAGAGAAATATAAAAAGTTGGGAGAAGAAATTTATGCAGCAATTTTGACAGAGTATTTCGCTCCGAATGGGAGACTTGCCATGGATACGCAGGCGGCTTATATCATCGCACTGAAATTTGGCATATATAGGGATAGAGAAAAGCTTATTGCACAGTTTAAGGAGCGTTTGCGAAAGGATTGCTATCAGATTAGATGTGGTTTTGTTGGCGCACCGCTTCTATGCACCACACTTTGTGAAAATGGAATGGAAGATCTCGCCTATTATTTCTTATTTCAGGAGAGTTTTCCAAGTTGGCTTTATTGTGTGAATCTTGGTGCTACCACTATTTGGGAACGGTGGAATTCCCTACTGGAAGACGGTACTGTGAGCGGTACAGGAATGAATTCCTTTAATCATTATTCTTATGGTTCTGTAGTTGAATTTCTTTATTCCTATATTGCGGGAATTCGTGCAGATGAACCGGGTTATCGGAGTGCAACGATTGCTCCTATGCCGGATATGCGTTTCCGGTATTTTAACTGTACATACGATTCAGCAAGCGGGAAGTATGTATCAAACTGGGAAATTGCAGAGAATGGAATAATTATGCTGCATGTGGAGATTCCATTTAACTGTAAAGCTAGGGTAGTCCTTCCGCGTTACAGCAAACAGCAGTTTACGGGATATACATATGAGGATGGAAGAAGAGAAAATATAGGAGGCAGAGTAACGGAGAATGGCAAAATAATGTTATGTTCCGGAAGCTATGAATTTTCCTATATGCCAGATAAAGATTACCGGCAAAGATATGATACCCATACAAGGTTGGTGGAAGTGGCAGAAGATGAAGAAGTTCTTGCTATTTTAAAAAAAGAGCTTCCAGCAGCTTATGAAATTATTTTAAAAAAAGATAAGGAAAATGAAAATCTGACATTTGGTGAATTAGGTACTATGTTCTTTTTGGGATTTACGGAAGAAATGGTAAATTCCGCAACAAAGAAAATATATACGCTAAAACGTTGGTAAGAGAAGTTTAAGAAAGGAGTATGGTTATTAAAATGATGGATACAAGTACAACAGTGCAGGAAGCATTTGGAACATTTGAGAACTGGAAATATGATGAAAACACATGGTTTATAACTGGTTTGGGCGGGAGCTTATATATGTATCTTCTGGAAGGAAGTGAAAAAGCACTTCTCATTGATACAGCATATGGTCTTTGCGACATGAAGGCCTATTGTGAAAAGCTGACTGATAAACCGGTAATTGTGGCCAATACGCATGGACATTTAGACCATGCAGGAGGAAATGGCTTTTTTACGGAGGTTTATATGCATGAAAATGCACCGATTGATTATAAAACTTTTGAGGGAGGCCCTTGCGACATCACAAAACTGCCCCATTCTGACTTTAAAAAACGGTATTTAAAGGATGGTGATACGATTGATTTAGGAGATCGATGTATTGAAGTAATTGATATTACCTCCCATTCAAACGGAAGTCTTGCTTTTTTGGACAAAGATCATCGGCTTCTCTTTTGTGGTGATGAATTAGAATCTTCACAGGTGCTTATGTATGAAATCGTGGAGGCGAAAAAGAATCCATATGATTTAGAAATGCGTGTCAGAAAACATAAGGTAAATATGGAGAAACTTTGGAATCGGAGGGAAGAGTTTGATTTTTGCTGTCCCGGGCATAATGGAGCGCCAATTGCAAAGGAATACATACAGGATTTCATAGGACTTTCGGAAGCAATTTTATCTGGAACAGTGAAGGTAGAGGATAAGCTGAACCATCCGCATATTGAGGCTGATCCAATTGGGGCATATCTATGCAGAACACGATATAAAAAAGCCTCTTTTTTTGTAAAAAAAGAGCAGTTATTAAGTATGGGGAAAAGGATGGATATGAAAGCAGTAATATTTGATTTAGATGGCGTACTGGTCTTTACTGACAAATTTCACTATCAGGCATGGAAGAAAATGGCAGATGGGATGGGGATTTATTTTGATGAAGAAATCAATAACCGTTTGCGCGGAGTAAGTCGTATGGCAAGTCTTGAGATTATTTTAGAACGTTATGAAGGAGAGCCATTGACTTTACAGAAAAAGGAAGAATTGGCAGAGCAGAAAAACGAAGTCTATAAGGAATTGTTAAAGACAATGACGCCTGAAGATGTATCAAAAGAGGTTAGGGAAACACTGATTGAATTAAAAAAGCGAGGGTATGTAATCGCACTTGGTTCTTCCAGTAAGAATGCAAAATTTATTTTACAGCAGGTAGATTTGCTAGATGCTTTTGATGCAATTTCCGATGGAACCAATATTACTCATTCAAAGCCAGATCCGGAAGTATTTTTAAAGGGGGCGGAATTTCTTGGCAGGAATCCTGCAGAGTGTTTGGTTGTTGAGGATGCCGAAGCTGGTATTGATGCGGGAATTGCAGGTGGGATGAAGACCGCGGCAATTGGCGATGCAGTAAATTGTAAAAAGGCAGATTATGTACTAGAGACTTTTTCAGATTTGTTGAGAATTCTTATATGATAGTGTGCCTAAAAGTCATTGTAAGTAATAGGAATGGTGATTTTTGAAATAGGAGTAACAGAGTCAATGGATTTGTGAAATTATTCGCAGAACATTGACTTTGTTTTTTATCTTAATTTATTTTTGAAAATTATAATTTATATACAGTATAAAGAAGGTTAATAAAAAATACATATAAAAAATCGTTCGACAAAATCAGGGAAATGTTTGCGGAAATAAGCAAATAATGATGACAAAGGGCGGATGGTGTAAGCGAAAAAGAGCGGAAACAGTTGAAAGGCTTGAATTGTCCCGTTTACGAAAAAAAGGACACAACCAGTCCCTTTTCAAATAACAATTACAACTTTATAATGGACACACCAGTCAGGAGGGACAGGATGATAAGTATGGAAGGTACGAATTTAGGGGTAACAGTTAAAAAACTGCGGGAAACAAGGGGCATGAGCAGGATCGAACTATCGGAGGCAGTCGGTATCAATGAATCCTATCTGAAAAAGATTGAGGCCGGGAACCGGCAGCCCGGAATCCAGACATACCGGAAGATGATAGCAGTGCTGGAGGCGGATATTGTCATAAGGGATATGACAGGAACCGTAATGGGGGACTGTACAGCAAGGGCGCAGAAGGTTTTTATGGAAAGTACGGAGGCACAGGCAGTGTTTTTGGTGCAGGTTCTGGAGTATATGGCACAGACCATGAAATTGATCAAGTAAAAAGAGGACCGGCTGTTGCGGGTCTGCCCGGAATGATCTGTTTTGGAGATGGTTCCGGGCAGGCCTGTAACTAAAGGATATAAGGTAAAATACGATGAAGATAAATGCCGCGTGGCAGACTATGAACCTTGACAACAAATGTTTCGGCAGTTTTTATCCGCCGGAGCAGAATATCAGTATGTAAGGACACAAAACATCCGGAACATTGGAAGATGATGAGGGGAGAGCTTCGCGGAGAAATATTTGCCTGCTTAAGAGTTAGTGGCAGGACTTTGATGCAGGTGGAACAAGGAATCGTAACAGAAGAAGGAAAAATATGAGCGGCATTCCTGGCATGGGGCAGCGTTGGCAGGCTGCCTTGAAGATCCGGGTGATAATGATACCTTTGCCGGAGAACACGGCAGCCGGAGCGGCGTCCGGGGTATGCTGTGGCATGAAAGGGTGCTGCAGGGTATCAGGCGGCTATGCCGGGCGGTCCTTACATATTCCGTCCCACACCGGGGGAGAGAAAATAAAAATCCATGGCAGGGCATTATGCCCTGTCGTGGCGTGTGGGGATTACTTTTTGTGGAAGAGAAGGGAAACACCGGAGAAAGAGTGCATATCAGGCAGGATAAGATACATTGGGGAATAGGACATACTTTGTGTCAAATATAATGTAACATTGGAGGGCTTCATATGCATTTATCAAAGGAAGAGTTACAGAAGATGGAGCAGATGGACATAAGGGATGCGGTGCCGGAAGAACTGGTGGATATCAGCGGGATCGAGATTGATATGAAGAAACCCGTCCCCGCCAGAGTGGAGGAGTATGTGCAGAAAGTAGGGAACCCTTTCCTTGTGAGAGTTGGGGAATATGTGGTGAAGACCGGCTATTCGGATCAGGCAGGGACACTGAACGACAGGATGAAGCAGTATATCAGGAAGGTTGCTGAGATAAAATATTAGCAAAAGCCTTTACAGACAGTGGAAGTTGTGATAATTTATAAGCAGGACAAAAATTAACGGAATCCTGACTTTATCAAATGGTACAGACCTCGTAGGACAGGTTTTGCTAACTTAAAAATCAATAAAGTTAGGAGACGCGCTATGATTAAGAAACACCTTTTTTTTGTTGCAGTCTATCTCCGTCTGTCAAGGGACGATGAAGATATTGACGGAAGCACGAAAGCAGAAAGCAACAGCATCAGCTCCCAGAGGGAGCTGATCCGTTCTTATGTCAGGGAACAGGAAGATATGGAATTATTTGATATCTATGTGGACGACGGGTATTCCGGGGCAAATTTTGACAGGCCGGAATTTAAGCGGATGATGGCTGACATTGAAGCGGGAAACGTAAACTGTGTGATTGTAAAGGACTTGTCCAGACTGGGACGAGATTATATAGAAGCCGGGCGGTTGATCCAGAAGACCTTCCCGGCTTTTCATGTGCGCTTTATTGCGCTGACAGACAATTATGACAGCCAGACGGCGGACAATAACACGAAATCCCTTGTCCTGCCGGTAAAGAATTTTATCAACGATTCCTACTGCCGGGATATTTCCCAGAAGGTTAAAAGTCACCAGAAGGCAAAGAGGGAGCAGGGGAAGTTCATAGGGTCTTTTGCCATGTACGGATATCTGAAGTCCGCGGAAGACAGGAACCGGCTGACACCGGACGGGTATGCCGCCGGGATCGTCAGGAAAATATTTGCGTGGAAGATTGATGGGATGAGCGCACAGGCCATCGCGCAGCGACTTGACGGGCTTGGGGTGCTTTCCCCGATGGAATATAAAAAATCCCTTGGCGAACATTATTCCACCGGCTTCCAGACAAAGACGACTGCGAAATGGTCGGCGGTGGCAGTGATCAGGATACTCACCAATGAAGTGTATACGGGGGTAATGGTACAGGGGAAGAGTGAGAAGGTCAATTATAAGGTAAAGAAGACCGTGACGAAGCCAAAAGAAGAGTGGGTACGGGTGGAAGGGACACACGAAGCCATTGTTTCCCGTGAAGATTTTGGGATCGTGCAGGAACTTCTTAAAGTGGATACCAGGGCTAGAGCGGGAGGTGCGTGTTCCCATCTGTTTTCCGGACTGCTGTTCTGCGGGGACTGTAAGGAGCCTATGTACCGTAGGGTAAACCGTTATAAAGGTGTGTCGAAGATTCATTTTATCTGTTCCACAAGGAACAGCGGGCAGGGCTGCACCAGACACAGCATTCCGGAGGAGGAACTGAAGGAGACCGTATTCCGGACGCTGCAGATGCATGTATCCGTTTTTCTGGATGTATGCGGCCAGCTTGAGGATATCCAGAAGATGGAGGTGGATTTCGGGGAGATCGCCCGGTTTGATAAGGAAATCGAAAGGCTTCATAAGGAGCAGGAAAAATATCTGGAACTGCGGGCAGGGCTTCACGAGGACTTAAAGACTGGCCTGATCACGGAAACGGATTTCAAGAATTTCCGTGCCATTTATGAGCAGAAATATGAGGAGGCAGAGCAGGCCCTGCTAAAGCAGGAGGAGATGCTGAAACGGATGTTTAAGAACGGCGTTTCTTCCGGCATGAAGCTGGAACGGTTCAAGGAGGCAATGGAACTTACGGAGCTTGACCGGGATACGCTCTTATGCTTTGTCAGACGGATAGAAGTGTTTGAAGAGAAAAAGGTTTACGTGGAATTCCGGTGGCAGGAGGAATTTAACAAGATGCTCATCCTGCAGGAGTATATGGCGTCAAGGGCGGAAAGCAGAGAGGGGGCGCTTACATAATGGCAAGGACATCCAAGAAAAAGCAGGAGATAAAAAGGAAGCCTGTGAAGATATATTATGTGGGCATTTATGCAAGGCTCTCTGTTGATTCCGGGGACAGGAAAAATGAATCCATTGAAACGCAGGTGGAGATCGTAAAGGCGTTCATCGCACAGCACGATGATATGGTGGTATATGGCGTTTATACAGATCTGGGGAAGACCGGCACCAGCTTTGAGCGTGAAGGGTTTGAGCGCATGATGCGCGACGTGCGGGCGCGTAAGATCGACTGCATTATTGTAAAGGACCTGTCAAGATTTGGCAGGAACCATATTGAGACGGGGAATTATATTGAGAAAATATTCCCTTTCATGGGTGTACGTTTTATCGCCGTCACCGACAACTTTGACAGTATGGATATATCCGGACAGAATGAGACCATGAGCGTAAACCTCAAAAATCTGGTAAACGAGATGTACGCAAGGGACATAGCGGTGAAGGTAAAAGCCAGCAAGAGGGCGAAATGGGAGCAGGGGAGTTACACCGGCGGCATACCGCCTTATGGGTATAGGGCTGAGTGGATAGACGGGAAAAAGTATCTTTTTATTGAAGAGACTACCTCGGATATCGTGAGAAAAATATACGGCCTGTTCCTTTCCGGCAGCAATATGAATGAGATTGTTGCATGGCTTTATGAAAATAAGGTAGCAAGGCCTACTGAATACCATAAGACAGGGCAGGTTTTTTGTGCTGATGGGCAGGAGCTTTTTCAGTGGTCCAGGGCAACGGTCAGGATGATCCTCTCTAACCCGGTGTATGTGGGGAACCTTGTGCAGGGCTGCACCTGCGGGAAAGATTATAAGACGCGCAGGCGGCATGACGTTGATGCCAGCGACTGGTCAGTGAAAGAGCATACCCATGAGGCCATCGTCAGTGAAGAACTTTTTCTGGAAGCGGCACAGAAGTTTGAAAAATCCGCCGTATACTGCAACAGGGACGGGTTTTCCAAGGCTGTCCCCACGGAAGAGGACCTGTTTACAGATGTGATTTACTGCGGGGAATGCGGCTCGAAGATGAGGAGGGTTGCGGTCATCAAGAAGTTCAGTTCAAGGGACATGGTCAGGACATACAGTTATAAATGCCCGAAATCCGGCAGGATAGACAGCCTTAACTGTCCGGGCAGGAGTATCACCATGGGGGCGCTCACGGATATCGTGAAGGAAACGATCCGGCAGGAATTTACCCTGTCCGGCATGCGTCCGAAGGACCTTGTGGAGATGAATGAACGGGAAATGGAGACGCTGAAAGAGAAATGGAACGGGCAGCTTGCCATGATCGAAAGGAAACTGGAAGGGATAACAAAGGCCGGAAGTGAACAGTACCTGAAGTACCGCAGCGGGGAGATAGATGAAAAGGGATTCAGGATGGCGAAGGAAGAGAATGACAAAAAAGCAGATTCCCTTCGCGCGGAGAGCAGGGATATTACAGAGAAATTAAGGGAGATTGATTCTGAAACGGCAAGGAAGAACCACTTTCTGCGTACCTTGATGAAGGGAAGCAAAAAGGGGGAACTGACGGCGGAGATCGTCAGGACGCTGTTTGAGAGGATAGAAGTTTATCCGGGACACAGGGTAAAAACGGTCTTTGCTTTTAAGCGGAGTGAGTTTTTGTCGGGAGGGGTGGCAGAATGAAGAGATACATCATTGCAATTTATATCCGCTTATCGAAGGAAGATGATAAATGGAAAGAAGAAAGCAACAGTATCACCATGCAGAGGGTGCTTTTGAAAAAGTATATAGAGGAAAACTTTGCAGACTGTGAGGTAATCGAGTTCTGTGATGACGGTTATACAGGCACAAACTTTGAGCGTCCGGGTATGCAGGAAATGCTTGGCAGGATAAGGGACGGTGAGATAGACTGTGTCATTGTAAAGGATTTTTCAAGGTTTGCAAGGGATTATGTTGAGCTTGGCTCTTATCTGGAACAGATATTCCCATTCCTTGGCGTCCGTTTCATTTCCGTAAATGACGGTTATGACAGTATCAATTATCAGGGGAGCATTGCCGATATTGACGTGAATTTCAAGAACCTGCTGTATGACCTGTACAGCAAGGACTTGTCGGAGAAGGTGCGCTCTTCCCTTGCCATAAGGAAGGAAAAGGGGCAGTATGTGAGTGGGAACAGCCCGTTTGGTTATGAGAAAGATCCGGAGGACAGGCATGCCCTGTTAATTGCGGAAGATGAAGCGGAGGTTGTCAGGCGGATATTTTCCCTTACTCTGGACGGGTGGACGTCAGTGCAGGTCGCAAAGCTCTTTAATAAGGAAGGGGTTAAAACACCGGTTGAATTTAAGATAGAAAAGGGGCGGACCAGCAGACAGCCAAAAGGGGAAAGGTTCCTGTGGAGCAGCAGTACGATCTGCCAGATATTACGGAATGAGATTTATATCGGAAATATCGTGCAGAAAAAGTATGTAAAGGATTTTGTGGGTGGGAAGAACCACATAAAACCCCGGGAAGAGTGGCTGGTTTCCTACGGGCATCATGAGCCTATTATAAATAAGGAAGATTTTGATAAGGTGCAGGAGGGCAGGGGGCAGAAAAGACCACCGCAGTACAACCAGACACATCCGCTTGTGGGGAAGCTGGTATGCGGCTGCTGTAAGAAAAACCTGCATTACCGCAGGAGATTAAACCCATATTTCACCTGTGGGCAGCGTTATTCCAATACAATGGAAAACTGCGTCAGCAAAGTAAACGCAATGTTTATGGAGCAGTATATCCTTTGGATGATGCAGGATAAGCTGGAGATGGACGGGGATCTGTCGAAAGAGATGATAGAGGGTTATATTGATAAGATTGAAGTTTATGATGAGCAGCATATAGAAATCCAGTGGAAGGAAAATGCGGGGCAGTATTAGGCAGCATGGAGTGTTTTGCAGTAATTTTACAAAGGATATTGTATTTTGAAGCAATAGCTTAACAGCAGGTGGCTTTTTAGTAGGAAAAAGCGGTATAATCATTGAAAATAGGGTAAAAAAATTGCTTGCAAAGGCTTGACATTAGAGGGAATACGCTATGAACTGGATGTATTTAGGCGGGAGGACGGCAGCAGCCGGATTATGGCGATCTGGGATCAGACGATTCAGGACGGAGAGCCACCGGAGGGATTTCTTTACGGCACGGAATATAGACGGGCGGACATTGATCTTGCCTTACAGACATCGGTGCCGAAGCAGCTTGTGCCCACGACAGACACAAACGGTCATGGTACCCAGATTGCTTCCGTAGCAGCGGGCAGTATATTGAATCAGGGCTTAACATTCAGGGGTGCGGCACCGCTTGCGGATATCGCGGTAGTTAAAGTCAAGGAGGCAAAGCAGTATCTGAGAGATTACTACCTGATTGCAGACGATGCAGTCGCTTATCAGGAGAATGATATTATGGAGGCTGTCAGCTATCTGGAGCGGATGGCAATCGCCATGCGTAGACCGGTGGTGATCGTGCTTGGGATCGGTACGAATCTGGGCAGTCATAACGGGACGTCACCGCTTGCCTCCTACCTGAATATTGTGGCGGGACGGAGAAGCCGCGCTGTTGTCGTGTGCGGCGGTAATGAAGGTGATAAGGAACATCACTACGTGAGTGCGGTTCCGGATGTCGTGGAAGTGCGTGTGGCGGAGGAGACGAAGGGATTCTGTCTCGAACTTTGGGGAACGCTGCCGGAAACTTATGCGGTGAGGGTTCGTTCTCCCGGTGGAGAGACATCTCAGGAAATCGACTTTCGAAGCAGACGGGACAGGGAGATCGAATTTATTTTCGAGAAGACACGGATCATGGTAAGCAATTTAATCGTGGAGCGCGATGCGGGAGAACCGCTTATCTTTTTTAGATTTGAAGACCCGACGCCGGGTATATGGAATCTTCGCATTTTTTCCTCGGAGGACGGTGCGGAGCGGGGGACGGGAGTGTTTCACTTATGGCTTCCGATCAGGGAGTTTCTGGATACCGAAGTGGTCTTTCTGTCGCCGAGTCCGGATGTCACGCTGACAGAACCATCTAACGCGGAGCGGGTTATTACGATATCATCCTACGACGCAGCTTCCGGAAGCTGGTTCCCGCAGTCAGGCAGGGGATATGCAAAAAACGGGATGATCAAGCCGGATCTGTGTGCACCGGGAGTACAGGTCTCCACAGCGCTCGGAGTAAAAACCGGCGCCTGTATGGCAGCAGCCCTTGCGGCAGGCTGTGCGGCGCAGTTTATGGAATGGGCGGTGGTAGACGGCTATGTGCCCGCAGTGGAGAGCAGGGGGGTTAAGAGCTATCTGATTCGCGGGGCCGACCGGTCGGAGAACATCGTGTATCCGGACCGACGGTGGGGATTCGGTAAGATCGATATTATTGGCACATTTGAGAATTTAGCAAAACTGGAGTAAAGGTTGCGGAAGGCACTGAATATGGATAACACCTGCAAAACAACTCTTATGAATAAGCGCGAGACAGACTGGTTTCGCGGAATTGCTGCATTCATGGTAGTAGTATCACATTATGGAAATTGGATCAATATATTAGTGTCATTAGAAGGGAATGCTGAGACTTTTAGATTTGCCCTGACCAAACTGGGGGTATACGGTGTAGATATATTTTTCCTCTTTTCAGGGTATGCCATGGTAAAGTCTCTCGGTAACGACAAAATGAGCCGGCAATTCATATGGAAAAGGATAAAAAATGTTTTTATTCCGTATGTAATCGTAGCAGGCACCATTGAACTGATTTCCGGGGCCTTGACTTCATTTCATGACTTTTGGCTTCTTATAACCGGTTATAATTACTGGTATATGTGCGTATTATTCATGTTCTATATAGGATTTATAGTGATCTATGCGCTCATACGGGTTAAGGGCATCCGGGCAATCGCTTTTTCCGTGTTCACATACGCGATGTCTTATAAGCTTTATCAATCCGGGCTGTCACCGTTCTGGTATGTATCTAATATTGCATTTGCCATAGGCGTAATCGCAGGAGAATATGAAGAAGCTGTTACAAAGATCGTAGACAAGGTGTGGATTCCTATGATTGTCCTTTTGACAATAGGAATGGCATTCGTTACAAGATGGGGGCTTACAGGCGGTGTCAATTGGGGCGGTGACCCTAAAGAATATCAGGTATGGGTTCAAATCGGCGCAACCGTAGTGTGGACATTGCTTGTTCTGATTCTCGCGTCAAAATGCCGGATTAGGGAAAAAATATTCGCGTTTTTGGGAAGAAATTCCCTCTATATTTATCTTACACATACATTTGTATTTATGAGATGCATCAATAACCTGACGTGTAATATGTACGTGCGATTCATTATCAGCCCGATGTGCATTATTGCGCTATCATTTTTATGCAATTTAATCATATCCGGTATGTGGAAACTGGTATCTACTTGCAAAAATTAATTTTACATTGTATACTTCCGTCTGTAATATAATTTGTAGTAATCGATTAAGGTCATTTTCTATAGAATCAGAATAACTACTATAAGGAGTACATACAAGATGAAAAAACGATTGATAATCCTCATGTTAATACTTGCTCTCTCATTGTATGGCTGCGGCAAACAGGATACAGCAGTTGATGAAGTATCTTCAGACGCAGTCGCAGAATCCGATTCTTCCGATATCATGGATGAGCAGGCGGAAGAACAAACACAAGATGATAGCGAAGAAGTCGAAAATGCGGATTCGGATAACAGTGATCAGACAGAAACGACCGATGAAAATAAGGATACGAATGCGGAAAGTGCTGCAACTGACAATGAAACAACCGACAGTGAAACAGTAGACAATGAAGAAACAGAAGAACAATCTTTTCCGGAATATACAGTAACGGAATATGATGAATCACAGGTTATGTATGCAACCAGTGCCGTAAATGTAAGGAAAGGACCTTCCACTGACTTTGAAAGAGTCGGAGGATTGGCATACGGACAGGAAGTCACTGTTACCGGACAGGCTGACACTGAGTGGTATGAAATCATGTATGGTGAAGAAAAGGCATATGTCAGCAATAAATATCTGCAGAATGATCAGCCAGCCGATGAATCTCCGGCTGCTGCAGTAGATGATCCGCAGACAGAATCAGATGCACAATCTCAGGCACAGCAGACAACCCCTGAAATACAGCCCGTTACCGAAGTAAAAAATGTAGCCGGTGTGATTCTCGTAGGAGATTCCAGATTTGTACAGATGCAGGCAAGCGTAGACGCTAACTCCTGTACATGGATTGCGGAGAGCGCCAAGGGTTACACGTGGTTCGAGGAAAAAGCGATTCCGCGAATAGACGGCTGCGTGGGCAGCGGCTCCAAAATATTGATTAATCTTGGTGTAAATGACACGAGAAATGTTCAAAAATATATAACGCTTGTGAATGCAAAAGCTGCAGAATGGACAGCTTTGGGAGCAACCGTTTACTATGCTTCCGTAAATCCGGTCTGGGAAAATCCATATGTTTCAGAAGAACTGGTAGAAAATTTTAACACGCAGATGCTAAGCGGGTTAAGCTCCGATGTACACTGGATAGACAGCCACAGCTATCTTACTTCTGTCGGATACAGACTGGTAGACGGACTTCATTATAGTACGGAAACCTATCAGACTCTATACGCTTACTTTATGAGTTGTATGTAAAAAGACATGAAGTTATACTAATGCGGCATAGAACGCCGCCTAAGTATAACTAAATCATGTGTGGGAAATTAAAAGGTAACAAGCTCCTGCAAATAGTAGTACAGCTGCGGATTTGAAGTCCGTACGTTCACACTTAAATCTCCGTTTCCCAATATTACTCCGAATCCGTAGGCAGCCTGCAGCAAGCAGACTGCCATTATGAACAGCATTAATGTTCTTAGTGTGCCATGTTTTACGGTATATTCTGTCCATGCTAATAGGAGCAGTGTAGCGGCAAACCAGATCCCCCATGTCATATCCACAGTATACCGCTGTAAGATCCCGGCTCCGGTCACATCTACAATACCCAGAATAACCGAAATAATTGCAGAAGATAATGATAAAACGTAAAGCTTTTTTTCTTTTAATAGATCCCGTCCCCGATTGACAGATAACAGAATCCATAGGAAAGCATTGCATGCAAAGATACCGCCATAAGTATATTCCGCGTTCAGTTTTCCCATATAGGAACCGGACGCAATCTGAATCCCTTGTAAAAAGGGAAAGTCGCTTTCAATGACCGGGGGACGCAGAAAGTAATGCCATAACCCCAACACCGCCTGAGACAGATTGAAACTGCGCTTCGTCATGTCATTGCTGGTCAGGCTGTAGGTTGCCCCGAAATCAAAAGGAGAACCAAAACGCGCAGCGTTATAATACATAATCCCTGCCGCTACAAACAGATAAGGAAGACAGATACTGGCAGCGTCCTTAACAGTTTCCGCCATGTTCTGCGTTGTTTTCGATAGCCCGCCTGGCTGCAAACTGCTCAGACGGCATTTTGGAAAAAAAACACCTATGAAAAGCGGAATTGCCAGAAAAGAAAACAAAAGCATCTGCGGGCGGCAGCCGGCAACTAACGCCATACACAAAGAACCCAGAAACAGGCATGTCCGCCGGGTTACTGTCTTGACGGTATATTTTCCTTTGATCCATAGCCACAGGCCTGCAACGGTAAACATATTTGCTGCCATAATCGGTGTGTCGTACAAATCAGGTCTTGCAATCACAAACAGATAATTTCCGCAGCATACGGTCAGGACACAAATCATCAGATACAGAAAATATGGGGTGCGCATAAACCACCTTCTGATGATTTCCCGGTATAGGGCAAAGACCGCCAGGATGAAGCCGCAGTAAAAAAGAAAAACCGCCGCATAATTGGGGATATGGTGACCTGTTAGCAGGTATGTCGGCAGATAGAGCAGCAGCTCCGGAACGACACCGAAATAAACATAATATTTCCCGTCATAATAAGCGTAGTCCGCGAGATAGTCGATGCCGTTTGCCTGAAGATAGATCGTATCATAAGGATTTTCGGCGCCAACCAGACCTTCCGAGGGCTCTGTGTCCAGATAAAGATGCCCCTGCGCCATGACTTCCACCAGTTCCTGATATTGTTTGTGGTGAGGCCATGGGGAAGTAACGCATATCGGATTGACATGCGCAAGAGCCCATGCCATTCCGATTAACAGTAAAATTATAACAGTGGTAATCAAATACTGTTTTTTCGTTTTTCCACACGAGATATTCTGCCATCTTTCCACATGTCTTGCATAATCAAATAAGAGGAAAAAACCTAAGAGCAGAAGGAATCTTCCGAGACTGAATAAAAAAGGAATACGGGCGTTGGCGCAGATTCCGTTTACTGTGACGAAACTTCCGGCAGGAACGGAGAATTGCACGTCTATCGTTCCGGTTTTTCCGG
The DNA here is from genome assembly GCA_014804355.1 of Lachnospiraceae bacterium. Classification (GTDB taxonomy): domain Bacteria; phylum Bacillota; class Clostridia; order Lachnospirales; family Lachnospiraceae; genus UBA3282. Next base: position 25,504 of record JAAUZY010000098.1, read on the forward strand.
AGGGGTAGAGGTTTGTATAAAAGCTTCTTTTAATTCCCGGCATCAGTACTTTTTCAGGCAGGGTATAAGGGTAATAATTCCCTTCATCGGTCAGCGTTACCGTATAAGAAACAGGACTCGGTTCTGAGAAGTCCAGCGCAAAAAAAAGATTATGTATCATGGTATCCGCCTTCGCGATATGCAAAGTCAGGGTGCCGTCCGGTACAATGTATTGCCCGATATGTCCGTCTGAGTCCTCACCCGTCGGAGTGCCTCCCTCAACGGTTACATCTTCGAAGAGGATTCGATTCTGATAAAACAGGCTTTTCCAGGATGAAAAGTTACATACAATCAGTTCTATGATAAGCGCCCCGGCGGCAAGCCGAAGGAAGGAGATCCATTTTCTTTTGTCCATTATAAAAATTACTCCGTTGCATTTTTACTATTCTTTACCAGAAGAATGCCGCATTTTGGCATTGTTCAATGCGAAGCTTTAGAAGTTCTTGACGAAGCAGCCTTTGCTGCGAGTTTTAGAACTTCTCTTCGCATTATTATACAAAAAAAACAGTAATTATGCTATAATGCCCTTGTAAATAATTATTTAAAATATCATTTCGAGGAAAGGTTTTCATTATATACCATGAATTTACAAAAGATAAAAATTTCTATCAATCAAGCAATCGTGTTAATGATTATTTTCTTATGCCTTATTACGACACTGATCCAAGGAACCTTTTTATCCGCTGCGATTCCCGAAAACGTTATCCTGTTCGGCTGCATCTTAACCGTTCTTGGCGTTTGGCTATTTATTTGGTATTGCTATAAAAAGGATAAGCTGACAGAAGAAAAAGTCGTGTTTGCAATTATTTTCTCCGGAATGCTTTTTCATTGCTGTTACGTGCTTTTATCCGGTATTCACGACAGGCAGCATGACGAAGGTACTTACACCGGAATTGCCACGGATCAGATTAACATCGGACATCTTGGTTATATTGAATATATCTATAAATTTCGCAAGCTGCCCGATATGAATCCCTATGAAATTTTTTCGTATTATCATCCGCCTCTGCATCATATAATATCCGGATCATGGCTGATCTTACTGACATCATTAGGTATGGCGGAGGATTTGGCTTTCGAAAATTTACAGGCGCTTCCGCTGCTTTATTCGGGACTGCTCATGCTCCTTACTTATTGGATTTTGAAAAAGACAGGTGCCAGAGGAAAGGCAATTTATGCAGGATTGTTTCTTGTAACGATGCACCCGGCGCTTACCCTTATGTCCGGCAGTATTAATAATGATATGCTCGCCAACTTGCTGCTTGCATGCTGCATTTATTTTGCACTGTGTTTTATTCAGGAAAGAAGCTTTAAAAACTTATTATGGATAGCGTTGTCCATAGGCTTCGGGATGTTGAGTAAACTCAATGTCGCGGTCATTGCATTTCCGATCGCTCTTGTCTTTTTGATGGATTTTATAGAAAAGATTCGCTCCATGGACAAAAAGATCATCCTTAGATGGATCAGAAACTATATTGTGTTTGGGGTGATTTCCGGTGCGATCGGTTTGGCTTGGATTGGCCGGAATCTGATACGTTTTCATGTAAAACCCGGAGTTCCCGTCCCGGGGGAGAAGTCAGTGCTGTATACGGGGGATTACGGCTTATGGGCGATGTTTGGCCTCCCTTCCTTAGGAGACTGGCATTTTGAGTTTCCGTTCCATGTCTTAAGCGGGAAAGTGATTCATAATACCTGGGTAATTATGTTTCAAACTTCTTTGTTTGGGGAGGAATACCCTGCGGGAATGAACGGAATACCTCTTATGTTATGCCAGACTGCTTATGTGATGGCAATTCTGGCGGCTGTCTGTTCCGCCGTTGTGTTTTGTATCACGCAAATTCAAAAGAGGAAGCTCGGCGGACAAAAAAACGTATACGAGGCAGTTTTCTTCTTTACCGGTTACTTAATTTTTTTGGCAAGCTTTGTCGCCTTTGTTATAAAGTATCCCTATACATGCAGCAGTGATTTTCGTTACATTGTAATCTGTCTTGTATATATGGCAGTGGGATTAGCTGACAGCGTGATGATTGTTCCGGAAAAAACAAAAACGGCAGCGGTATTTCGTGCTGTTAGGATTTTAGTATGTGTTACGATTATTTTGATGGCTATCATATATGTGGCATGGCCGCAGTGGGGCAGCATGATGACATAAAAATATAAAGGGATTGTCGGAAAATAGACAGTCCCTTTTTCTGCTAATATAAAGGTAGTTCACGAAGTGTGCTTTGATAGTTGCCATTCACGATTCATTTCTTGTCTCATCTGTATTCCGGCCCGTGCGGTAACTTTTCGGGCTAACCCCGAATTTCTTTTTAAACGCTTTGGAAAATACAAGCTGATCATGATATCCGACCTGATTTGAAATCTCTTTAATGGACAGCGTAGTGCTGACAAGGAGATTGGCGGATTTATGCATGCGGAAGTCTATCAGAAAATTCTGGATGGAAATATTAAGTTCCTGCTGAAACACATGATTCAGATGGGAACGGGTAATACCGATACTGTCGGCAATATCAGATACGCCGATTCCCTGCATATACATTTTGTTAATGTAATCAACCGCGAGGTTTACATAAGTATTATCGCTGAAACCGGTCTGCACATGACTGTCCTTTTGGGTATGCGTGGCATGATGGTTGGCAAGGATGGCAAACAGTTTAAGCAGAATGGACTCACGGTAAAGATCATCGGAAAAGCCCGTATCTCTATGTGTAAATAAATCATCAAAGCAGCTCATGTACTCATCGGGAGCAGGAGCCGGAAGCGTTAAATGATTCTTGGAAAAACCACAATTCTTTAATATCGTATCAACCCTTATGCCTTTGAAACCAATCCATACATAGGCCCATGGGTTGTTTACATCCGCACAATAAACGATAGGTTCATTGGGATAGACTAAGAACATCTGACCGGGACCGAGATAATATGTATTGCCGTTTGCCGAATAAAACCCTTCACCTGACAAAATAAAATGAAGAATATATTCATCACGGGCAGCAGAGACCGCATGATAAGGTTTGCAGTATTCTCTGCCTGCATGTACTAAGGTTATTTCCATGGAGGTTTCGCTGAAGTCTTCCATACAAATGAATTCACCGGCTTGCATAGGAGTCTCTTCCTGCATATCAATATCTCCTTCCCGTCAAGATATAAAATATAATTTCATTTTACCATATAATCTGCGATTTTGACATATTAATATTCGCATATAATCATTTTTTCAGGTTATTTTTTCCCGATAATTAAAATCATATAATAATTTCATCATAAATGCTTCGGAATTAAGTGCGAAAGGAGTAATGCAGATGAGTAGAAAAGCAATGTGTGCAGTTCCGCCTATGGGTTGGAATTCATGGAATACGTTTACGGAGAATATTAATGAAGATTTAGTGAAAGAAACCGTAGATTCAATGAAAGAGCAGGGATTTCCGGAAGCCGGATATGAATATGTGGTAATGGATGACTGCTGGAGTCTGAAAGAGCGTGATTCGGAAGGAAGACTGGTGGCAGATCCTGAGAAATTCCCGAATGGAATCAAAGCGCTGGCGGATTATATTCATGAAAAAGGATTCAAATTCGGCATGTATAGCTGTTGCGGGACCAGAACCTGTGCAAACTATCCGGGGAGCTTCGAACATGAATTTGAAGACGCAAAGCAGTTTGCCCAGTGGGGTGTTGATTATTTAAAGTATGATAATTGCTTTAAACCGCAAAATCAAGATGGAAGAACACTGTATCGCAGAATGGGGATGGCGCTTGCGAATTCCGGCAGGGACATTGTGTTCTCAGCGTGTCAGTGGGGAACAGATTCTGTACACGAATGGATTCGTTCGTCAGGAGCACACTTATTCCGGTCTACAGAGGACATTAACGATTCCTGGAATTCCATCAAAGACATTGCTCTTTCACAGCTTGATAAACAAGCATTTTCGGGATCTTACTGCCACAATGACATGGATATGCTGGTAGTCGGAATGTATGGAAAAGGCGGCAATGAATATATTTCCGCCGGGGGATGTACCGATGAGGAATATCAGACCCATTTTTCCCTCTGGGCAATGATGAATTCACCTTTGATGATCGGATGTGATGTCAGAAAAATTAACGATGAGACCAGAAAGATTCTGCTGAATCAGGATATCATTGCGATCAATCAGGATATAGAGTGCAGGTCGCCGTTCCAGTTAAACTGTGTGTCAAACAGTATTGATACATTTGTGTTAGTAAAGTTTTTATCGAATGGAGACATAGCGGTCGGCATGTTTAATTTGGGAGATGTTCCGGCTATGGTCACGGTAGATTTCTGGGATATGGGACTTACTGCCGGATCGGGCAGAGCCTTAGAGTTCTATGACTGTATTGAACATAAAAATATAGGTGTGAAGAAAGAAATATTCTCAGAGACAGTGGCAGCACATGGTTCCAAAGTATACAGATGTAAGATGGTGTAAAAAATCGAGCAAGCTCGATTGCGAGATTTGTGTCTGCGCACTGCTTGACACAAACTCGTTCAGGCGCAGAAGACAGCGCAGAAATGAGGAAAAATGACAGATCATTATTGCAAAACATGCAAAGCAGAATTGATGTCTGATGAGATTGCCTTGCATATGAAGCTGTTTAACAGGGCGGCAAAGGAGTTCCTGTGCCTTGATTGTCAGGCAGCGTATTTAAATGTGGAACGCAGCAAGTTGGAAGAGGTAATAGAAAGATATCATCAAAGCGGTACATGCGTTCTTTTTGCGAAGCGAGCATGATTAAACATGATTGGAGTATCAGATATGGGAGATAAGAAAAATATAAGATGTCAGATTCATTGCCAAAAAGGGAAAGAGATAAATGCTGAGTTTTCCATAGATACAGGCATATATGAACAGGACGGCATTCGTATTGAAGTGAACGATCGTGTCACAGGCGGATGCAGATGTGGGGAGATCCGTCTGCACATGAAAAATGAGTCCTGCAGGGAAAACTTTAATTTGAGAATGGAAAAGCCGATCAGGGTATATCTGCCGGTGGCAGAGTGTCCGGAAAAGATCACGGCAATGTATCTTTATAATGAATGGTGGACCAGACCGGCGTTTGTCAGTAGTTTTCGGGATATTCCCGATTTCACGCAGGTGGCTTTTTTCAAATATCAAAATCGGTTTGCGTGTTTCTTGCCGATGGTAGGCCGGGAATTCAAAGCATATATGGTAAGCGGGACAGAGTCGGAAATTTGTCTGGAAATGACATCCTATTTAGGCGGTCAGAAAGAAGTTGACGAACCATTATATTTACTGGCAGAGGCGCCTGCATTGGAAGAAGCGGTACATAGGGCTTTTACATGGCTGGTTGAATATAAGGGAATCCGGGTGAGGGAAAAACGAAGAATTCCGGAAATGTTCCGCTATCTGGGATGGTGCAGCTGGGATGCATTTTACAGGGAAGTATCGGAAGAAAATATCCGTCGGAAGGCGGAGGAACTGATGGAAAAGAACGTTCCGGTAAAATGGATGATCATTGATGACGGATGGCTTTCCGTACAGGATGAACTGCTTTATGATTTCGCTCCTGATCAAGAGAAATTCCCTAACGGATTTAAAAATATGATAAGGGATATTAAGGCAAAAGGCGATATCAGATGGTTTGGCGTCTGGCATGCGCTTGGCGGTTATTGGGGCGGTATCTTACAGGGAAGTGATCTGGACTCTAAAGAGCGCTCTTATCTTTATAGAACAGTAAATGGAAAACTCGTTCCGAGCCCGCAAAGCGGAGAAGGTTTTTACAGAGACTGGTATAAGGAACTGCGGCATGAAGAGATCGATTTTGTAAAGGTAGATGGACAGAGTGCGGTCCCGTATTATTTTGAAAACAGCCTGCCGGTCTGTGAAGCCGCAAGAGGCATGAATCAGGCTTTAGAAAGCGGTGCGTCATACATGGACGGGGCGATCATCAACTGTATGGGAATGGCGATGGAGAGCATTCTGGCCAGACCGACTTCCGCGATTTCAAGAAACAGTGATGACTTCGTACCTGATAAAGAAAACGGTTTTGCAGAACACCTGTTACAGAATGCATATAATGCGCTGTATCATAACGAATTATACTGTTGCGACTGGGATATGTTCTGGACGAAACATGAGGACAGCGTGAAACATAGTCTGTTACGGGCAATCAGCGGAGGTCCAATATATGTCAGCGACAAGATTGGGGATACGAATCCGGAAGTGCTGAAGCCGTTGACATATGAGGATGGCAGAATCCTGATGATGGATCGTGCGGCAAAACCTACGGCAGACTGTATTTTTTCTAATCCGATGGAAAACGGAGTTTTGAAGCTGCATAATGTGGGATCATGGGGTGAATGCGGAAAAGGCGGAGGAATCGCCGCATACAACCTGACCGGCTTAAGGCAGTCATATGCGTTCAAACCGGCGGATATACCGGATATAGAGATGGCAGATGCGTACTGGGTTTATGACTTTTTCGGCAAAAAGGTTTTTGCTCTGGACCGGAATGAAAGCTATGAGGGGATTCTGGAAGCAGACGGCTTTGCGTGGTTTGTGATACTTCCGAAGAAAAAGACAGGCTCCTGTCTGGGACTTCTGAATAAATACGCTGGATTTACGGCAGTTGAAAGTATGCAGGATAATGATGATACACTGATCGCAGTCGTCGCGGAATCAGGAACGTTGGGATGGTTATCTAAAAGAGAACCGAGGAAAGTAACGGCGGGTAGCGCCGATGTCACAGGGAAAGTGCTAAAAGATGGTAATTTGTATTCTGTACTACTCCCCGAGAGCTCTTCGAAAACAGTACTCTCCATCGTATGGTAACGAAGACAGACATTTATTTAACGACATAAAGAAGGGCCGCATATGCAGTCCTTCTTTTCAAGACATGACTTATCATGTGATATTACCGTAATTTCGTGCGATTTAGCGCACATGGAATCCAAAGTTGACACAATATATTTGGGTGTCAACATTTTGCCATATAATCTGCGATTTTGACATATCAATATTCTCATATAATTGCTTTTTGGGGTTATTTTTTTACTATGTTCAAAGTCATATAATATTCCCATAGTAAATGATTCAGCGACGGATATGGAGCAGACATATATAAATAATCAGGATTCAATTAAGGGAATCAAATATAAATATAGAAAAACAGATAGGAGGAAATGGAGATGTGGGACAAAAAAGTAATAGCTCTGGCAATTGCTGCGGTTTTGATACTGTGCTTTCCGGGATTTGTGGGCAGAGGCGCAGGAGCGGTCGGCAATTCGGGAGGAGGCAGTGCGGCGGAAGCAGTGCCGGTTCCGGAAGGCTTATGGGATCCGTATGAGCAGGAATTGACTCTGACAACCGTTATGGAGGAAAACTCAGGAACGAGTTTCCAGAATGGCGATACTTATGACGATAATCCATGGTATCGGGCATTCAAGGACAGATTCAACATTAATCTCAAGAATATGTGGATAAGCAACGACTATGGAACCAAGTTAAATCTGGCGATTGCCGACAGAGATCTGCCGGATTTCTGCTATGTTAATGCTTCACAGCTTGCATCACTGGAGAAATCCGGATTGATTATGGATTTGACCGATCTTTTTGATACTTATGCGTCGGATACTTTAAAAAGCTACTTTGAAATAGAAAGTGACACCTATGAGACGGGATGTCTCGGTGGAAGATTGTACGGCATTCCTCAGCTTAGTTACGGTAATATAGATAAGTTCAATTATGTGTGGATCAGAAAGGACTGGAAAGATCAGCTTGGACTGGCAGACCCGCAGACTATGGATGATGTACTTGCCATTGCACAGGCCTTTAAAGAGAATTTCGGCGGATATGCCATGGGAGAAATGCAGAACTTAGATAATATGAACCGTCTGGCTGTTGCCTATGGCGCACATCCCGGTATCTGGATTGAACTGGAGGATGGTACACTTGGGTATGGCACTGTTCAGCCGGAGATGAAAGAGGTGATTGCAGCCTATGCAGAGTGGTATGCGGAGGGAATTATCAATCCTAACTTTACGACTACCAATCAGGATAAGCTGTTTCAGGATGCAATCAATGGTGAGGTCGGTGTAGTTCCGTGGGCACAATGGTTTGGGTATAATCCGGGACCGCAGATCATAGAAAACCTTGGACCGGAAGCAATTTTTGAGCCTTATCCAATCCCTTCAGCCAATGGTGCAGAAGTAGAGGGAAATGTCGGATTTGGAAATATCGGTTATATTGTAATCAGCAATAACTGCAAGAATCCGGAAGGGGTATTTAAGCTGATTAATTTCTGGTGTTACATGATGGATGATGCGGCAGGAAACGAGGATTTGGAGTTTATCAGTTCCCTTTATGATAATAACTATCCGAACTGTGTTCGTTGTTTGACGGTAATCAACCCTATGACTGACTATAACCAGTACACGAAAGTAACGGATGCGCTGGCGAAAGGATTAGATGTGGATGTGACGGAGCTGGGTAAAGACGCATCGAAATATAACAGTTGTGTTGCCTGGCTGACCAAGCAGGATCCCGATGGTGTGGGCGACTGGCTCCAGCAGGGGAATGACAAATCCGCTTATGGCATTGCAAAAGAATATCTGGACAGCGGAACTTATCTGAAGGATGCCAAATGGGGACAGGATACCGCCACACTGCAAAGCGTCGGTTCTACTTTAAATGATATTCTGGTGGAAGGTTTCACGCAGATCATTATCGGCGAGAAGGATATCGACTATTTTGACACGCTGGTAGAGCAGTGGTGGAAAGCAGGCGGAGAAATGGCTACAGCCGAGATTAATGAAACATACGGAAATTAGTAATTGAGGGAGGGAGAAAAATGCCAAGTAAGAAAAAGATAGACAAGACGAAATTGAGAAATCAAGCGCAGTACCATTTGATGTTGTTGCCTGGGGTCATTATAACTTTAATCTTCTGTTATATCCCATTATATGGACTGATTATAGCATTTGAGGATTATAACCCCGGGCTGGGATTTGCGTCCCCGTGGGTAGGTTTGGACAATTTCAAGTTTCTGTTTAACCAGCCGAACTTTGTCAGAACCATTTGGAATACCTTATACATAGCGGTGTTTAAGCTACTTCTGGGAATTATCGTTCCTGTCACTTTTGCGGTACTGCTCAATGAGATGATTTCCAATAAGGTAAAGAGAGTTTATCAGACCCTGATCTATATTCCAAACTTCATGTCATGGGTTATTCTGGCAGGTGTTATGATGGATTTGCTGGGATCGGACGGGGCTATCAACGTCCTGCTCGGAAAGCTGGGAATTGAAGCAATTTCATTTCTCGGAAATGCCAAGGTCTTCCCATGGACTATGATCATCAGTGATGTCTGGAAAGGTTTCGGATACGGCACTATTGTATATTTGGCAGCTCTTACGGGAATTGATCCGGGACTGTATGAATCGGCAACACTGGATGGGGCGACGCGTTGGCAGAAAATACGCTATATAACCGTTCCGCTGTTAAAACCTACGATCGTGCTGATGCTGGTACTGGCGCTGGGTGGTGTGCTGAATGCAGGATTTGATCAGGTATTCAACCTGTATTCGCCGGTAGTATATTCAACAGGTGATATTATTGATACTTATGTGTATCGTCTCGGTATTCAGCAGGCGCAGTATTCTATCGGTGCAGCAGTAGGTCTGTTTAAATCGCTTGTATCCTGCATTCTGGTATGTGTGTCCTATTACATGGCGGATAAGCTTGCCGGATACAAAATATTCTAGGAGGGGATGACGATGGAAACGAAAAAATATGGAGTTTTTGATGTAGTATTGCTTATCGTTTTAGGAATTGCATGTGTGACATGTGTACTCCCGTTTATCAACCTTCTTGCGGTTTCCTTCAGCGGCAGCACGGCAGTAGCGGCAGGAAAAGTAGGATTTGTACCGGTTGATTTTACACTAGCCTCTTATAAGTATATTCTGGAAGATGGTAGTTTCTTCCGAGCAATGGCAGTTTCGATAGAGAGGACAGTGAAAGGAACACTGTTAAATCTGATTTTGATGGTGCTGACGGCATATCCGTTGGCAAAACCTAAAGGAGAACTGATCGGCAGAAGGTTTTATGTAGTGTTTTTTGTAATTACAATGCTCATAGGCGGCGGTATGATCCCTACATATTTGCTGGTATCGGGTTTGGGATTAAAGGATACGATATGGGCGCTGATCCTGCCTGGGGCACTTCCGGTTTCTAATATGGTTATCCTGATGAACTTTATCCGGGAATTGCCGGCGGAATTGGAGGAAGCAGCATCCCTTGACGGGGCAACTCCTTTCCAGACGCTCGTCATGATTATTCTGCCTCTGTTAAAACCGGCGCTTGCCACAGTCGGACTGTTCTGCATGGTAGGTCACTGGAATGAGTGGTTTAACGGTATGCTGTATATGAGTAACCCGTCCAACTATCCTTTGCAGACTTACCTACAGTCTCTGCTTGTGAACTTTGAAAACATGCTGCAAGGAGACTCTACTTATGATATCAAAGCATTGCTGTCCATGATGAATGTCAGGACAGGACGCGCGGCACAGTTATTTTTGGGTGCCATACCGATCATGCTGGTATATCCCTTCCTTCAGAAGTATTTTACAAAGGGACTTGTACTGGGTAGCGTAAAGGGTTAAAATTCAATTGATGAAATTGTTGCAGTAATAAGAGTAGCCACTGGGAAACTGGTGGCTGCTTTGATAAACAGTGAATGAAATATATGGAGGATCATGATCATGCCGATTGTAATAGATGCGGAGAAGAAGCTTTTTACTTTGCACACGGAAAATACAACCTATCAGATGAAGGCGGACAGACTTGGAACTTTGCTTCATGTATATTATGGGAATCGGACGGATGACAGTGATAAGTCTTACACGATCTGCTATAAAGACAGAGGATTTTCAGGCAATCCTTATGAGATGGGAAAAGAAAACAAAGATTATTCTTTAGATGTTCTTCCGCAGGAATACAGCTGTTATGGTACGGGAGATTACCGTATCAGCGCATTCAAAGTACAAAATGAGGATGGCAGCTTAGCTGCGGCGCTTCGGTATAAAGGGTATCAGGTCAATAAGGGGAAGTATTCCATACAGGGGCTGCCCGCGGTATATGCCGAAGAGAACGAGGCGGACACGCTTGAGATCATTTTGGAAGATTCAGTTTCCAAGGTGGAAGTGCGTTTGATGTACGGGGTACTTGCGGACAATGATATTATCACCCGTGCCGCGAAGATTATCAATCAGGGAACGAACAGGATCGTATTGCAGAAAGCCGCCAGCATGAATCTGGACTGGATAAACGGCGAGTATGAGTGGACGACATTCTATGGCGGTCATGTGACGGAAAGAAGTGTGCAGAGAAGCGAGCTTGGTCATGGTATTCATTCCATAGGCAGTGTGAGAGGTACTTCTAGTCATCATTATAATCCGTTTGTCATGGTCAGTGATAAGAACACGGATGAAGAAAAGGGCGGGTGCTATGGCTTTTCTTTCCTTTACAGTGGAGAATTTCTGATGGAGGCTGAAAAGGATCAGGTAGATCAGACACGATTGATCTGTGGCATTCATCCGGATAATTTTGCGTGGAATCTTCAGCCGGGCGAACAATTTGATACACCGGAAGTAATGATGACATACAGTGCGCAGGGATTCGGCACTTTGAGCAGGAACCTGCATAAGACCATTCGGCAGAACATTTGCCGCGGAGAATGGAAAGCAAAACGCCGGCCCGTACTTATTAACAACTGGGAAGCTACCTATTTCAACTTTACAGGGGAACAGTTAGTGACAATAGCAAAGAATGCCGCGGAATTAGGCGTTGAGCTTTTTGTGCTGGATGACGGGTGGTTCGGAAAGCGTGACAATGATCATTCGGGGCTTGGCGACTGGTTCCCTAATGAAAAGAAACTGGGGTGTACGCTGAAAGAGCTGGCGGAGAAGATCGTGGAGTGTGGCATGATGTTCGGGATTTGGTTTGAGCCGGAGTGTATCTCGGAGGACAGTGATCTGTATCGGGACCATCCCGACTGGGCAGTCGTAATACCGGGGAGAAAGCCTAATCTGAGCAGAGACCAATTGATACTTGACTTTTCCAGAGAGGACGTGCAGGATTATATCATAGGACGGATGTCCGCTATTTTCGCAGAAACGCCTATCAGCTATGTAAAGTGGGATTTTAACAGAAGTATTTGTGATAAGTACAGTATGGCGCTTGCTGCGCAGAGTCAGGGAGAATTCTCTCACCGGTATGTGTTAGGACTCTACCGTGTGTTAGAGACGCTGACTGCGAAGTTTCCTCATATTTTATTTGAGGGCTGCAGCGGCGGCGGCGGACGTTTTGATGCGGGTATGCTGTACTACACTCCGCAGATATGGTGCAGTGATAATACGGATGCTATAGCGAGACTTAAGATTCAGTATGGGACTTCCTTTGGCTATCCGGTATCCACTATGGGCTCCCATGTTTCAGCGGTACCCAATCATCAGACCAGGCGTATTACGCCATTTTCCACCAGAAGCTGTGTGGCTATGGCGGGAACCTTCGGCTATGAGCTGGATGCCACGAAATTGTCTGAAGAAGAGAAAGCAAAGGTGCGGCAGCAGATCAGTAAGTTCAAAGAGTATTATGATTTGATTCAGTATGGTGAATATTACCGGTTACAGGCTCCCTCGGATAAGCAGTGTACCGTATGGGAAACGGCTGACCCCGAAGGCAGGGAAGCATTGGTAAGCGCCGTATATCATCATGTGGAAGCAAATGCGGCTCCGGTTATTGTCAAAGTGCAGGGATTAGACGCGGAAGCATATTATCAGCTGCATTTGAATATGGAGGGTATTGCGGATTTACCGGAGCAGACAAGGGAATGGTTTGTAAGTTGTTTGCCTTACGGATACAAAGACGGAGAAAAGATTACCGGAGCGGCATTACAGCAGTGCGGACTGGTAATTCCCGAGGCGTTACAGGAATTTCAGGCGTGGCAGATTCATCTTATTGCAATCTAAAAAAGGAGATATGACATGAGTGTCATAGTGTGTACATTACTTGCAGCAGCGGTGTTTGCCGTGGATCTGCTGATCAAGAACCATATAGAGAAAAACGGCAGGGAAGGAGCGGAGGAGCCTGTCTGCGGAGGCAGGCTTCTGATCCGTAAGTACCATAACAAGGGCGCATTTCTGGATATAGGACAGCGCAGGCGGGGGATCGTGGCAGTTTTATCGCTTATACTGACGCTTAGTGCGACTGTGTTGTTTCTTCTGACGTTTACTTATCGGGGAAACGGGCTGCTGAGGGCAGGGCTGGCACTTTTGTTAGGCGGCGCGTACAGCAATACTTATGACCGCCTCGTCCGCAAGTATGTGGTGGATTATGTGAGTTTCCCGGTAAAAAATCAAAAAATCAGAAATATTGTATTCAATATTTCTGATTTCTGTATCATGATCGGCGCGCTTCTTATGGTACTCGGAAGCGTAGAAAAATAAGAAGCGCACGGAGTTCGCGAAGCGATTTAATTTTTTTACGCTATAGGAAATTACTCGGATTGCCACGAGTTTGTGAAGCGTAAGCGAACAAATCTCGCAAACGAGCTTTGCTCGTTTTTTTATACTGTGATAACCGTGCCGCATTTTCCTTTGATCGCATCCGTCACGTCCGTGATTGAGGTGATCAGCACGCTGCCGGAGGGACATTTTTCCAGATAATCAATGGCAGCCTCAATCTTGGGAAGCATGGTGCCTTCTTCAAACTCTCCGCGGGCGATCAGTTCCTTGGCTTCGGCGGTAGTCAGTGCATCTAATGCTTCCTGCTTCGGTGTGCCGAAACTCTTATATACGCAAGGAACGCCGGTTAGGATAATCAGCATGTCGGCATGCAAATCGGCAGCCAGTTTACCTGCGATAGAGTCTTTTTCAATCACGGCGGAGGCACCTTTCAGCGCATGGCTCTGTTCGATTACGGGTATACCGCCGCCTCCGCAGGCGATGACGACCTGACCCGCATCTGCAAGGGTGCGGATGGCATCGATCTCTACAATATCAATAGGCTTGGGAGCGGCAACTACACGGAGAAATCCCTTGCCGGGCTCCTCTTTTACATAATTTCCCTTCTTGATTTCAATCTCAGCATCTTCGGCGGACATATAACGTCCGATCGTCTTCGTGGGCTCATAGAACGCTTCGTCATAAGGATCTACCGTTACCTGTGTCAGAATCGTGCTGACGGCTTTCGAGATGCCGCGGCTGAGCAGTTCCGCCCGCAGAGCATTCTGGATATCATAACCCACATACCCCTGACTCATGGCGGAGCACACACACATGGGAGCGGGTGTGTAATCGATATAGATGCGGCGCAGCTCTGTCATGGCCTTATGGATCATGCTGACCTGCGGACCATTGCTGTGAGTGATGGTAAGCTGGTAGTCGGCTTCCACAAGATCTGCAAGTGCTTTGGCGGTGACTTTTACGGCGTCCCATTGTTCTAATATTGTATAACCAAGCGTCTCGTGTCCGAGTGATACGACTGCCCGTTTTCTACTCATACGATTCTGTTTCCTCCGATTTCATGTTATGAGAACAGTATACCAAAAAGCATAGATTTTGTATAGGAAAGTTTTCGTATGCATAGATGATGTATTTGTCAAAAAGAAAACTAATAAACTACAAAAATAAATAGTAATATTCAACAAATGTGCTGTAAAATAAACGAAAAAAAGCGAAAAAATTATGCAGAATTAATAACGATTGTTTGACAATTTATAGGGGGACGAGTATAATAGTATACAACTTATTTTGAGGGAAGGGCGTGAAAACATGGAGTATGCACAGATATTACAGAATATGTCATTGGAAGAGATTCGTGCGGTAGTCGAAATACTGCAGAAATCGTCGGATTCGTATATTTATATATTTGATTTAGATACGGATACATTTATGATGACGAGCAGAATGCAGGTGCGGTTTCCCTTCGAGGAAGATGTTATTGAGAATGCTACGGCCGCGTTGCAGAAAGTAATATATCCCTCTGACTATAATAAAGTGCGAGACGACATTGTGCGGTGCACCTCGGGAGAGCAGGAGTTTCATGCCATAGAATACCGCTGGATGGATCGGGATAATCGGATCGTCTGGATTAGCAGCAAAAGCACGGTGATCAAGGGTGCCGGCGGGCACAGGCTGTTGGTCGGAAGGGTGACAGAGCTTGGTAAAGAGGCGAAGGCGGATAATATTACGGGACTGCGCAGAGAGATCAGGTTCCAGTATGATGCGGAGGAAATCCTGCGTGACAGACCGGAGACGATCAGATACATGATGCGGATCGGCATCGATAATTTTAAAGAGATCAATGAGAAGGAAGGCCCGGAGGCGGGGGACAATGTGCTGAGGGAGCTTGCGGACTGTATCGTGGCGGCAGTAGACCCGAAGGTGGATGTCTATCGCCTGATGGCGGATGAATTTATTATAGTGGATGCTTTTTCGACCGCAGAGGTGGATGTACAGGCAATTTATAATGAAATCAGGAACAATGTGGCGGAGACGGTACGAAAAAAGGAATACAGCTGTTTTTACACAGTATCTGCCGGCGTAATGCAGGACGGATTCGAGAGCAGGAGTGCGGAGGAAATCCTGAAATTGACGGAGTTTGCGTTGAACCAGGCGAAACGCAACGGCAAGAACCAGATGGCGCTGTTTGACCGTGAGGCCTACGACGGATATCTGCGACGGCTGAATATACGCAGACTGATGAGACAGGATATAAACGACAATTTCAGAGGTTTTCAGGTGTTCTTCCAACCGATCATTTCGACGAAAGACTATACGCTGATCGGAGCGGAGGCATTACTCAGGTGGGGATGTGAGCAGTACGGCAATGTATCTCCGGCAGTGTTCATTCCGATTCTGGAGGAGAGCGGTCTGATCATTCCGGTCGGAAGATATGTTATGTGGCAGGCGGCTCGGACATGCCGGAAATGGAGGGAGGTCATCCCGCACTTCCATGTCAATGTGAATCTGTCTTATGTTCAGATGCACAAGAGCGATCTGATCGAGGATGTGGAGAGATGTATCAAAGAAGTAGGTATTCCGCCGGAAAGTCTGGTGCTGGAGCTGACGGAGAGCGGCTATATTGAGACAGACGGCAGAATCAAGAACCTGTTTAAAGATCTGAAGGAGAAAAACATTGATCTGGCGCTGGATGATTTCGGGACAGGTTATTCCAATATGCGTTATCTGAAGGAGATAGAAGCGACTACGGTCAAGATCGACAGAAGTTTTGTTGTGCAGGCGCTTAAGAACGACCATGACTATAATATTATCAATCATATTATAGACATGGTGCACAGTCTGGGATTTTCCGTATGTATGGAGGGCATAGAGGAAGAAGATGAGCTGAACAAGATGATGGAGACGAAGCCGGATATGATACAGGGATATTTCTTCGGAAAGCCCTCTCCAGCCGATCAGTTTGAGGAGCAGTTCCTACATACTACAAGTTTTCTTTGATCCGGATATCGATGTCCACGTAATCATTGCAGACAACGGGAAGTTCGCCGGTGGTCAGATAGGTAAACAGAATAGCAAGGGGCTTAGAACCCTGCAAGAAGGGCTGTTGGCAGATAGTAGCTGCGATCAGTCCTTTTTCTATATATTCTCTTGTAGTATCGACAATATCGTTGGTGATGACGGTAATTTCGTTCTGACGTCCTGAATCGGTCACAGCACGACAGCCGCCGTAGACGCCGCCGGCGGTAAAATAGAGCGCATTGATCTCGGGATGCCTGGCCAGCAGCGAGGCAGTAAGGTCGTAGCTTTCCGATTCATTGTCATTATTATTGACGATATCCACTATGCTGATATTGCCGTAGGCAGCCGTGGCATGGCGAAAGCCTGCGATACGTTCGGTGTGGCACAGGATATCCCGGGAACCGGATATGATGCCTACACGAACATCACCCTGAATGCGATTGCAGGTCATCAGGTGCATGAGACCGCCGGCAGTCTCTCCCGAACGATAGAAATGACAGCCGATATAAGCGATACGTCTGGAGTTCTCGATATCCGTATTCAGAGTAACTACGGGGATGCCAATGGCATGAAGTTCATCGATTTTCTCCCGTACTGCAGGATCATTGTAGGGGGAGAGTGCGAGGCCGTTGATGCCTTCGGCGACAAGTTCGTCTATGGCGTGTAACTGCTGTTGCAGATCATAGTCCGTCTGACGGACCAGCACGGAACAGTTATAGTCGGCAAGTTCCTCCGCCTTGGCGTTGACACCCGCCAGAATGTCATCATAGAAGACAGTTCCCAGTCCCAGCAGGACGACTCCGAGTTTCAGATTCTTCTTGCGGGCGGCGAGAACGATTCCGGCCTTATTGGGCTTATAGTCCAGTGCCTGTGCGATTTCCAGCACTTTCTGCCGCGTCTGTGCATTGACGGAACCGCGGTGGTTCAGTACGCGGTCCACCGTGCCGCGGGATACGCCTGCAAGGGCGGCGATCTCTTTGATGGTTGCCATGGGGAGTTCCTTTCTATAGAGCAGTCGTGTGATAATTTGGCTGCATTTAGAGTAGCATAATGGGGGTGGGAAGTCAAATGCGGGGGAGTGTATCCGCTGCGTTTGACTATGTCTGTTTTTTTCATATGTTCGTCAAGGGACGCCTGAACAGATAGATAATTCTACGTCGGCCCGCTTTCGCTCCTTTCACAGCGTAGCAGGCACTAAGCTCGTGATAAACCTCGCTAAGTGCTGACGCTGTTCCAGGGCCTACTTAAGAATTATCTATCTATTCAGGCTGATTATTGGCGTGGGTGCAAAAAGCATCTATTGCTACGTAGCTGTTTAAAGGTTATCTATAACGGACGCGCAGATGGGCTGAACAGTAATAAATAGACAATACGGAAGGCTACGTTTTGTATAATGTTACGAAAAAATTTTATGGTCTTGATTTTGTGTGCGGCAAAGATTATCATGAAATTAATAGGTAGCGTGCACGTGCACGGTCAAGGCGCGTGGGGATAAATTTGCAGGATGAGCAAGAATGGAGGGTTACCATGTTGTATATTGGTGTAGACTTAGGAACCAGCGCCGTGAAACTTCTGCTGATGGAGGGAAACGGTAAGATCGTAAATATTGTATCAAAGGAATATCCGCTCTATTTCCCACATCCGGGTTGGTCGGAACAGAAGCCGGAGGATTGGTATGAGCAGAGCATGGCAGGAATCAAAGAATTGATTGCCGGTGTGGACAGAAGTCAGATTGCGGGAATCAGTTTCGGTGGACAGATGCACGGACTTGTCATTCTGGACGAGAATGATGAAGTAATCCGGCCGGCCATCCTGTGGAATGATGGGAGAACTACGGAGGAATGCGATTATCTGAATCAGGTGATCGGCAAGGACAAATTGTCGGCTTATACAGCCAATATATCTTTTACGGGATTTACTGCGCCGAAGGTACTCTGGGTGAAGAATAAGGAGCCAGAGAATTTTGCCAGAATCAGGAAGATCATGCTTCCCAAGGATTACATAGCCTATAAACTTACGGGAGTCCACTGCACCGATGTGTCAGATGCGTCCGGTATGCTCTTATTCGATGTGAAGGACCGTTGCTGGTCTAAGGAGATGTGCGAGATCTGCGGGGTAAAGGAAGAACAGCTTGCGAAAGTGTATGAGAGCTATGAGACGGTGGGAATGTTACTTCCCGAAATTGCGGAAGAGCTGGGTATCCCTGCAACTGTAAAAGTGGCGGCCGGAGGCGGTGACAATGCGGCGGCAGCCGTTGGAACCGGTACGGTGGGTGACGGTATGTGTAATATTTCGCTGGGCACCAGCGGTACGATCTTTATTTCTTCCGGAAAGTTCGGCGTGGATAAATATAATGCGCTTCATGCTTTTGCCCACGCAGACGGACATTATCATCTGATGGGGTGTATGTTAAGTGCGGCATCCTGTAATAAATGGTGGATGGATGAAATCATCGGCACCACGGATTATGCGGCGGAGCAGAAAGCGATAACCGATGATAAGCTGGGGGAGAATCACGTGTATTTCCTGCCTTATCTGATGGGAGAGCGTTCTCCGCATAATGATCCTAATGCACGGGGCACTTTTATCGGTATGACGATGGATACCACCAGAGCGGATATGACGCAGGCGGTATTGGAGGGTGTGGCTTACGCCCTGCGGGATTCTCTGGAAGTGGCGAAGTCTCTGGGGATTAAGATAGAACGGACGAAGATCTGCGGTGGCGGTGCGAAGAGCCCTCTGTGGAAAAAGATGATTGCCAACATCATGAACCTGAAGGTGGATGTGATCGAGAGCGAGGAGGGACCCGCTATGGGCGGCGCGATGCTTGCGGCAGTTGCCTGCGGCGAGTATGCAAGCGTGGAAGAAGCGGCGGCGAAGATCGTCAAAGTAGTGGATACGGTAGAACCCACGCCTGAACTTGTGGAGAAGTATGAGGCGCGGTATCAGAAATTCAAGAAGATCTATCCGGCGTGTAAGGAACTGTTCGGCGCTATCATGTAAAAGCGTTATTTAAAATAGTAACTGTTCAGAAAGGAGCATATTACCAATGGAGATCAAAAAAATTACAGATTCCGCATTTCGTAAATACGGCAGAGTCGTACAGGGAATCGACTTCAGCGATCTGGTGGAGGCTATTAAGAAGGAAACGCCGCTGCCGGAAGGCGTTGCCTATGAACCTTCGGTTAAGGTGTTAGAGGAGACGGCTGCGGCGAAAGAATTACAGAGGAGAACATACGGAGAACTGCCCATTGAGGTGGGATATTGCAATGGGCATAATTATAAGCTGAACGCGGCAGAGTACCACAGAAACTCCGAGATCAATGTGGCGGCTACGGATGCGATTTTAATCGTCGGCATGCAGCAGGATATTACGGATGATTTTACATACGACACATCCTTAATGGAGGCATTTCTGGTACCGGCGGGCACAGCGGTAGAGATTTATGCCACAACGCTTCACTATGCACCCTGCAGTGCAAACGAGGATGGATTTCAGGTGGGAATCGTACTGCCTGCGGGCACGAACTGCCCCTTGGACGAAGCGCACGCAGATTGGGAGGATGCCCTGCTTACGGCGAAGAATAAGTGGCTGATCGGGCATGCGGAAGGCGGACTGGATGCGGGAGCACATATCGGACTGATCGGAAAGAATCTTGATATCAGAGAGTGATGTGGGAAGTGCGCAGACAGATGAGACATCAAGCTTGAAACGGCAGAAATATTGTATTGAAACCGGGCAATCCGGATAAAGGAGGAAAATAATATGAACAATTTACCCAAAGTAAAAATTGGTATCGTAGCCGTAAGCCGCGACTGCTTCCCGGCATCGCTGGCGGTAGGCAGAAGAAAAGCTCTTGTGGAGGCATACAAGGCAAAATATGATGCGGCGGATATCTATGAGTGTCCTGTCTGCATTATCGAGAGCGAGATCGACATGGTGAACGCGCTCAAGGATATTAAAGATAACGGGTGTAATGCTTTGTGCGTATATCTGGGTAACTTCGGACCGGAGATTTCGGAGACATTGCTGGCGAAGCACTTTGAAGGACCGAAGATGTTTGTGGCAGCTGCGGAGGAATCTCAGGGAGACTTGATTCAGGGACGCGGTGACGCATACTGCGGTATGCTGAATGCAAGCTATAACTTAAAACTGCGCAATGTGAGAGCGTATATCCCGGAATATCCGGTAGGCGATGCAGAGGACTGTGCGGATATGATCCATGAGTTTATTCCGATTGCACGCGCTGTTGTGGCGCTTGCAGGATTGAAGATCATTTCCTTCGGCCCCAGACCGCTTAATTTCCTTGCTTGTAATGCGCCGATCAAGCAGCTCTATAATCTGGGTGTTGAGATTGAGGAAAACTCTGAGCTGGATCTGTTTGAGGCCTTTAATAAACATGAAAATGATCCGCGAATCCCTGACGTGGTAAAAGATATGGAGGCGGAGCTTGGCGATGGCAACAATAAGCCCACCATTCTGCCGAAGCTGGCGCAGTACGAGCTGACACTTCTAGACTGGATCGAGGAACACAAAGGATACCGTGAATATGTGGCGATTGCCGGAAAATGCTGGCCTGCATTCCAGACACAGTTCGGATTCGTGCCATGCTATGTGAACAGCCGCTTGGCGGGAAGAGGCATTCCGGTATCCTGTGAGGTGGATATCTACGGCTGCTTAAGTGAGTTTATCGGCGAGGCGGTCAGCGATGATATCGTAACGCTTCTGGATATCAATAACTCCGTACCGAAGGATATGTATAAAGAATCTATCGAATGTAAGTTTGATTATAAATTTACCGATACTTTCATGGGATTCCACTGTGGCAATACCTGCTCTAAGAAACTGTCCAAGTGCAGCATGGAATATCAGATGATCATGGCGAGAACGCTTCCGGAAGAAGTGACACAGGGCACGCTGGAGGGCGATATCATTCCCGGCGATATCACATTCTATCGTCTGCAGAGTACGGCTGACAATATCCTGCGGGCTTATGTGGCAGAGGGTGAGGTTCTGCCGGTAGCTACCAGATCATTCGGCGGTATCGGCGTATTCGCGATTCCGGAGATGGGCAGATTTTACCGTCACGTGCTGATCGAGAAAAATTATCCTCATCACGGTGCGGTTGCATTCGGTCACTATGGCAAGGCATTGTTTGAGGTATTCAAGTATATCGGCGTGGAAGTGAGCGAGATCGGTTATAATCAGCCGAAGAACATCCCCTATCCGACTGAGAATCCGTTTGCTTAATTAACAGGCCATCATAAAATAAAACTGCCGCTTCACGAAAATATATTCGTTGAAGCGGCAGTTGTTTAATTATAGAAAATTGTTCGGGCTACCACGAGTTTGTGAAGCGTAAGCGAACAAATCTCGCAAAGTTAATTTGCGAAGCAAATTTACTTTTTTTACATGGTCGTATCTAATACAGAACCGGTGCTTGCGGCATTATAGCTGCCCTGACTCGTGTAGATCTGATTACTCAGAGATTCACCCTGCGTAGCATAGCGGTAGATCTGGTTGACACGATCTGTCATTTTCTCTGCAAAAGAATACGCGCCGGAATACAGACCCTTCACGTTGCTCATATCGGATTCCATAAATTTCTCTTTATCAATGGATAAAGATTTGTCGGAACCTACTGTGATACCCATCTTGGCAAGAGCGCTCTTGTTGTCGGATATCAGACTCTTCAAATAGTCAGTCTGCTTGATGACATTGGAGTTTTCACTCTCGGAAGACTTCTTAATCAGCTCATTGTAGTCTTTCACAAGCCCGGACAGAGCATCAAATATATTGCTTTTATTGTCATTACTGATCGTCATGCTGCCTAAGTTCTCTACGGACTTGTAAAGTGCGCTTGCCAGTTTGGCCGAAGCAGCGTCCTTGGCAGTCTTGGAAGTTCCTTTGTTGGAAGAAGTGCTGTCCGTTTTGTCGCTTGAAGAAATACTGCCCGTTGTGCCGGCATATTTTGCTTTGGAAGAGGTAACTGATTCGCCTTCCCCTGCCTCACGGTAAATCTTGCTCGCTCTGTCAGCCGCCTTATCCGCGAAAGAACCGATACCCTTAAACAGAGTAGTCAGCGTAGGCACGTTGGTTGCACCCGTCTTATCATTTACTTTCTTGAAAGTGTCTTCATCAATTGATAATGTACGGTCTGAATTCATCGTGATTCCGATTTTGGCCAATACTTTGTAATTCTGATAAGTATAGTCGTTCAGTGCGTCAGCCTGCGCCTGGACCTTAGAGTTCTTACTATTGGAAGCACTCTTTATCATGGCATTGTAATCCTTGACGAATGCGGATACACTGTCATACAGCTTGTCGATGTTATCTGCGCTGTAGTCGAGACCGTTCATGCTTGATGCGGTTTCATAGAATTTCCTTGCTGCGCTGGCAGATGCGCCATCTGTCTCCTTTGTCTTGGAGCTACTCTTAGAAGAGGTTTCATCTTCCTCGTCTACCTTAGCATAGTAAGATTTCATCATCTTGCCATAGCTGCCGTTCTTGATGGAAGCGTAGTCTGATAATAAGGAAGACATGTCTGATGAACCAGAACCTGATCCCCCGCCCAGCAGACTGGAATAAATGTCTGTCATACCGGAGCCTAAACCGTTTAATCCAATACCCATATGATATCCCTCCATGTTGTGAAATAAAATAGTGACATCCGTGTCCTATTATTACGTTAATGTGTTCTGTTATGCCGATGATGACGGCGCGAAGACATAGATAGTCTTACATATATTATCTCGGCATTTCTTTGAATTTGTAAAGAGGAAAATCGAAAAAATTTAAGATTTTTATGACAAAAATATGCCGTCTCACAACATTCCGTGAGACGGCTTTTTGCGGGCGGGATAGAAGATGTCCGTTTGTCTAATTGTCTAATTTTAAGTCGTTTTCTTTGATCCAGCCGATCTTGCGCAGGAAATTGCCTACAAACAGAGAGATAAGGGCAGGCAGGATAAAACTGATCATGATCAGACTGATCCAGTCCATGGCGGTGATGGATATTTTATTGCCCAGCGCCATGTCGTTTAACCATCCCGTGTAGACACCGATCTGGCCTACCAGACCGCAGGTGCCCATGCCGGAGGCGACGGGAGTGCCGTTCATCTGTAATTTGAATACACAGGTTGCGAGAGGACCGGTGGCGGCGGAAGCAATGATCGGCGGAATCCAGATTCTGGGGTTCTTAATGATATTGCCCATCTGGAGCATGGAAGTGCCCAGCCCTTGAGAAACCAGACCGCTCCATTTGTTTTCTTTGAAGCTCATCACTGCGAAACCTACCATATTAGCGCAACAGCCGGCCACGGCAGCACCGCCTGCCAGACCGGTGAGTGACAGCGCGGCGCAGATTGCGGCGGAGGAGATCGGCAGAGTCAGCGCGATGCCGACCACCACGGATACGATGATGCCCATAAGGAAGGGCTGCAAATCCGTCGCCCACATGATCAGACGTCCGAGAGAGCTTGCCACAGTGCCGATGCCCGGAGCTAACAGGGTGGAGAACGCCACACCGACGAAAATTGTTACAAAAGGCGTAACGAGAATATCGACCTTGGTCTCTTTAGAGACCAGTTTGCCACATTCCGCAGCCAGAATCGCTATGATCAGGACTGCAAGAGGGCCGCCCGCACCGCCCAGCTCGTTGGCGGCGCCGCCCACTGCAGCAAGGGAGAAGAGTACAAGCGGCGGTGCCTGCAGGGCGAATCCGATGGAGATCGCCATAGCCGGACCGGCCATATTGGTGGCGTAGGTGCCGATAGTCACCAGATACTCCAGACCGGTCTGCTGCCCCAGCGTTTTAATGATCGTACCGATCAGCAGGGAGCAGAACAGACCCTGCGCCATAGCGCCCAGACAGTCTACACCGTATCGTTTCATAGAGAAGATAATGTTTTTGCGTTTGAGAAATTCTTTCATGACGGTTGATTCCTTTCCTGGAAACATGGATGAATGACGAGACAGGTGTAAATACTACTGTCTTGTCAGCGGTATTACATCATATTGTAAT
Organism: Lachnospiraceae bacterium; assembly: GCA_014804355.1. Lineage (GTDB taxonomy): Bacteria > Bacillota > Clostridia > Lachnospirales > Lachnospiraceae > UBA3282. The sequence goes on from JAAUZY010000098.1 coordinate 50,088, forward strand.
GGAATGTGGGGGAATGTCAAGGGGATTTACACGACGCGCAAAATCAGATATACTGAGTGTAGACACAGGAAGACGTGAGCTATGGAGGTATGGGATGAAGAAAGCAAGAAACGAATTACTGCAGTTCCTGGCGGGGCTGGCGATGCTGATCGCCGGGCTGTTTATTTTTTCACAGAAAGTCATGGTATCTTCCGGATTCTTCGGATCCGGACTCAGACTTGGCGGTTTTCATATGGGCAATGGTCTGATTATGGTGCCTTTTATCATCGGGGTAGTCTGGATGTTTGCCTCCGAGGGGAGTATCGCGTCGAAGCTGTTTACGGCGGCGGGGGTATTTATCGTTGTCGTGGCGATCATTATGACTACACATATTTCTCTGGTACGTGTTACTCTGTACGAGTGGGTAGTGATCTTGGTGCTGATCTTCGGCGGCGCAGGATTGCTTGCGAGGATTCTTTTCAGGGCAAGGCCCACATCGGACGATAGACGGCAGGAGGATTCCAATCGTCAGATCGAGGAGACGAAAGCCCGAGTCAACGCGATTGAGGATGAACTGGAGCGTATGAAAAGGGAGAAGAGATAATATAAAATATGACACCCTGCATATACTTGTAATAACAATAGTATGCAGGGTATTATTATGCGTAAAAAGAAGACACATTGGAACGATAAGATTAAACTTGCGATGTGTGAATTAGAGGGTAAAATGCAGAAGGATTTCATGGCAGGCGGGAATGAGCGGGTATGGCCGGCACCGGATCAGGTAGAAGCATGGACAGCACAGCGACAGAGAGAGAAAAGCAGCGGCCGGTATTGCGGCAGTCAGCACTGTGGCAGCAGTGTACCCTCCGAATACCGGACGAAGGAGGAGCAGAAACGGAAGGGATTTGTGCAGAATGTATTGATGCAGGTGGCGAAGTCGGCGGCATTCGCGCTGGCAACCGTTGCGTTGATACAGGGTGTGGTTAAAGTGCTGCCGGATTCCATTACGGTCAGCAGTTCCGTGGGCGGTCGGGAACTGCCGATCTACTGTGTGGAGACGGATAAAAAGCAGGTGGCTCTCAGCTTCGATGCTGCTTGGGGGAATGATTGGTTGATGGAACGGAATTTCCGTGATAGAGTGCATATTTGTGTAGCAGGGAAATAAGGATTTGTGACTTGCAGGAAGGTATCGACGAAAAATATTCGTTGATACCTTTTTGTGTTTCCCTGCTTTTCCGTTCCTGCCCTTCCTCATGTACAAAGCACAGTCACTGTGCCGGGTACTCCCGGGAAAGGAGGGCTAAAAGATGAATGACACAGCAAAAAGAAGGCTCAGGCTGAAAGAAATCCATAATAACACCTACGACACGGACGAGGTTCTGGAACTGCTTAAAGGCTTTGAGGGAACGGACCATTATGGTGGTGCTGCAGCATTCGTATGTGCGTTGCTGAACATACAGCCCGAACATATCTGGTCGCTATTTGAATACGTATAGGAAAAATAGGAATTCCCCGGCAGATATGTCGGGCTTTTTTCCTGTATCCTCTTCCTCGCTATACGTCTTTTTGCACTTTATGCACAGGGAACCTGTGCCGGTTGCCATTCTGAAAGGAGGACTGATTTAATGGACAAAATAGACGGTTATGAGGTTCAAAAGAGCATACTGCTTGAAACAGGGTATGGCTTCGCTTTAGGACGTATGCTGAGAACCCCGGAAAGGTTTGCGGTCTGGAATTTCACGGAAACTGCCTATGGGCGTGATTACTACTGGAAAAGCTGCCATGACAGTCGTGATGTTGCGGAAGAAAATTTTCAAAAAAGGGCGGAACGTTGGCGCATGATGTACGGAATGCAGGAAAAGCCGGAACATAGCACGGCTGTCTTCTACCGCTATTATTCTACACAGCGTCCAGTGGATATTGCCACTTTTCCGCAGCCGGAGGGGAACAGACCTGTCGTGATTATCAATTATGACGAGGACAGGAGACGTCCGGTTGCGGGAGGGAAGTTATACGCATGGGGTGAGATACTGTATCCCCATCCGCTGACAAAAGAGCAGATGGAAGACTACAAACTGAAGCCTGCCCCTTAGAAATCCCGTAAAAATGGAGATTCTATCCGGACGAGTGGATAAATATGGAAATCCCGTACACAGCATAGAAAGGAGACTATTACACAAATGAGCAACATAAAGTATTACAGTATCAATGAAGACGCAGCCCGCCGTGCCAAAGAGATGAACAGCTTTATGGATTATATACCTGGAAGCGCGACCGAGGAATATAAGATGATGGTGGATAATGCTGCAAAAATTGCAACAAACCAGAAAGAGTGTATAAGGTGGTCAATGACCCCGTGCGGCAGTTCCTTGAAGATTTTGAAGACCAGTTCGCATGGGACCTGCTCCCCTATGGATTCCTGTATGACCTGTACTTGAAGTGGCTGGAAAAGAACGTACCCAGCACAAGGCCGCTGGGAAAGACCAAGTTCAGCAATGCCATCGCGCAGGCCGCCCGGAACAACCCCATATGGACTGTGCCGCCGCGTAACCCGAAAGACGGAAGGCCCATGCTTATCAAGACAGGGAAGCTCATGGACGGGCCGGAGATGCTTATCAAGGAGTACAAGCTGGACAAATGGAAGGATGACACCTACAACGGCCTGGACGAGGCACGGAAGTACACCCCCCAGGAAAGCCATATCCTACCGCGGGCTTATCCGCACAACGGCTGTCCGGAAATATAGCATAAAGCTGAACGGCGGTGCTGGCCAGCAGGCTACAGCGGATTGCGACAGACATATCGAAGCAACGACAGAACAGCAGGTATCCCCAGAACTGGCACCGGAACCTGAAATGTAGGTCTCTGGACAGCGGCATAAGCATGGCACCGGTGTTGCCATGTTTATGCCGTTAAGGCTGCTGTGCTGTCCGCAGAGGTTCCGTAACGCAATATACAGGGAATCTTACACAGGCAGAATTTCCATGAGGGCAGCTAAGAGTGGTAGCCGCATCCGCGGCCGGTGGAATGTCTGAAAGGAGGATTTCCGGTAAGCAGGAACTGAGCACAGGTAAAATACAGAATGATATCGGTCTGTTCCATGAGACTTTGAATACTATTTCTAAAAAAGACGGTATGATTGCGTGACCGATATTGAGTAAAAATATATGTGATTGCAGACTATACAGTTCGCATATAAATAACAAAACGGAACCTGCTACAAAATCAAATAAGGAGGTTAACAGATGAAAGAGCCAAGCACATATAAGGTCATCAGGGAATATGGCAATCAATACGGGCTGGAAGAACTAATGCGGCGGATTATACGTTGTCATCTCGGGGAAAGTAATTATGCCGAAAGGGCAGGTGTGCAATTCCCGGAATCCAAGGTAGATGATTATGGCGTGCAGCTTACCGGATAAAGAGCATATGCCTGAAAACAGTAACCAGTTAAAAACAGCATTATACATTCGTCTTTCGAGAGAAGACGGCGACAAATCGGAGAGCCTGAGTATAAGCAATCAGCGTTTGCAGCTGATGGAATTTGTCAGCAGGGAGACGGATTTGTACCTGTATGATACATACATAGACGATGGCTATACAGGAACTAATTTTAATCGTCCTGCTTTCGAACGGATGATTAAGGACATTGAGTCCAGAAATGTACAGTGTGTGGTTGTCAAAGATTTGTCCAGACTGGGCAGAAACATGCCGGAGGTTTCAAGGTACATAAACGAGTATTTCCCGGTTAAAAAAGTTCGCTTTATTGCCATAAACGACAGTGTGGATAGAAAGTATTACGATATCGACGCCAGTGAAGATATGATGATTGATGTCAAAAATATGTTCAATGGTTTTTATCCAAAAGATATATCCAAAAAGGTACGTTCGACTTTCAGAACCAAACAAAGCAATGGTCAGTTTATAGGTGCGTTTGCCAGCTTTGGATATGTTAAGTCGGCCAAGGACCATAACAAACTGGAAGTTGATGAATATGCGGCCGATATCGTAAGGCGTATTTTTGCCATGTATGTCAAAGGCATAGGACAGAATACAATCGCCAAAATTCTAAATGAGGAGAACATACCATGTCCGTCAGAATACAAGAAGCAGCAAGGGCTCAACTATCATAACAGCAACCGGCTTGATGCAACCTCTTATTGGACATATTCTACGATAAGAAATATTTTAAAGAATGAAATTTATATTGGAAATATGGTGCAGAATAAGAGCTTTAGGCAGATGTGCAAGAAAAGTGCGGTAAGTCTTCCCAAGGAGAAGTGGATTGTTGTTGAGAACACGCACGAGCCGATTATAGACAGAGATACATGGGATAAAGTTCAGGACTTGTTGAAGAGGAATACAAGGCATACCAGTCTTACAGAAAATGTCCACATGTTTGCAGGTTATTTGAAGTGCGGTGACTGTGGGCGTGCCATGGTTAAAATTAGACGTAAAGGTGTCTGCTTCTTTAACTGCGGCAGTTATAACCGGTACGGAAAGAAATTCTGCAGCATTCACAGTATCACGGAACAGGAGCTGGAGGGAATCGTACTGGATGATTTGAATCTGATTATCAGCTCTGTAAAGGATATTAGCCGGCTGATTGAAGAAGAAAACCAGAAGCAAAGAAAGAATCATGCAGATTTCCTGGGAGATATCTCTAAGTATCAGGCAGAAATTGACCGACTCGTAATGAAGAAGGAACGTGCCTACGACGATTATTCAGATGGTCTCATTACAAGAGATGACTACATGAGGTACAGAGATAAATATGAGCAGCAGATTAGCGCTGCCCGCTCTGCGATTGAAAAAATCAATCAGTTGAAAAGCCAGGTGCCTGCAAAGAATCCATGGATTGAAAAACTGCTGCAATATGAGAAGCTGTACCGCCTTGACAGGGATATAGTAGTGGAAATGATTTCCATGATTTACATCTATGAGAACAATACGATTAAGATTGTCTATAACTTCTCTAACGAATTGGAAGCATTATTAAACCGGCATGCCTGCAGTGATTAGCGGGCTGCCGGTTTTGTGTGAATCCGTTAGTGGAAATATTAACGGCTTTTGCATAACAGAATCAATGAAATAAGATATCCATAGTGAGGTAAAGCGGTTGTATTTGCAGTGAATATTGCCTATAATAGAATCAAGAGCGGAGGTTTTTGTATACTTGTTATAGGACAAAGTTAATTCGTATGAGGAGGTTATGCATGAATAAAGAGTCTTTTTCGTTTGTCGTGTATATGATTCATGCTTGTGCCAATAAATGGAATATGATGCCTTCCGAAGTGTATCGGAAGATGCAGAGTGTAGGATGTATTAGCGGTTATCTTGTGCCCCATTATGATATTTTGCATACACAGGGGACTGGATATATTGTGGAGGATATTAAACAATATCTGGAAGTGCGGGGTGTGGCAGTATGATTGTTTACCATGGTTCAACAGAGGTTGTGGAGATGCCGAATGTAAAACATTCCTATCGGCTGCTTGATTTTGGTATGGGATTCTATGTGACTACGGTCAGAGAGCAGGCAGAAAGATGGGCAAGGCGAAAGGCGGATATTCTTGGGAAAGATAATGCAATCGTGAATATTTATCAGATGAATGATGATACCAATGGATTTTTGGTAAAAACTTTTGATGAAGATTTGATAGAATGGATTGATTTTGTGTGCAAATGTCGGGATGGAGAGAAGGACTATCTGAAGTATGATTTGATACATGGAAAGGTGGCAAATGACAAAGTGTTTCGGGTAGTGGATATGTACCATACAGGAATCTGGGATAAGGAGCGTGCTCTCAAAGAAATCAAAGTCTATCCGTCCTATGACCAGATAGCTTTTATTAATCAGAGAGCCGTAGATAGGCTATTGAAATTTGAATCCTTTGAGGGGGTATAGTTGATGGATGGGGAAGCATTAGAAAGAGTGTATCAGGAGAATTTGGAAGAGAGGATAATTGCGTATCTGTCTGAGACAAAGGATATTTCATTAGAGACGGCAATGGATGTTTACTATCACAGCAAGCTGGCAGATAAGATACATCGTGGAGTTGAAGGGATACAGTATCTTGATTATAAGGTGCTTGTTCAGATACTGTGTGAAACGGAAAGGGAATTATTTTGTGAAATACCGGCAGACATCGCTGAAACTGATGCAGCAATTTCAGAATCAGAAAACGAGTATGCCTAGAAATGTATAACTCCATGATGTCAGAAGCGTATTGACATCATGGAGTGAAATGGAGGGGTAAATACGAGAACAGATACTGTGGTTAAGCAGGAAGGTATAAATGCGTTAGTTGCCCAATTAGGTTATGTTGATGCGGAACGTTTTATTGCTTTGATAAACAGCGAGTCTTTTGATTATACAAAATGGCGAGAACAGTTTTTGGATGCAGAATCTAGTGTGCGTGAACTAAGCCGAAAGGCTATGATGTATTCTGAAAAAAATGTTTAACTGTTAGTTTGGAAAAAGGACAGTGTCATGGGGTCCTGTCCTTTTCCATTAACAGTCCATCACCGTGGGGCAATGAGGATACAGGCCGGATTCTGGAGATTCTAAGGAAACATAACGTGAAGGTGACATTCTTTATGACCGGCGGGTGGGTGGAGAGCTACCCCGATGACGTGAAGGCGATTCTGGCAGACGGGCACGACCTGGGTAACCACAGCGAGAATCATAAAAATATGTCCCAGCTTTCCGACGAACAGTGTCAGGAAGAGCTGATGAAAGTACATACTAAGGTGCAGGAGCTTACCGGTTATGAGATGTGCCTATTCAGACCGCCTTATGGAGATTATGACAATCATGTCATAACAAATGCACATAAATGCGGTTATTATCCGATTCAATGGTCGATCGATTCTCTCGATTGGAAGGACTACGGAGTGGACGATATCGTCAAGCGCGTGGTGGAGTCTGATAAGCTGAATAATGGGGCGATTATACTTATGCATAATGGGGCAAAATACACGGCGGACGCGCTGGAGTCGGTCATTACCGGACTGCAGGATAAAGGGTATGAGCTGGTGCCGATCTCACAGCTGATTTACAAAGACAAATATCACATGAAGGCGGACGGGACGCAGGTGTCCGGGCAGTAAAGGAGTGCAAACGGCACTCTATGAAAGAGGTTGTGCATTAAGCATACTTAGTGCGCAGCTTCTTTTCGGTTAACGGAATGCTACCGCGGAAGATACTTTAATCAAATCCCATTATATACAAAATACACATAATTTTTTCGCTGCTCATAAATTTTCTGCATAAATTTAACAATTTTTCTGTAAATATTCTCCAGTATGTTATATAATCTGTTTATCAAGAAAAATAGGAGGAATCGTATTATGGCAAAAGAAATGATTGCAATGCTTCTTGCCGGTGGACAAGGTTCGCGCCTTTATGCACTTACAGAGAAACTTGCAAAACCTGCAGTTCCTTTTGGCGGCAAATATCGTATCATCGACTTCCCGCTTTCTAACTGCGTCAATTCAGGTATTGATACCGTAGGTATCCTGACCCAGTATCAGCCGCTGGAGTTAAACGAATATATCGGCAACGGTCAGCCGTGGGATCTGGATCGTCTCTATGGTGGTGTGCATGTACTGCCGCCTTATCAGAAAGCGCATGGGTCAGACTGGTATAAAGGCACGGCAAATGCGATTTATCAGAATATATCGTTTATCGAGCGCTATGACCCGAAATACGTTATTATTCTTTCCGGTGATCAGATCTGCAAACAGGACTACAGTGATTTCCTTGAATTCCACAAAGCGAAAAACGCGGAATTCAGTGTTGCCGTTATGGAAGTTCCGTGGGAGGAGGCATCCCGTCTCGGTCTGATGGTAGCGGACGAGAACGATAAGATCACGGAATTTCAGGAGAAACCGAAAAATCCTAAGTCCAATCTGGCTTCCATGGGTATCTATATTTTCAACTGGGATATTCTGAAAAAATATCTGGAAGAGGATGAGGCTGATCCGGAATCCGATAACGACTTCGGTAAAAACATTATTCCGAATCTGCTCCGTGATAATCGTCAGATGTATGCTTATCATTTCGGCGGATACTGGAAAGATGTAGGAACCATCTCTTCCCTGTGGGAAGCGAACATGGAAGTTCTGGACCCTGAGCACAGCGGTATTAACCTTTTTGACGAGGGTTGGAAGATCTACAGCCGCAATGCAGGTATGACAGGACACAAGATCAGTGCAGGCGCAGTTGTGGAGAATGCCATGATCACCGATGGGTGCCGGGTCAAGGGCACGGTAAAGCACTCCATTCTTTTTGCCGGCGTAAAGGTAGAAGCCGGTGCGGTTGTGGAAGACGCTGTTATCATGGGCGGCACGACGATCAAATCCGGAGCGGTTGTGAAGCACTGTATCGTGGCGGAGAATGTGACGATCGGTGAAAATGCCGTAGTAGGTGCAATGCCCACCGGGGACGAAAAGGGCGTGGCGATCATCGCTTCGGGTGTCACCATAGGTGAGAATGTCGTGGTAGGTCCTAATGCTATGGTGAATAATAATGTAGAAGGTGGTGAAGTACAATGATAAAATCAAGCACAAATGTAATCGGTATTATTTTCCCTAACAGTTATGACGCTCTGGTTCCGGAGCTGGTCAGTGTGCGTTTGATGGCTTCTATTCCTTTTGCCAGTCGTTATCGTATCATTGATTTTATCCTGTCCAGTATGACGCATTCCGGCATTGACAATATTTCCGTTATCGTAAATCAGAACTATCATTCATTGATGGATCACCTTGGTTCCGGCCGTGAGTGGGATCTGGTTCGAAAGAATGGCGGTCTGCATATTTTCCCTCCATTTGCAGAGAAAAAAGTAGACGGGCCTTATGTCGGACGTGCCGGTGCTTTGGCGAATATTCTGAATTTCTTAAAAGCACAGAAGGAAAAATATGTGGTCATGTCAGACACCAATGTTGTGGTCAATTTTGATTTCAATGCTATGCTTCAGGCACATGCAGACAGCGGTGCGGATATCACGATCGCATACAACGAACAGGAACTGCCGAAGGAGCTGCTGGATTATCAGACAAACGACAGAGTCTTCTATTACACTTTTGATGTGGAACAGGGACGTATCCGTAAAGTATACATTAATCCGAAGACAGACGGTGTACAGAATACTTCCATGAATATTTTTGTCATGGAGCGTGAACTGCTGATCGACCTTGTCAGCAATGCATATATGCAGGGACGATCCTTCTTTATGCGTGATGTTATCATGCCCCAGCTTGGCAAGCTGAACGTACAGGCTTACAAGTATACGGGTTATGTAGCGCGTATCAGCGGTATGAAGAGTTACTTCGAAGAGAATATGAAACTTCTGGATGACTATAATCTGGATGCGCTGTTTTCGGGAGCTCCTATTTATACGAAGATTCGTGGCGATAACCCGACTCATTACAAGGACGGCGCAAAGGTTCAGAACGCGATGATGGCGGACGGCTGCGTGATTGAAGGCGAAGTGGAGAACAGCGTGATCTTCCGTGGCGTTAAGATCGGCAAAGGCGCTAAGATCAAGAATTGTATCCTGATGCAGGATACAGTGGTGGAGGCCGGTGCGAACGTGGAATACCTCATCACTGACAAGAATGTTACCATCACAGCGGGCAAAGAGATGAAGGGTACTGATACTTTCCCGGTTTATATTGAGAAGTTTAAGACGGTATAGGTGAGCGTGGTTTCATCAGCGTGGCTTTATTTAAAAAGTAAGAGAGCGTTGCTTCATAACCGCATTGGTTAGTTATGAGGCAACGCTCCCTTTGCTGTATAATTATATTACAATTCGCTGGCTGAGGGTAAACTTGTATATATTTCTGCAATATACGCCGCCTTATCGGGGAAGTTATCTTTCAGATACATCAGGTATTGAAGCGAGCTTCCCTCATAAGGGTGTGTATCTCCAAGCAGACCGACTTCATAGCAGCTGCGGATCACGTTAATAATGCAGTCCTCCGTATGATCTTCTTTACAGTCTTTACATTCTTTTAGGATATGCGCGATGGCTGTTTCCAATTCGATTTCATTAAACACACGGAAATCGGTGGTGGGAATTCCGTCTGTGCCACCGTCAACTTCCTTCTTGGGTGCTTTCTTATAATCTGAGACACATTGTTTCGCAAAACCTATGAGACATGCGTTTCCCCGACATTGCTGGCACAGGTCTTCGCCCCGGCAGCAGTTTTCCAAATCGTTTTCAATTAAATCTGCATTCATGCCTTTCTTATGTACGTCCCCCATAAGTTACCTCCTCGTATGATTCTTCAAGAATGATCTTGAAGGCCGTTTTGAGACAGTATAGCATATAGAATGTACATTTTCCATATCAAATTGAATTTGAGTTTCCCCATTTTTTCACATAAAAAAATGCAAAAACACAGAACCTTTGGTATAATTGAATCACCACAAAACAACAAAACAAAGGAGTGTTTTTGCATGATTAATTATAACAGA
>JAAUZY010000099.1 GCA_014804355.1 Lachnospiraceae bacterium
CAACGATTAATAAGTTCTTTGAGAATAATCTGAATGTGTCCGAGACTTCCAGACAGCTCTTTGTACATCGTAATACATTGGTGTATCGTATTGAGAAACTGGAGGCAAGTACCGGATTGGATATCAGGACGTTCGAGGATGCCCTGACCTTCAAGATCGCGCTGATGGTTGTTAATTATATGAAATATCTGGATTCTTTAGATTATTGATGAGAGTCAGGGATATGCTCTTTCGTGCCGGATAGCATCCGTTGGATGTTTATCCGGCATTTTTTTCTTTATCGGTGCATATATTCCTAGTGTACGGATATATTGATGCCCCGAAGCCAGACCGGCGGGTATCGATTGATTGGTGTGTCAGTATGGTATAAGAGAAAGGGAGAGGGTATGTATCAGAAGGAAATTATATATATAGGTCTGTATAAGGATGGAATCAGAATGGGGAGCGCCGGCTTTATAAAGGTGGAGAGTCGTGATAAGGACAGCAGATTATACCTGAAAATCCAGAATATTCCCCATAATATAAACGGCAGATTTCCGATCCGCGTCTATAGCGGAAGCGGTTGGAAGGAATTAAACGGCATTACGATTCAGGACGGCGGCGGCATCTGGAAAGATGATCTTGCGGATCAGACGGACCATACGATGATTCAGGTTATGCTGCCCGGCGGATATTTACTGGAAGGAAAGAGTAGATTTGCAGCAGAGGCGCGAGAGCATATAGAGGTGCAGGGGGAATCAATAATACAAAAAGAGACAGTGCCGCAACAAAGAGAGGTTGTCCACAGTGACATGAAATCGGAAAATAAAGCGGTTACACATAAAGACATAGAACCGGAAAATAAAGCGGTTATCCGTAGAGATATGGAACCGGAAAATAAAGCGGTTGCTCGTAGAGACATGGAACCGGAAAATAAAGCGGTTACCCATAGAGATATGAACCCAGAAAATAAAGCAATTACCCGTAGAGATATGAAATCCGAAAATGAATTCGCCCCGCAGAAAGGTATGGAAGAGCCGATCAGGGCGGAACAGCCGCGATACGCCAACACACCGACTAAGGTTATCGTTACGGAAGAACTGCCTCGCCGTACAGTGAAAGAAGACGAACCCGAACAGGAGAACATACCGGTATACCCTGTAAAAGAGGACAAGTGGGAGCAGATTTTGGACACTTATGAGAATATACATCCCTACGGCGACGAGCGGGTCTATGTAAAGATCGAACCCAAGGATTTCGTGATTTTGCAATCGAAATATCAGCATTTGGTCAATAACAGTTTCCTGCTACATGGATTCTATAATTACCGTTACATAATTCTGGGGAAGGAGCAGGATTATTATCTAGGGGTTCCGGGTGTGTTCTATGAGCGTGAGAAGATGGTTGCGCTTATGTTCGGATTTGAAGCATTTGAATGTCCGGGAGGTAATGTGAGAGCGGGAGAATTCGGGTATTATCTCAGAAAAGTGGAATTATGAGAAATAGCTTGCGTTTTACCGGACTATGAAGTTGGCTTAATAGTGAGCCATACGCAATTTAAAACCGTGCGCTTTATGTCGAACTTAACCCATGTACGTTACCTTTACAGTTAACTCCGCCAGGCACCCTCACGGCACATGAGAGCTTCCACTTAGTGCTGCTGTGTTCCCACCCTGACACGGTTCATGGATTCCCATTGCGTAAGACCCAAACTTCAACGCCACTTATAAAGGGCAGCTACACAAGCGTACGCCCTCGATAAAACATCACCCCCACTAGAGCGGATTGTGGGTACAGGGCACCGCTAACGCCCCGGCTGCACGGTTTTATTAGTATACTGTTTTTTTATACATTTGTCAACGGTCGTTACAGATTCTCATTGTCGATCATGCGGTATCCGATGCCGATCTCTGTAAAAATATACTGCGGATCAGCGGGGTTTTGTTCTAATTTGCGGCGAATGTTGGCCATATTTACACGCAGAATCCGGTTGTTGCTGTCCGCGTATGGTCCCCATACATGAGTGATCAGTGTATCGTAGGTGATCACTTTGCCGGCATTGCGGGCGAGGAAGGTCAGGATCTTATACTCGATCTGGGTAAAATGGATAATGTCGCCGGCTACGGTTATCGTGTGCTTATCATAGTCAATGACCAGATCTTTCGCCGTGTATCTGCTCTGCCCGGAGACAGGGACGCCGTTGTTTAAGGAAGAACGGCGCAGCGCAGTGCGTATTCTTGCCATCAGCTCGGATGTGCCGAAAGGTTTGGTAATATAATCGTCAGCACCCGCATCCAGAGCTTCTACCTTCTCTTCTTCCTGCGTTCTGGCGGAGATAACGATGATGGGAATATTGCTCCATTCTCTGACATTGCGTATCACGTCGATGCCGTCCATATCGGGAAGACCCAGATCTAACAGGATCAAGTCGGGGCAGCCCGAAGCCGCCAGAGACAGACCGTTTGCGGCATTTTCCGCAAAGCTTACTTTATAGTTCTGTGTCCGCAGTGTGGTTGCAATAAAATTACATATATTTTTCTCATCTTCGATCAACAAGATTTCATGTCTGAGATTCATAAAAAGTCCTCCGCTTTGACGGCTCCGGTTTGTTACTCTCCTTTCGGAAGCGTAAAATAGAATTCTGCACCCTGTTCATGATTTCCGGCATTAATGGTACCGTTGTGAGCCGTGATAATCGTCTTACAGATGGACAGGCCGATTCCCATTCCCTTTTTGGAGTCCGATTCACTGTTTCCGATATAAGAATTACCGTCAAAAATATTGTTTAATCGCTCCGGATCAATGCCGATCCCGAAATCTTTCACATGAAATGTCACATTATGCTCATCATCATCCACGTAACACAGGATCGGCTTGCGGCTCTGTGAATGGACGATCGCATTTTCCAGCAGATTGATCAGTACCTGCTCGATTAATATAGCATCCATCGGCAGGATGAGAAGATCCTCGGGCACCGAGACATTGACGGAAGCCTCCGGAATTCTTTTCTTCAAACGATTGATGGCGGCGGAGACGATTTCCTCAACCGATTCATCGGTTTTCTTGACTGCGGAAGACTGGTCATGAATACGGGTCACGGACAGGAGATTTTCCACCATATTGAGAAGCCAGTCGGCATCCTCCCGAATATGCGTCACAATAGCTGTCTTCTCAGATTCATCCAGCAGTTCGTTGCTGTCCAGATAAGAGGAACTGGCGCCGATAATGCCGGTCAGCGGTGTTCGCAGGTCGTGGGATACGGCGCGCAGCAGATTGGCACGCATCTTTTCCTTCTCCGTCTCCGAGAGCAGCTTGTCCTTCTCGGCGATCATACGGGCCTGCTGTTTCATATTAGTGGTCATGGTACAGGTGAGCAGCGTTACACCGAGCATTTCTAAGAAAGTGATCGGATAGCCGGAGAGTGTAAAATTCAGTTCGAAATAAGGGTAAGTGAACAGAAAATTTACACAGACCACGGCGATCACAGAGGAAACCAATCCCGGCAGATATCCGTCCGTATAGCGCACAATAACAATCAGCGCGAGAATATAGATCGGCGCGATATTGCCGGAGTTCTCCGGTACATGATAGAAGAACAGGAATGCAAAAGCAGTTGCGACCGCCAGACCGGACAGAGTAATAATAATATTTTTAACAAGTGATTTTGTCTTTGTTTTGTTCATAATAGATACCAAGGCATGACTATGCAATCCTTTCCCGTTTATTATACCTTTTTTGCAATAAAAGCAAAACAGAAAACACGGCATCGGCACTGTTTTAGCAAAATTTTAGCAGTAGAACAGCAAGAGGGCCTTGCAAGCCTTTCCGAAGAAAGCAGAAGTGGGGATATTTGAAAATTTTCCACCATTTTAAAATTCTGATATCTGTAAATGGAGGTGTATGAATGATAAGCTTAAATCATTAAAATACATCTATAAACGGGAGGAAAAAGAGATGAAGAAAAAAATTATTGCAACGCTGCTTACAGCGGCCATGATGGTATCAACGCTTGCAGGATGCGGCAATACCGACAGTAGCACATCGACCTCAAATGACGTACAGAGTACTACACAGGAAGAGGCGCCGGCTGCTGATGACACGGCGGATGATACAGCACCGGCTGCCGCTGAGGATACAGCGGCTTCAGGGGAAGCGGTAACGATCAAGTTGTTTTCCAACCTTCCTGATCGTAAGAACGGACAGGGACTTGTAGAGCAGATGATCATCGATGAGTATATGGCAGCGAATTCAAATGTTACAATTGAAGTTGAGGCACTTGACGAAGAGGCATATAAGACGAAATTCAAGGCATATGCAATGGACGGCATGCCGGATGTTGTAAGTATCTGGGGACAGCCTTCATTCCTCGATGAAGTGTTGGATGCGGGAGTGCTTGCAGAATTGAATGAGGCTGATTATGCAGATTACGGATTTATCGCAGGCTCCCTTGAAGGTTTCAAGAAAGACGGTAAATTGTACGGGCTTCCGAGAAATACAGATATTCAGATCATCTATTATAACCAGAAGATGTTTGATGACAACGGCTGGGCAGTTCCCGCTACATACGATGAATTGATGTCGGTTTGCTCAGATATCAAGGCAGCAGGATACACACCGATCGCTATGGACGGCGGCGACGGATGGCCGATGGCATGTTTCCTTACGGATATTTTAGTGAAAGTTGCCGGAACAGATTATGCGGATATCGTTCGTAATGCTATAGCTACAGGTGATTTCTCTGCACCGGAGCTGCAGGAAGCGACACAGATTCTGGTAGATTCTGCGGCAGCAGGTATGTTCCAGGTGGGATATGACTCTCAGGATTACGGAACGGCAATGAATCTGTTTACTAACGGTCAGGCTGCAATGTTCTGCATGGGAAGCTGGGAGTGCTCCATGGCATTAAACGAGGACATTCAGGAAGACATCAGAAACAACATTCGTGCATTTACCCTGCCTGTTGTTGACGGCGGTAAAGGCGGTGCAAATGATATCGCAGCATGGAACGGCGGCGGATATGCAGTATCTGCAAGCTCTGCAGTGAAAGATGAGGCAGTTAAATTCTTGAATTATATGTATCAGCCTGATAAGCTTTCCAAATATGGCTGGGAGAATGGTGTAGGTATGTCCGCGCAGGATCAGACGGCTTATCTGACCGGTAACGAGACTGATTTGCAGAAACAGGTTATGGATATTCTGAAAAATGCAACCAGCGTTTCGGGAACACCGATCAATGACTGTGGTCCGTCCGCATTCAAGACATCCATTGAAAGCGAGATTCAGGGTGTATCCAACGGTTCCACATCTGTAGAGGACTTCCTCGCAGCAATCGGTGCGGCATGTGAATAAATGCAGAATTAATTAAGTGATTAGTGGGAGGATGTTCCAAAAGAAATATACTTTTGCAACATCCTCTTTCTTAATTCATATCTGCGTGAAAGGAGATTTTATATGAAAAAACTGTATAGTAACAAGCTAGTTATTTTCAGTCTTGTTCTGCCGGGCGTGCTGGTTTTCCTGTTCGCGGTTCTGGCACCGATTTGTTTGAGCGTATACTATGGATTTACGGATTATACAGGCATGGGAGAAGCACATTTGATCGGGTGGGATAACTATGTGAAACTGTTTCAGGATAGTGCGTTCGGCCGTTCCCTGAAAAATTCCCTGCTGTTAGCCATCGGATTCATCTGCATACAGCATCCGATCGCAATCGTTGTAGCCGCGGTGTTAGACAAACTGCAGGGCAGGGCGGAAGGAATTTTCAGGTGTATCTACTTTATACCCAACGTTATTTCCGTAGCGGTTATTGCCTATCTTTGGAAATTCATTTATAATCCGGATTTCGGACTTTTGAATAATGTGTTGTCGGCATTCGGATATCAGGGGAAGATAAACTGGCTGTCGCAGCAGAATGCGATCTGGTCAGTGCTTATCGTTTTGATCTGGCATGGATTTGGCTGGGGTATGCTGATTTATTATACGGGTATTAAAAATATTGACCCGGTATTATACGAGGCGGCCTCCATTGACGGTGCAAGCTGGTGGACGACATTCTTCAGAATTACGCTGCCGTTAATGAAGCCGGTGATCCAGATCAATGTTACCATGGCTATCATCTCTGCCTTAAAGCAGATGGAGACGGTATACCTGTTGACAAACGGCGGACCGAATAACAGTACGCAGTTTGCGGCTAACTATCTGTATCAACAGGCATTTAAGGCGTTTAAGTACGGATACGGCAACGCCATCGGTGTAGTATTTATCATAATCTGTATACTGGTGACAGTTGCACTTAACAATATCTTTCGGGATAAGCAGGAAGCGTAGGGGGTGATCACATGAAAGAAAATAATATGAAAATCGGTAAAGTTATTTTGTGGATCGTGCTGATCATTGTAGCGATCATCCAGCTGTTCCCACTGATCTGGCTGGTGGATTTTTCGCTCGGAAGCAGTAATGAGATGTTTACAAACGGGCTGCTTATCATTCCGGAGAAGATACGATGGGATAACTATGTGAAAGCATTTGTGGATGGTAATTTCCTGCATTATTTAAGAAACAGTGTTCTGATCAATACGCTTGCGGTTATTTTCGTTGTAATCATATCTATCATGGCAGCTTTTGCCTGTCAGCGTATGAAATGGAAACTCAGCGGACTGGTAAGTACGTTGCTTGTTATGGGTATGATGATTCCGATCCATGCAACACTGCTTCCGAATTACAAGATTTATTCTGCATTCCACCTGACAGATACCATTTGGGCATTGTTGATTCCTTATGTAGCCTTCTCATTGCCGCAGGGAATGTTCTTGATGACGGGTTTCATTCAGGCGGTTCCAAAGGAGCTTGAAGAGGCGGCAGTTATGGACGGATGCGGGATATACAGGATCGTATTTCAGATTGTTACGCCGCTTTTAAAACCTTCGATCTCAACGGTGGCGATTATGACATTCTTAAATAACTGGAATGAATTTATGATGGCGAGCACTTACTTAAGTACACCCACATGGAAGACGCTGCCCTTCTCCGTACTGGAATTTACCGGAGAGTATTCCTCCAATTATGCAGTTCAGTTTGCGGTTATGGCATTGACGGCAGCGCCTGCGGTTATCGTATATGTGGTATTAAATAAGCACATTACGAAGGGTGTTGCAATGGGAGCCGTAAAAGGATAAAATGAGAAAAATTTTATTTCTTTGAGGGCGCGGAGGATGCAATGAGAAGGATCAGAAACTGGATTATGAAGTTGAGTATTCGGCAGAAGCTGGTTTTTTACAGCTATTTAATTATTACGCCTATTTTGCTGTTGATCAGCATCCTTCTCCTAATGCATAACTATCATTCAGCGGTGCAGAGCGAAGAGGACAGATGTATTCAGAACGTACAAAGTATATCGGACGGAATCAGTGTTGTACAGAAGAATATTATGGAGATGGGAACCTATATCTGCATCAATGATGAGGTCAATAAGATACTGACGGTGGATGAGCCGGAGGAATTAAACCGGGATGCCAGACTTTGGATGAATCATGCGCCTATGCAGATTATACAGGATATGGTGGCAATCGACGGACAGATCAAAACGGTTGCCATATATCCCGAAAACGGCATCATTCCTTATCTGAGTTGCGTTGACCGGTCTTCCTATATAGGTGATATCAAACAGGTTAAGCAGCAGGAGATATATGACCTTGCGGTACAGGAAAAAGGAAAATTTCTCTGGCAGAGGGTATGGCGGCGGTATCAGTCCGATACGTACCAGTTTAATCAAAGTGACAAGATCGTGATGTATCGTGAGATCTATGATCTGACGAGGAAGAATAAACTGGGCTATCTGGTGATCGGCTCTTCGGCGGATATATTTGACGAGATATGCCAAAATTCTTTGCGTGACAGACAGGAAGCAGTGGTTGTGATGAGCGAATATGGCGCGGAACTTGTACGCTGCGGAAATATAGACGATGAAATTATATCGGAGATGATCGTAGAAAGTTCTGCCGAGCCGATGGGTAAGAACCTGATTCAAAATACTACATGGAAAAACTATAACATCTACCGTTGTCGTGATGAGGAGACAGGAACGATCGTTTATAAGATTGCGCGCCGGGTAGGATGGGAAGATTTAAGCAACACGATCATCTATGCACCTCTGGCATTGTTAATCGGATTTTTGATCGGATTATATCCTGTTTTGCTTCTGGTTTCTGATATTGTCTCCAAGCCATTACATACGCTGAGCGTTGCGATGGAGAATTTTAAGAGGGGAGATTTCAGCCAGAAGGTAGAGGTAATGACGCAGGACGAAGTGGGAGAAGCGTCGGCGTGTTTTAACAGCATGGTAGATGATATCAGAGAGCTGATTGATAAGAATTATATCTTAGCGCTCAAGGAGCGGGAAAGCGAACTGGACGTTCTGCAGGCGCAGATGAATCCACATTTTCTATATAACACGTTAGATTCCTTGTATTGGAAAGCGACGGAATCGGGAAGCGATGAGATTGCGGAAGACATTTTGACACTTTCACAACTATTCCGCCTTGTTTTAAACAGGGGAGACGGAATCGTAACGGTTCGGACGGAAGCGGAGTTGCTGGATCGATATCTGCATATTCAGAAGATGCGGTTCGGGAAACGGTTAAAATATGAAATATCACTGGATCAGGCAATTATGGAGG
The DNA here is from genome assembly GCA_014804355.1 of Lachnospiraceae bacterium. Classification (GTDB taxonomy): domain Bacteria; phylum Bacillota; class Clostridia; order Lachnospirales; family Lachnospiraceae; genus UBA3282. The sequence continues at coordinate 8,655 of JAAUZY010000099.1, forward strand.
AAGAGATTCCCAAATTGATCCTGCAGCCTTTTGTGGAGAATGCAATTGTGCACGGATTTGAAAAGGCCGATGGCAATTATACGCTGTCCATTATCGGGAGCAGAGACGATACACATATGACATTTCAGGTTATAGATACCGGTGCCGGCATGAGTGCGGAACAGATGGAGGCAATCTGGGATAAAGCGGACAGCCGCAAGTATGCAAGCCAGCGCATCGGAAGGTATGCGATTAAAAATGTAAAAGAACGACTGGAACTTATTTACCATGATAATTACAAGCTTCATATCAATAGCAGGGTAGGGCAGGGAACGACTGTGGTTATTTCCATTCCCTGCGGACTGAAGGAGATCAGGCAGCATGAGTATCAAGTTATTGATTGCGGATGATGAGGATACGATCCGCAACGGAATTGCTAAATATATACAACTGCATACAGACCGTTTCGATAAAATATATCTTGCAGCCAACGGGCAGGAAGCCGTAGATATTATTTTTCGGGATAAACCGGATATTATGTTTCTGGATGTACAGATGCCGCTGTTGGACGGCATCGAGGTTATGCAGGAAGCAAAACGTGCGGATATCTTACCGTATACAATGATATTAAGCGCGTATGATGAGTTTAAATATTGTCAGCAGGCATTGCGTCTGGGAGCAAAAGAATATTTATTGAAACCGGTAAGATCCTCGGATATTCTGCAAATGGTGAATCAGGCGGCGGATGAATTATTCGGGACGCAGGAAGCGATTGGGACGGAACCGACGGAAGAGAAAAATCGTTTGGTGGAATTAGCCAGAGAATATATAGAAGAGCACTATTACGAGAACCTTATGCAGGTGGATGTGGCGCAGCGGGTGGGCATATCCGCGGGATATCTGTCTACGCTTTTCCAGAAGCAGCTGTCGGTCGGGTTTGTGGATTATCTCAACGAGATCCGCATTGAACATGCTTGTACTTATCTACGGCAGAGTTATTTAAAAACTTATGAGATCGCCTATAAAGTCGGATTTAAAGATGAAAAATATTTTTCTAAAGTTTTTAAGAAGATCAAAGGGCAGTCACCCTCGGAATATCGGAAACTGAATCAGTAGGCGGGGAGAGGAAGCTGGTTTAAGCGTTACGTTGACGGGGTGGCACTGTATCAATAGAGAGAAGGGTATGGTATAAAGGCAGATGGGGAATGTTCCGTCTGCCTTTTTTTGACTTGATTGAAATGGTATGGATATGGCGTTATGTTCTTATTGCGTTCCTATCGGGACACCGATATAATGTATATGAGGTGATTGAGTTGACGTTGAATGAGTTGATAAAGGAAAAAGGTCTTTCACGATATCGTCTTTCAAAAATAAGTGGGGTGCCGTGGGCAACCCTGTCTGATATTTGTTCCGGTAAAACCAAGTTTGAACGGTGCAGCGCGGCAACCCTTTCCAAGCTGTCAAAGGCATTGGAGATCAGTATGGAGGAACTGCTGCTTATAGAGACAGGAAACAGTATGGATGAAGAGGGGAAGCCAAAGGATAAGGAGTATCTGGAAACAGGACTGCCGACAAGTTTACGGCATGCCCTTGATGAGTATATACAAGGAGAGAAAGAGCAAGTATCGCATATGGACTGTCTGTGGGGAGAACTGTACGGTTCCATCAATGCCTGCCAGTGGGGAGGCAGGATCACACAGGAACAGGCGGATTACTTGCGGAAGAAATATCTGTTCGGCGAGGAGGCGGAGGAAGATGATTGATTTTACGCCATGTGAGGTCAATAAATTTAAGGCTTACGGCGGTGCAAATGGGAATAAGATTCATGTTAGGTATCAGGGGAAGGGATATATGCTGAAATTCCCGCCGGTGCCCGGACGCAGCAAAACCATGAGTTATACTAATAGTTGTATCAGCGAATATCTTGCCTGCCACATTTATGAGTCGCTTGGTATCAAGGCGCAGGAAACATTGCTTGGTACTTATACGGACAGGCGGGGAAAAGAAAAGATAGTGGTTGCCTGCCGTGATTTCACGGACGAAGAGAAGAGACTGATTGAATTTGCACAACTTAAAAACACTTGTATTGACAGTGAACAGAATGGATATGGAACGGAACTTTCTTCGATTATGGCAGCGATCGATGAGCAGACACTGATACAACAGGATGAGTTGGAGGCATTTTTCTGGGATATGTTCATTGTGGATGCTCTGCTTGGTAACTTTGACCGTCATAACGGAAACTGGGGTATTCTGGTGAATGAGGGAAAGCAGACGGCAGAGATTGCACCTGTATATGACTGCGGTTCCTGCCTTTATCCGCAACTTGCGGTGAAGGAAATGCAGGGGGTTCTGGAAAGAGAAGAGGAGATCGATAAACGTATCTTTGTGTATCCGACATCTGCCATAGAGGAACAAGGTAAAAAAGTTTCTTATTTTGAATTCATATCTTCCTTAAAACATCAGGGATGCAATGCCGCGCTAAAACGTATTCATGCGAGGATTGACATGGAACGTATTAGCAGACTGGTGGAGGATGTGCCGTTTCTTGAACCGGTTCAGAGGGAGTTTTATAAGATCATGATACGGGAGAGGAAAGAGAAGATCTTGGATTATAGTATGGAGCTGCTTCTAAAGTAGGAGGCGTTGGGGATCTTGAATTAGTAGTGACAGTGTCACAGAATTTGCTCTACAGGTATTGTTTGATGGTAGAATATTCCAATAGTCATTTATTAGGAGCGTAATGGAAGACGACATTGATTGTTCTTGGCATTTATACTTATGCAGCAGAATATAAGAATACAGATAAAATCCGCACAATCCAGTTATCCCACCGGCTGAATGAATTGGAAAGCAAATGAAAACCTTTGCTCCGAAAAGGGACTGGAACTTCGTTTGCAAAGGGTCGTGGAAGTAGAACAGGTCTTTGACTGGATCAAAGGTTGTTGGTCATTCCGACGATTTCATCTACGTGGAACTGACAAAGTAAAAATAGAATGGGAACTGTTGGCAATCACCCATAACATCACCAAAATGGCATTGGAAGAATAAGTATCCAGTGCTATTTTTGATGAAAAGTATTTTCTAGAGCCATAAAGAGAGGCTGCCCCTCTCTATGGCCTTAGTCAATCATAGTTTTGAGACACCCTCGTAATTTTTGGCGAAATAATATGAATTATTATAATGCCTGCAAAAAAGCCAACAATGCATTATATTGATTGGAATCAAGCTTAGATGCGGAGTGTATTAATTGTGCCTGTTTATCATTTAGTAATACGGCATTAGAATTATCCTCTATGAAAAATTGTGATATGGAAATATTAAAGGCATCACAGATTTTCATCAGAGATGGCAAGGTAGGAAGCATATCTTTACGATACCATGATGATATAGTTGACTGTGTTAAACCGGAAGCCTCAGCAAGCTGGTATTCCGTCCAATGTCTTTCTATTCGGAGTTCTGTGATTTTTTCTAATACATCTATCAAAATCTTCACCACCTTACTTAAATTATGCGTTTATTATACTCAAAATTATCGTTGCTAATTACTATTTAAAATCGTATAATAAATACGATATTATTTATATGTAGAAGAAAAATAGAGGAAGGACTGGTTATTAGTATGAGAAAAAGAATTTTGAGTATTATGCTGGCAGTGGTTGTAACATTTACAGCAATGGGCAGTAATGTGTCAGCAGCAGAATTAGGCGAAGCCATGGATGAGTCGATTCAGACGCAGACAGAGGAGATGGAAACAGTAGAGGCTGAATCAGAAACGGAAAAGCAGGAAGAGGAATCTGCTGCGGAGGATACGGAGGCAGGAACTGCGGAGGATATGAATACAGGATCTGAATCAGAAGGAGAGGAAGCCGACTCAGATAACGAAGATTCCAAAGAAAATGAAACAGATGATGAGACTGAAGGAGAAAGTCAGGAAAACGGAGATGACTCCGCAGTGACGGAAGATGTAGGGGATGAATCGGAAACCGCAGAAGAGAAAGAAGATGTAGATTCTTCCGTGGAAGATGAAACAGAAATTGATGCTGGCGTGGCGAAAAAGGTGCTGGCGACTTCCGATACTGATATTGCAAGCGGGCAGTACACGGAGAATGGTTCGAATATTGTCTGGGTTATTGATGCAAATGGTAAATTGACGGTGGAAGGAACCGGAGATTTTGCCGTGTCATCCAGAAACTTGGATAACCCCAGAACGCCTTGGTATTCAAATGCCGCGTCTATTAAGTCCGCAGAAATAAATGTAACAGGTATGACTGATGCCAGCTTTATGTTCTATAATTGCGTAAATTTGACAAGTCTGGATTTAAGCAATTTTGACACCAGTGAAGTGACAGATATGAGTTATATGTTTTATGATGGCAGGATTTATGGTGAGGCTGATGATTATGGTTTCTATTATGAAGATGAAGATTCCTATTACTGGGATGGTGAACACCTGACCAGTTTGGATGTGAGTGGCTTTGATACCAGTAAAGTGACAGATATGAGTTATATGTTTTATGGGTTAAGATCCCTTGACAGTTTGGATGTGAGTGGCTTTGATACCGGTAATGTGACAAATATGAGTCATATGTTTTACGGGTTAAGATCTCTTATCAGTTTGGATGTAAGTAATTTTAGTACCGCTAAAGTGACAGATATGAGCTATATGTTCTATGCTTGCGGTTTCGATCGCCGACATGGGGAAAGAAGAACCAGTTTGGATGTGAGCGGCTTTGATACCGGTCACGTGACTGATATGAGTAATATGTTTAGAGAATGCCGATGTCTTGCCAGTCTGGATGTAAGCGGCTTTAATACTGGTAACGTGACAGATATGAGCGGCATGTTTTATTGCTGTGGAAAGTTGGATAGCATAGATGTAAGCGGCTTTGATACCGGTAAAGTGACTAATATGAGTAATATGTTTTGCGGCGTTTACCCGGACAGTTTGGATGTAAGCGGCTTTGATACCGGCAATGTGACAGATATGAGCGGGATGTTTGCCTCCTGCGGTCTGATTAGCGTGGATGTAAGCAGCTTTGATACGGGTAACGTGACAGATATGAGTGAGATGTTTGACGGTTGCAATAACCTGACCAGAGTTGACCTAGGTAGTTTTGATACCAGTAAAGTGACTAATATGAGCGGTATGTTTTACTGCTGCCGAAACCTGACCAAAGTTGACCTAAGCGGTTTAAATACCAGTAACGTGACAGACATGAGCAAGATGTTTTATGACTGCGAAAGTCTGACCGACATTGATCTGAGTAATTTTGATACCGCCAACGTGACAGATATGAGCGAAATGTTTTTCCAATGCCGGAAGTGGACCAGAGTGGATCTGAGCGGTTTAAATACCAGTAGTGTTACTGATATGCGTGGTATGTTTTATAGCTGCAATAGTCTGACCAGAATTGACGTAAGCGGTTTTGATACCAGTAATGTTACTGATATGAGTAATATGTTTGGATACTGCACTAATTTGCTCCAAATAGACTTAAGCAAATTAAATACCAGCAAAGTGATAAGTATGCGGTCTATGTTTTCTGGCTGCACTATGACCAGAATTGATGTAAGCGGTTTAAATACCAGTAATGTTACTAATATGAGTAATATGTTTGCAAGCTGTAAAAATTTAATCAGCGTTGATTTGAACGGTTTAGATACCAGTAATGTAACAGAAATGAGTTCTATGTTTTGGGGTTGTACCAGTCTGACCAGTGTGGATTTAAGCGGTTTTGACTGTAGTTCATTCAGCTGGAGAACATCTTTGGATGATGTGTTTAACAATTGCAGCGCATTGACTACTGTTTATACGCCATATAGGGATAATAGTGATGGAAATACATACGTCCTACAGCTGCCAAAGAGTAGTGACTCGGATGTCTGGTATGGCTATGATGAAAATGGAGAAATAATTAATAATATTAGTGGTTTTCAGCTAAGAGATTACAGTATTGTACTAATGAAAAACCAAGTACCCACTGCAAATACAATAACAGCCACAAAAGCAAATACATTCTATGAGGTTGGGAATACATTGAATATAGATGACCTGACAGTCTATTATTATGATGAGAAGGGCGCTGTTAAGAAAGTTACAGAGGGTTATTCAACAAATGCAAATGAAGTAGATATGTCCTCTGTGGGGAATAAGACACTGAAAATAACATATAACGGTATGACCGCAGAAGTGGAAATTATCGTGGGAGTAGCTTATACGGTAACATTTACCGGAACGGGAAAAGATGACGTATCTTTCGAAACACTGAAGGTAATGGAAGGTGCAGACTATAAGTTCTGGCTGGCAGTAAACGAGGACTACGTCTACACAGTCACAGCAACGATGGGAGAAAAAAACGTAAGACCAAAGTTTGATTCGTCTGCTAATTCCTATACGATATCGAATGTAAGTGGAAATCTTGTGATTACAGTTAAGAAGACGTTTGAAGACAAATCCGGACTTAAGATATCGTTTAAAAATGAGGATGATAGGAAAACCGCCTACATCGGCACGGCAATACAGCCACAAATTGAGGTGACATACAACGGTAAAAAACTTATTTTGGGCACTGACTATAGCGTAAAGTACTCAAACAACATTAAAATTGGAATCGCTAAGATTACAGTAACAGGTAAAGGAAACTTCGTAAAAGGAAACAGCAGCACCACCTTTGAAATTGTGCCAAGGAATATTGCAGACGTAACCCTTTGTGGCGTGGCAACAGACATTGACAAGAAAGAAACACTGACACTTGCAAGCGGTGCGACGTTGACTCCTGTACTGTTTTACAACAATATCAAACTTACCAATAAGGACTATGTAATAAGAGGTGCAAGTGATGCGGAAATAACAGGCAAAAAGCTCAATGACAGCTATAATAATACCATAATTAAAATCGAAGCCAGGTCTGGTGGAAACTTTACTGGAAGCAGGGAAGTTACACTGAATGTAGTGGATAAAAAGAATCTGACAAAATTTACCGTGATTGTTGATAAAACTAAGTTCAAAACACTGACTTATGATGGCAACCCACATTACATACATGAAATAAGTGGCGCTATAACCGTAACAGCCAAAAACGTAGCCAAGACAAATATGGAATACGGAAAGGATTATACTATAGTATATCCAAGCGATGTAACCAATGCCGGAACTAAAAAGTTTACCGTTGTGGGCTGTGGAATTTATACCGGAAGCGTCAGTAAGTCCTACACAATCAAACCGGCAAAGGAGGCAGCACTGTCTGTTTATTATGATGACAATATTGTAACAGGAAATAGGATAACCACTCCATTTACTTTTGCAAGCTCCGGAATCACTTTTAGCAGTAAACTGACTGTCACTGACGGTAACGGTAACGCGCTGAACGAGGGTAAAGATTACAAGGTTTCCTACAGTGGAAATAAGCAAGTCAGCACAAAGGCAAAATGCACCATTACATTTCTTGGCAACTACAAAGGACACGCAAAGCAGACTGTAGGATTTGAAATCGCCAAGGCTGACTTAAGTGACGCAGAAGTGATAATTGCGGATAAAGCATACACGGGAAAGGCAGGAATTTACAAATCAGTCCCCTATGTAATTGAAGATAAAGACAACGCTAATGTCTTATTGAAGTCCTCTAACTATAAAATCACCTATTACACCGAGGATCCGACGAATAATGACAGCGCTGTGCAGATGAAAGGAAAGAACAAGGTTGGAGCCGGATGCACCGTATGGGTGAAGCTTGAAGCAAAGGGCAAAAATTATTCAGGCACTCAGATTGTAAGCTATAAAGTGCGTGAAGCACAAGACCTTTCCAAGGCAAAAATAACTTTTAAGGATACCGACGGCAATACCGTTAAAAAGATGCCATATACTGGCAACAAGATAACAGATAAGCATATTAAAGCAGTGGTAAACGGCGAATTTGCCGAAGATGATGCCGATATAGAAGTAATATATGTAAACAATATAAAAAAAGGCAAAGCAACCGTAATCATAAAGGGTACAGACACCGACATTTGCAAGTATGCGGGTTGCAAGACAGCAACATTCAGCATTGTAGCGCGCAGCTTTAGCTTGTAAACTGAATTGCAGTATTAATTGCATTATGCTTTGTAAGGAGAAACGAGGGTGTCTCAAAAGTCATAAAATGATTTTTGAGACGCCCTCGTTTCCGTGCTTAAAAATATGAGGAGTATTTTATAAAATCTACGAAAAACGCCTATTTTTGACAGATGATGCAAAAATGATACAAAAACGATGCAGAATTGATGCGACATCCTTTTATAATATAAACGATAAAAAGAGCGCAAAGGTAAGAGGCCATAGATGAAAAGAAAATTTATTAAGTTGTTTATTAGTTTAATGTGTATTATTGGGCTGTCAGCCTGTTCAAAATACAAAGAAGCAGATGATTCAGAAGAAAGCCATTCGTTAGAAGAATCTGTAATTGTAAAGTATGAGGAAACCAGTGAAATCCTGACAGGGAATGAGGAAGAGTGGAATGTGATTACCACGTCCTTGCTTGAAATAGTAGAGAACAATACATTATCGTTAAAAACGCTGGAACAAGTTTTTGGGGATTTGTTGAAAGAAGTGGATTGGGTGGCAACCGAAGTTGTAGAAACGGCAAAACAAGCAGTGAATGAAGATAAACAGGATATAATGCAACAGGCAGGGAATACATATGAAAACGATGGGAAGTACAGTTCGTTTCTGAAAAAAGCATGGATCGTGGACGGACCGAAGAGGGAGTCTGGAAGTTTTGAATTTATTATTACCGAAATAAATGATAAAAAAATAAAAGGATATATTGCGGTTAATGACAACATAGACTGGCTCTATCGGAGCGACAGTGAGCTTGCGCGCAGACTATGCAAACCTTTTAAAGGCACTATTGCAGGAAATCAGGCAGAATGTGTGTTTCAATATGAGGAATGTCAGGTAGAAGCTACATTTTTATTTCAGGAAAATGGTAGAATGGAGGCGGAGATTAGATGTGATAAACTGGATATCAATGAGAGGTATCCATTCCGCCCGTCCAATTTGTCAGATTATCAACTGCATGATGATATAACATCCACGCCGGTCTTTTTTGATACATGGGGAGAAGTAAATCTGGTCTCTGCTACAACTGATAATAATCATTCTGTCCCATGTTTTTATTTCACGAACAATGACGGAGATATTTTATATGAGGATTATTGTATGGAGGGATTGGTTTTCTGGGATATTTTTGTGGAAGATATTGATCAGGACGGGCGGCTGGATATATGGACGGTAATATGTGCCGATCATTCCCCGGAGGGCGTAAGAATGGTAGACATATTCTATCAGGCAGAGAATGGATATTTTTACAAGGAGTGGGAGCAGACAGGCGAATTGCCGAAAGAATACTACGGAGAGTATCGGGTCACGCAGTTTTGCCCGACGGAGGATTATGCCGGAATAAGTGAAACAGTACTGACACAGCAGGAAGCGGAGCAGATGCTGGAGAAGGATATCGTGATCCAGGACCGCCTTTTTGTAACTTATGATTCGGAGAGGCGTATAGGGACGAGAGGGGACCGTGAATTACCCACAAGGGACAGCGTGATAACAGAGTACCGTTATTCAGGTCCGGTTTCATCGGAGCTTCTTATTCGTGAAGCGCATCCTGATGAGAGGCTGCGGGAAGCAGTCGGTGAAGAGTATTATGAGAAAATTAACGGTGTATTTAGCTATATGTCTGTAGGCTGGCAGCAGTTTTATACATTGGAAGGTGAAGAGAAGCTGATTATGCATTCCATGCTGACAGGGCAGAATTTTATATTGGAAAGAAAGTAATATGAGTCTTAGGAAAACTGTTTTTTTACGTGATGGTTTATAGGATTGGTGATTGGATGAGTAATCTATTGAAAGAACAAATTACAAATAAAAAAATACTTCAAATATTATTGGTGGTCTGCACCTTATGTTTCGCCATAGAATATGGACAGAGTGGACTTGGCGAAGAGCATGATGGTGTAGCTGTATCGACGAATTATCAAGGGCATGATGGTGTTATATGTCGGGAAGTGACGGAAGGGTATGAATTAGTTTTATACAATAATGAGAATGAAGAAGTTTTTTCAATGGTTTACCCATGCGAGCCGTGGATTGTAAATATAACGGAAGAAGTTTGGCAAATCGGTGTGAGTACAGGAAATCCAAGTCGTTATGTTTTTTATTTTGACAGGCAGAATTCTAAGATTTCCAAAACCTTTTTCAACCCGATATTATTTGATAATATGTATGTCGCCTATATGGAAGGAAATAAGTTGATACTAGAGGACATATTCAGCGAAGGGATATTATGTGAGAAAATAACAAGAGATTATAGTAAAATGGCAGATCCTATTTCGGCAGTCGATTCGATTGAAATATTAGAGAATGGGGAGATTTTATTGCAATATTATAAGGGAGATGATATGGAACTGGTATCAGAAATAATTGAAGAATCGAGTTATTTAACAGTTGATTGGACTGATTTTGAAATATTAATGGGGCATACTATTGAGCCGGAAGACAGCGGAAGGGGATGGGAATTTTCTATTGCTGATGTTGATTTTGACGGTACATTGGAACTGCTGGTGACGTTTGCGGCGAATCATTGTGGACAAAATGCCCTTTATATTTATAAGCAAGAGAATGGAAGAGTTTTTTCTTTTGCTGATACGAATGCCGTATTTGGAAAGTATGTCATGAGCGATATAGATTACAAGGCGATTTCACCGTATATGGATATTGATTTATTGGCTGCATATAAAAATCAGAATAATGAATATCGCTACCTTTCTCTGGATTACAGTTTTTTTGGCGGTAATGAACGCGGTAATATCGGTACGGTGACTTTATATGAGACAATTTTGGATAAGCAAACTGCGCCGGTGAAATTGGCTGAGATTTCGTATGTCTTACCGGAAGAAACAGTGGAGATGTATTTTCGTGGGGAAAGAATCTATGAGGCCGGAGAACTGAAAGATCAATTAGATGAATACATGGAAGGCTATACGGAACTGGAAATAAAGTATGAAACAGCTACGAAATCTTTCTCAAGAGACATTGTGTCACAGAGCGATGAATATAAGGCGAAAGAGTTGGTGGAATTGTATAAATCATTGGAGGAATTGTTGGCGGAGAGAAAAGAATTGGAAGAGGCAGAAAAAGACATTAAAGAAAATGGTACAATTGCACATGACGTTATGGATTAGGATTGAGAGATTAAGGATGGAGTTGGAGATAAATTAAGTTTGAAACCAGTAGGTAGTGGGTAGAGAAAAGGTGAATTGTATGAGAGAGTAAAGGATGATGTAAATCTATTACAAGAGAGAGTAGATTGTGCCGGAATAAGTGAAACGGTACTGACGCAGCAGGAAGCGGGTCAGATGCTGGAGAAGGATATCGTGATTCAGGACCGCCTTTCAGAGTACCGTTATACAGCCCCGGTTTCGCCGGAGCTTCTTATTCGTGAAGCACATCCTGATGAGAGGCTGCGGAAAGGAGTCGGTGAAGAGAAGTTGATTATGCATTCCCTGCTGACAGGGCAGAATTTTATATTGGAAAGAATGTGATATGATTAAGCAGGATAAACGAATTGAAAATACTTTGAAGTTTGATATAATAATACATAAATAGGAGGTTGACAACGTGAAAATTGAATATGCTAAAAAGGCAGTGAAATATATTGAATCGTTGGATAAACCGACAAAACAGCGAATTAGAACAGGCATTGAAGGATTAATAGAAAATCCGCCAAAAGGTGACATAAAGACAATGCAGGGCTATTCAGACGGGAGAAAGCGATTAAGAATAGGAAAATATAGAATAATATATAATCATAGGCAAGATGGAAAAATAGAAGTATTATGCATTATGAATGTTGATACAAGGGGCGATATTTATAAATAGGGAGGAGTTGTGTTCATGAGTGGAGCAGTAAAAGAAGCGGCTAGTCTTATGGAAATATTACCGGAAAGTGATCAAGACTTTGTACTTGAATTTATAAAAAAACTTGTTCTTGCATGGGACCCGGATTATACAAAAGTTACATTGGCAGAAAGAAAAGAATTGGAAGAGGCCGAAAAAGACATTAAAGAAAATGGTACAATTGCACATGATGCTATAAATTGGGATTAAGAGTATACATCGAATGATAGTATAGCATTAGTGTATTTTGGAAATGCTACTTAAAGCAATCGTTATAGAGAAGCGGTTGCTTTTTTGATGCAAAGAACGTTTTCACGCAAATAAATGATTGACAAACAATGAATCTGATATTATGATGAGTTTATCAGAGAATTTCTAACAGTGTGCGTCTCGCACATTCAGACAGTTTCTGTCAGATTTTCTACAAATCAACTTAATAAGACAGGAACAGAGAGGCGGCACACAGAGCCCATATCGGAATCCTGTCGCATACGGGAGGAACGAGCATGGGAAAAAACAAAAGAAACAGACGGGAGCGGCAGAGGTAAGTCTTTATGGTTCGATGGAGATTAGCTGCCTACACCGCAGTGTGTTGTGTTCTATAACGGTGAGAAGGATTCCCCCGAAGAGTCTGTCTTAAAACTGTCGGATGCTTTTATGAGTAAAGAAAGACAGGCGGACGTGGAACTGAAGGTCAGGGTGCTGAACATTAATTATGGACATAATAAGGTGTTGATGGACAGTTGTCAGACTTTGCGGGAGTATGCTGAGTTTGTGATGATATCCAGACAGTATGCCGCCAGCGGGATGAAATTGCAGGCAGCATTGAATGCGGCTGTTGATTATTGTGTGGCACATGGGATTCTGGATAGTACATTGAGGGAACATCGGGCGGAGGTGTTGGTAAAGGCGTATGGAACAGTAATAGGAACCATACGTCCTTTTTGCGTCCCAAAGGAAGAGCATGAGCTAAAGCGTGTCAATATCCACGACTTAAAGCATGGAAAACAGATCAAAACAGAAGAAATTGATGCAAAAATGATGCAAAAACGATACAGGATTGATGTAAGTTGGCTTTATAATGTAAATGATGAAGAAAATGTATGAGAGATATCAATTATAAATGAAAACAGGTAATTGTTATCAGAAATAAATGAAAAACGGTAAGGATTTATGGTTTATAAAATTAATAAAGTACTTAACATATTTATTCTACTTGGCATACTACTCCTACCCGGCTGTGGCGCATCAGACGCTTCGAAACAATATGGAGATTACAATGTTTCCATAGAGGAGCCGGAAGAAAAAGAAAGCAGCGAAATAACGGATGCGACCACGCTAGAAGAAGACACTTTGCCCATAGAAGAAACAGAGCCTGCACATGACCCCGAGGCCGTAAGCGATGATGAACAGTGGAACAACAGGATTTATGTGACCGCGGATGAAATGCAGGGCAACATTTTAGGGTATAGTCTGATCAGAATGCCGCCAAATCCGGAAAATATGTATTATGAGCAGGACATGCCGTATCTGTTGGATGAAGATCTTGTTGGGAAAGGGATCTATGTTTCGGATTATATGTGTGAGACAGAAGTATTCCTTGCAAATATCTTAAAAGAAGTTTTGACGGGCCGTGGAGCAGTCAGTACTGAAAACAGACAGTATTTTACAGAATATGCGCTGCAACAGTTAGCGGATACGGGCTGGGAATCATTAGATGAAGAGTGGGAGCCCGATCCATATGCATATGACAGAGAGTATTGTATGAATCCGGTATTTGGTGGCAGCGGCTATCGGTTTTTTTATTCCTTTTATCTTGATAAAGAAAAAACAGCCACAGAAGAGACGAACAAAGTAGATATTACGCTCTATGTTGACGGTGATGGAAAGATCCGTGATATAAAGACAAGTATCAGTACGGTGCCAACAGAAGAAAACAGGATGGAAAAGTGGATCAGCGTGGAGGGATTGTTTGATGATACTTATAGTGAACAGGTGATCCGGGATGGCAGTCCGTGTAAAGAAGAAATGGTGTGGGACTTTGAAAGGCATTTCAAAAGATTCATGGCTCCCGACGAGGTCTACGAGCGGAATAATGAAGGGTTGTTGGAATCCGGAAAAGTCTGTGCAAGTGCGGAGAAGCTGGCGGATATTTTTCTTCATGTCATGGAAAGCAGAGGAACGGATGTGGAGAAATATGCAGAGTGGTTTGGATATGATAAGGATTTCTCGGACTTTGCGGATACGGATTGGAAATCACTGGGAGAGGAATGGATTGCGAGGGAGGAATACGACTGCTTTTTTATAGATAAAATATATTTTTCCGGATATGTGGGATTCCGGTTCTATTTTTTCCCCGACTTTAAGACCATGGGTGTGGATACGGCGAGCATGGTTGCTATAGATTGTAATGTCGATGTTTATGAGGGTATGCTGTGCTATACCGATATAGACATTTTCACTGTAACAGAGGAAGAGTATCTGGCGATGAAGTGGAATCAGGCGGAGAGCAGGGTGCCTGTGGTTGAAAAAGGAGCTGTCCTATTGGAGGAAGCAATGGTAGCAATACCTGTGATTGACAGACCGGTGAAGTATATGCCGATTAGTGAATTTGATCCTGTTGCTGCAGCTGAGAATCATAGCAGAAGAAAAGTGAAGAATGAGATATGGGGATTTACTGATGCGGCAGAGGCAGGCGATTATTTGGGGAAAAAATTTCTGCAAGATTTTGCTGAAGACAGTGTGGAAGCAGGGGAAATATATGAGCTTGCCAAGGACAAGGAAGACATATATTCGGTTTTATATGCTATAGACGGATTCGCAGATGATGGATGGAAAGCGGACAAGCAATATGATTGTTGCTATGTAAAGTCCAATGAAGCAGAGGGGTGTATGCATCTGCAATATTTCTTTTATCCTGAGAGAGTCAATGAAGAACAGGCGAAGAGCAGAACGCTGGTTGTAGATATGTATCTGTCGGAGTCGGGGATTGAGAACATGGAAATGAATAGTTTTGTACTGGACTGGAAGAAAAAGGAAAATGCAAATCCCTATTTTTACAATAGGGAGCAGGCTTCGCTGCAAGTCCATGCAGAATATCATAATGGTACTGAATTTGTTGATGAGACTGCTGACGCAGAGATTTACAGAGTCAAAACATATGAACATGGCTGCGTATACAGGATGATAATATATATTGAACCATTTATGAGTTCCTGGTATTTCAAGAGTGAAGAACCCATGAATATATACTTCTATGTGGCGGCTGATAAAATTTATAGAATTTTGCCGTATGCCCAGCCGGAACCGGGCGGCAGAACAATCGATTTGTATGATGATGATAATCTGCTGACAGAGACGTTAGATACAGATGAGAAGTTGCAGAATAATAGTATCGTTGTCTGTCAGGAGGAAGAATTTCAGCAAGAATATTCTTCCATAACAAAAGACGGAAATAAGATAACCTATTATTTGTCCGAGACAAAAGTAAATGGAGAACCGGGCGGAGAAGATTTATTTGTATGGGAACAAGGAAAAGGTTTAGTTGAGTTCGGAACGGGATTCGGTCCGGGACCGATGGATGTACACATTGATGAAATACAGGAAGTAATACTATGGAAGAACGTCCCGGATTAGATGTCATAGGTGATTTATATGACTCGGTCTACGGTAATGGAATCTTCTATGCAATATATGATTATCTAGATATAACGGATGGGGATAAAAAGGATCATTGGGAAATAGACAGTAACTATATGTACATAGGACGGAATGGATATATCGCATGTGCTAATTGTAGCAATGGGGTTGAAGATATAGTAGTTCTTGTTGATGTGAGGAATAAGAGCTATGCTGTGTTGGAGTGAGGGTGAAAATATTTAATTGGAAAATACTATTTTAATAGGTTTATTTTTTCAGAGAAAATATGTTGACTGATAGTATCAAGGGCTATCAGAGGAAGAGCGTTAAGAAGAGAGGTGTTAAAAGACTATTGTGAAAGATCGGGTTAGAGATTTAGTGTTATTGTCAGGTTTTTTAGCATTAATATATGTAATTGGATTAAATCAGCAAGAATGGGAAGAAAAAAATGATCTAAGCATTGAAGTGCAAAAATCAGAAATGCAGATAGCAGGTCAGTTAGAGAAAGAAACAGCAATGACTGAACTGGCAGAAAGCAAGGAGATGCTGTCCGATGCGATAGCCTATATGACGGCGGATATACAGTATTTCATGAAGGAATGTGAAAGAATCGGACAAGATATGAAAAGCGTTGAGGAAAAAGAGGCCAGACCGGAAATTCAAGAATTACTGGTAAAAAAGGAGAATGAAAGTTCTCATATGGTCTATGAAAAATATTTTCGATTAACGCAGGGAGAGTTAGCAAGAATAGAAGGTATGGAAGATTTATCGGACTGCGGAATGTTTGGATTTTTAAACTCACATTTTGGCGGCGTAACATTTGATATAGATGATGGAATATTAGTTCAATATGGAAATGACAGTATGAGTCAAATATGGGAATCTGCGCTGCCAAGAGCTATTATTATTACGGGACCAGAAGCAAGTATCGGATTTATGGATGCCCGGGCGGGGATGGACTTCGCGCAAATACAAGAGAACGCTTACGAGGCGGAAATCCAAGAAGGCTTTATGTATTTTGATGATGGAATTGTATATTACATACAGTATGCGGATGAGTTTTATGATTATATTTTTATTTCAGATTATGAGGATGGTTGGGATTCGTGGTTGATGATTGAGAAAAGAATTCGTGAATGAAGAAAGAGTGGATATGGGGCGTGGCAGATATGTCGTTTATCACGTTAATGATAATTTCAAGATGGAGAAGATCTATCTGTATGGGTGCAAGGAAAAGGGTTTATCGAGTTTGGAACAGGATTTGATCTGGGATTGATGGATGTGTATATCGATGGGGTACAAGATGTTACAGAAGAATAGGAGCATAGTCTATGCTTTATAAGATTAAGGAAAATGAAATTAATATATTTATACTATTTGTCATACTGTTCCTATCCGGCTGTGGTACATCAGATGGTTCAATACAAAATGGGGATTACAATATTTCCATGGAAGAGCCAAAAGAAAAAGAAAGCAGTGAAATAATACATGAAAGTGAACTTGCAGAGGATACCCCATGCATAGAAAATATAGGGTCAGCCTCTCGCTTTGAAAGTATTGCGGAAGTCATAGAAAATAACAATGTGGCAATCCTCACCCAAAAAATTAAAGAACTTTTACAGAATAATTTGTTAGAAGGATTTACATTTCTGGAATCGGAGAAAGCGCTCTGCTATTATTTGAAAAAAGAACCTTCAGGTATGTACGTATTTGCGGTATGTAAAGAGGATTTGAACGGAGACATTATTCATGAGAGAAATGTTTATGTCGCTAAAGAAACGGGCCGTATATACAGGAAGGACGAAGGCACATTGATCCCGTTGGAAATAGATGTGCCCAGAGGGATTCGTTTACCGGATGTTACAAGAAATGTTTGGAATTATGAACCGGAGTTAGTCTATAGCGAGGATGGGACAAGCTTTCAAATCATTTATGGTGAAGAAGGGGCGGATGTGCTGGATCAAATGCTAGATTTCATAGAACCGGAGGAAGGATTAGAGAATTATAAAATCATGTATTATGGTGAGTGTACCTTTTTTGACAGGCGTTATCATGAGGTGAATTTGGTTGAATCATCAGATACACATGTCCATATAGTGAAGCGTTATTATATAGATGTGCAAAATGGAAATGTATATGAAGAACCGGAAGACTGGTATATGGATTCTGAGATTGCACTACGTTATATTGGTAATGTGGGAGAATCGGAAGAGAAAGCACCTAAAACGGCTATCAACATACATGATTCTTTTGTTCAAATTGAGACGAATAGTATACACAAACGGATAGCCTTTCCAAGTATCGATATAACGAATGCGGAAGTCGTAGCCAATTCCATAAACGAACAGATTTATCATGAAATTATGCTGGAGGATTTTTGGGAATATGGACATGGACGAGAGGAAACAGAAGTTCAATATGAAATAGAATCTGTCGGTGAAGCAATAGTAAGTATTCATTTTCACGGCTATCAATCTTACATGGGGTCTTATGCAGAGTATAATAAGGGAATGAATTTCGATTTGCGCACGGGCAAGATTATATCTTTAAAAGATTATTATACGTTATTTGATATAAAGGCGATCATTATGAATGCCAGAGATAGAAATGAAATCTGTATATTAGATTTTCCTGTGAATGAAGAAGAGATTGAACAGGAAATGGATAGTTTTGTACAGCTTTTTGATTCAGAAGAGTATGTGAACCGCACAGATATTTTTTTCCTGAAAGATGATCATATTTATTTCATAGCACCGTCACCTGAATCGATGAGACAAAGTATTTATATGGAACTGAGTTTGGATAAATTTAGTAAACTCCAATGAGTACAATATTGAAGGGTATAGGATAAGTGTATGAATAATAAAGTAAGCACAATAACAAAAAGAATCTTATGTGTATGTATGGTTGTGATTTTGCTATATGGAGTTTGCGGATGTACGGCTCCAAGTGAAGAACGCGCGGAGATAGATACAGAAGACAGTCAGGAAAGTGAGATTCCGCAGGATTCCAGCAGCGATATTGTGGAGAAAGACAGAAACAGCAGAACTGAAAATCCGGAAGCTGACGAGAGCATTCCGGATTCTGCCGGAGAGATGGCAGGCGAAGATGATTCCTATGTGCTCAGCGAAGAAGAAAAGAGAGTTCTTCTGGCATACGCGGAATACCTCCGAAAATTTTATGAGGAATACCCATATGAAGCAGACGGGATAAAATATGATCTGGTGTTCATTGACAGCGATAATATTCCGGAACTGGCGATCATTCCTTCTGACGCCCATGCTTTCGGTGTGATCATATGTGTATACAATGACGGAAACGTAGTGGAAACAGGTGAATTTGGAAGCTTTGGAAGGTGCAGGTTTAATCCTTATGAAAACCTGATTTTCAGCACATATATGGAGCTGGGCGAAGAAGAATCATTTTTTTATCGGATTGAAGGGAATGAAAGAGTAGTACTGTTGGCGCTCCACAGTATTCCGCAATATGAAGGGCTTCAGTACATTGCGCAATACTATGAGGTAGACGGAACCGAGGTATCTGAGGAAGTATATGAGCAAGTCTATGAAGAGTGGGACAGGGAAGAACTGCATATATGGGGATATGATGACGCTGTATTTGTGAACAATATTGATGATATGTACAGAGAATTGTGCAAGCGCTTTTCTTTTTTGAAAGAGCAGGAGCGTATAGAGCAGAACGATTCTTGTCTGGAGGAGTGGAAACAGGCTTATCTTAATTATCTGAAGAAAGATAATTATGCGGCTACCTGTACATACAGTCTGATTTATGTGGATGATGACAACATTCCTGAAATGGTGATTGACACCGGATATGAAGCGGGAGGATGTCGGTTTCTGACATTTCATGATCATGTTCTGGATGTGTGGCAGTCTGGCCGCCTTAATGTCTCTTATATTGAGAGAGGAAATCTGATCTGCAATTCAGATGGCAATATGGGGCATTATTATGATAATGTCTATACCATTCAGGACGGGAAATGGGTCTATGTTGACGGCGGGATACGGGGTGACGGGCCGGATGGTGTGCAGTTTGACGAAAATGATGACTATATTGAGTTCTTTTACTGGACAGGAGAGGAACAGGAATATTGGGTCGGAGAGGAAATGACGGAAGAGGAATATGAGGCTCGATTAAATGCCATATATCCTAAGGAAAAGAGTATATACCCACAGAATGATTACACTCTGGATGAGATCAAATCGATGTTAAGGACGGGAGATTGGTCTCTGCAAAGCACCGGTATGAACTGATCGTGAAAGATGTCACCTGGAAGGAAGCGGAAGTGCTTTGTCATGAGAGCGGCGGTTATCTGGCAACCATTACTTCCCATGAGGAGTATGAACAGCTTCGGGAACGGATGATTTCTGAGTATAAAGAGGATATCCCCTTTTCTGTGGGAGCAACTAACGAGAGGGTTGAGGGAACTCCTTTTGGCTATCGCTGGCTGGAACCGGGAATTAAATATGGTTACTATATGCTGGATTTGTCTAACGCAATATTCAGATTCTGGTTGGAAGGAGAACCCAGCTATACAGGGCTTACGGAGAGCGGCGTGGAAGTCAATGAGGATTATGTGGTTCTTTTTTACCGGGGAAAAGATGGTCGATGTTATCTCAATGATGTGCCAAATGACATTTTAGAGGCGGCGCCCTCTTATGCGGGCAGGGTAGGATATATCTGTGAGTATGAATAATAATATCAGATAGTAGCGCGGGAAAGGCGGGAACTGTGGGAGGACAGTAGGAGGATTCTGCAAGCCTTGAAATCCCCATGGAAATGCTGACAGATCGCAATGTGGCGGATGCAGGCAAAAATGGACAGCCAGCGAGAAAAACAGATTAATTGGGTGTGTTGATTTTTTCCATATTATTTTGACAATAGGTATATCACCTATATGGAAGAAGATAATGTCAAAAAGGTTGATAGTATATGTTGTATTGCGTATAATAAAAAGTAAAGAAAGTAAAGAATACCAAGTTGCCATGAAAGGATGATGAAACATGGAAGTAGCAAAAATTTCCAGCAAAGGGCAGATTACCATTCCCATATCTGTCAGAAACAGACTGAACCTAAAAGCAGGAGACAAAATTGTTATTTTAGAGGAAAATGGAAGATTTTACTTTGAAAACTCAGCTATGCTGGCATTTAAGAGGGCAGAAGATGCTTTTGCAGGAGAAGCAGAGAAAGCCGGTTTTACTACTGAGGAAGAAATGCAGGACTATATGAAAGAATTGCGGAAAGAGGTAAGGGGGTATTAGTTTGAAGGTAATGCTTGATACTAATATTTTTATCTCCATGATCTTTTTTCCGTCCGCACAGACAAGGGAACTGGCAAAAAAACTGACAGACAACCATCAGATTGTAGTGTGCGATTATGTGATTGAGGAATTGCGGCTTGTAACTGACCGGAAGTTTCCTGCTAAGAGAAGATTCCTTGACCGTTTTTTTATGGAACTGCCTTTTGAGTTGGTCTATACACCGAAAGCATTGGATTTGAGTGGTTTTCCCGAAATGCGTGATGCAAAGGATTCGCCAATATTGGCAACGGCGATCATGGAAGGGATTGATGTATTTGTGACCGGCGATAAGGATTTTCTGGTTTTGGATGTGGAACTGCCTGAAATTGTCACAATGGTGGAATTTCTTAGACGATATTGATCAGTTTGACACCAGATATAATAATTGTAAAATATCTTTTTGAAATGAGGTATGATTTTGGATCTATCGGAAGTATTAGAAAAACAAAAAGAATATGAATCGGCAAAATACACCTTCTCGGGGATGACAGTCGCATCCTATGAAAAAGCTTTTGAGGTGGAATATACCCATAACTCCACAGCCATCGAGGGAAATACATTGACCCTGATGGAGACGAAAGCGGTGCTGGAGGATAAACAATTAGATAAATATCTGGCACATATGAAAAAGTCATAGAGGGATTTTACTCCCTCTATAACCGCAGCTTTATCTGTTATTCAACTCCTTGTAAGTGCGGGCAACCAGAATAACCGTAATAATAAATGTCAGAATATCCGATACCGGCATGGAGAATAATACACCGTCTAATCCCCAAAACACGGGAAGAACAATAGCAAAACCGACGCCGAACACCACTTCACGAATCATGGAAAGAACGGTGGATTCCGCCGCTTTACCCATTGCCTGTAAGAAAATGAAACATGCCTTGTTTACGCATGCCATGACAATCATACACAAATAAATCCGAAATGCCTTGAGCGCAAACGCTGTGTAATAACTGCTTTCATTAGCGGCTCCGAAGACGGAGATCAACTGCTTCGGGAAAATTTCAACCAGAATCAAGGCGACGGCGCCTACTAATGCCTCGCCGATCAGCAACTTCGTAAAAAGCTCTTTGACGCGCGATCTGTTGCCGGCTCCTATATTATAGCCTACAACCGGAATGCAGCCGGCGGCCATTCCCACCACAATCGAAATAACGATCTGGAAAAATTTCATAACAATGCCAACAACGGCCATCGGAATCTGAGCATACTGCGGCTGTCCGAATATTTCATCCAGCGCTCCGTATTTTCGGAGCATATTGTTGATCGCCGCCATTGCTGCAACTAAAGAAATCTGGGATAGAAAACTCGTAATTCCCAAAAGCAGCGTCCGACCGCAAATTTTCTGATTTATTTTCAAATCCTCTAAGGAGGGTTTGATCGTTTTCATATGAAAGATATACCATACTGCCAAAATGGCTGTAATAATCTGCCCGAATACAGTCGCAACGGCCGCACCCATCATTCCCCATTTGAATACAAAAATAAAAACCGGGTCAAGAATAATGTTGGCAACGGCGCCGGCAAGTGTAGAGGCCATGGCAAACTTAGGGTTTCCGTCCGCGCGGATCACGGGATTCATTGCCTGCCCGAACATATAAAAGGGAATTCCGAGACTGATGTAAAGAAAGTATTCCTTTGAGTAGTAAAATGTCTCTTCATTTACCGTTCCGCCGAACATGGCAATAATTTGCTCCTGAAAAACCAAGTAAATAATAGTCAGCAGCAAACTGGCGGCGATAATCATAATTACCGCATTGCCGACGCTTCTTTTTGCGGTGTCTTTCTCTCCCTTGCCGAGGCAGATACTGACAAAGGCACAGCAACCGTCCCCGATCATAACTGCAATAGCAAGCGCGACTACTGTAAGAGGAAATACAACTGTATTTGCCGCGTTGCCGTAAGAGCCAAGATAACTGGCATTTGCAATAAAGATTTGGTCCACAATATTATAAAGCGCTCCGACCAAAAGTGAGATAATACACGGGATCGCATATTTTCTCATTAGCTTCCCGATAGGTTCCGTTCCTAGAAATTGATTTGACTGCTCCATTTTATACACCATTCCTTTCATGAAAAAAGCGCATAGCTTGACGTTTGCTGGATTTACGCCACTGGCTACACGCTTTTCTTTTTGTATTCAATAAAAAAAGCGTGCAACTTATACGCAACTGGAATTACGCATAAATGCTACACGCTGTATCTTTATTATACAGAACCAGGAAAATTTTTCAAAGGACTTTTTTAACAAAATAGTGCGGCTCAGACGGCTCGTCTCTTGTGGATAATACAAAATAGGTATGCTATAATAAGACATGAAGTTATACTAAGGCGTCATAGAACGCCGCCTAAGTATAACTAAGTCATGTCTGGGAGAATGTGAAAAAACGTGCATTCTCCATGGGCTGTATCAGCAACTTACAGGAGGCGTTAATATGGGAAGTGTACAAGGAACTTGCCCGAAGTGTGGGGCGCAGGTGCGGGAAAAGTGTAATGCATGGGTGTATGGCAGTCCGATCAGAACCTGTCCGAAATGCAAGAACGAGTTCTTAGATAAAAGATGGCGAGAAGTTGCAATTGATGGATTCGCAGTAGGACCAAAGAGTGCAAAGCTGTATTTGGGCGCAACGATCGGATTTCTGGTATTCACGATTATTTGTATTTTATGGCTTAGGAATCTGATAAGCACACAAGGATATTATCCGACCAAATTGGCAGGCTGCATAGTGGTAGGGATTGTCGGCACGATTGGGTGTGCCATTGTGTTTTTGCGCATCATAACAGGCTATGAAGATAAACAAAATGCAAGATATATGGCTGAATCCAAGAGGAGACTGCAGGATCAAAATTATGTAGACAAACTTATTTCGTTCGGATATACGGTTCCGGACGAGTTCAAATACTAGAAAAGCCGAAGCAAACGCTTCGGCTTCTGAGCGGAGTTGGAGGGATTCGAACCCTCGTGCCCCGGAGGGCTAACGCATTTCGAGTGCGCCCCGTTATGACCACTTCGATACAACTCCGTACCCATATGATTATAATTTGAATTGAGATAATTGTCTACTATTTTTCCCAAAATAATTTGCTGACCGGTATTATGATCTGACCGCGTGATGTTTGACATGAAGCGGACAGAAGGATAAAGGTGGCTTAGCGGTGCGTAACAAGACAGATAAGGAGCGCGGATTATGACGCAGGATGAGAAATACATGAAAGAAGCACTCAAACAGGCAAGGAAGGCATACGCGCTGGGCGAAGTCCCGATCGGCTGTGTGATCGTCTATCAGGATAAGATCATCGGCAGAGGATATAACAGACGCAACACCGACAAGAACACGCTCGCTCATGCGGAGATCACGGCGATCAATAAAGCGAGTAAGAAGATGGGTGATTGGCGTCTGGAAGAATGCACCTTATATGTGACCTTGGAACCCTGCCAGATGTGCGCCGGAGCCATTGTGCAGGCACGAATCACTGAAGTTGTCATGGGCAGCATGAACCCCAAGGCCGGTTGCGGCGGCTCTATCTTAAATATCCTCGAAATGCCCGAATTTAATCATCAGGTGCAAGTGCGCAGAGGCATACTCGCAGAAGAATGCACCGACATGCTGACCACCTTTTTCAAGGAACTGCGCATACGCAATAAGCTGGAAAAAGAAGCAGTAAAATCTGAGGAAAATGGAGACAAGAATTTGTGACAGATTTGTTTTCCATAAGGAATAATTAGTTGTGAACCCAACGGAAATAAGGTATAATGTTCACGTAGGCAATGAGCGCTGCCACGATGTAAGATGACAAATCGGCTGCTCGCAGACGAATTTGTCAGATTCCATCGTGATAGGGCGAAGCCCGTGAGCGAGATGAAGCGAAGCGGAATCGAGCGTGCAGCGCGGAGTAACCCAAGCCCAAAACCCAAGCAAAAGCGAGAGCGAGCGCAGCAAGATCGAGCCAGCAGCGCAAAGCAAAATCGAGCGGCAGCGCGGAGTAACCCAAGCCCAAAACCCAAGCCAAAGCGAGAGCCGAGCGCAGCAAGATCGAGCCGGCAGCGCAAAGCGGAATCAAAGCAGTTAAGGAGGAATCACAATGAAAAGAATAGGTATGTTGACCAGCGGTGGAGATTGTCAGGCATTAAATGCGGCTATGCGCGGCGTAGTCAAATGTTTATCATGCAGCGGAGAAGACGTTGAGATTTACGGATTTTTGGATGGATACAAAGGACTGATCTACGGAGATTTCCGTATGTTGACAGGTCATGACTTCGCAGGAATCCTGACGAAGGGCGGCACGATTCTCGGCAGCTCCAGGACTCCTTTTAAACTGATGCGGGAACCGGATGAGAACGGCCTTGATAAAGTAGAGGCAATGAAACAGAACTATTATAAATTAAAGCTGGACTGCATGGTGATTTTGGGCGGCAACGGCACACATAAGACTGCTAACATGCTCCGTGAGGAAGGCCTTAATGTGATTACCCTTCCGAAGACAATCGACAACGATCTGTGGGGCACGGATATGACCTTCGGTTTCCAGAGTGCGGTGGATATCGCGACAGACTGTATCGACTGCATCCATACTACGGCATCTTCCCACGGACGTATCTTCATCGTGGAGGTTATGGGTCACAAGGTTGGCTGGCTTACTCTGAATGCCGGAATGGCAGGCGGCGCAGACATCATTCTGATCCCTGAGATTCCTTATGATATTGATAAAGTGATCAAAGCCATCAATGAGCGTGAAGCGAGAGGGTCCAGATTTACGATCATGGCAGTGGCGGAGGGCGCGATCTCTAAAGAAGACGCGAAGCTTTCCAAGAAAGAATATAAAGAAAAGATGAAGAATTATCCGTATCCTTCCGTTTCTTATGAAATTGCAGATAAGATTCAGAAGAAGAGCGGTAAGGAAGTGCGCGTTACCGTACCGGGACATACCCAGCGTGGCGGAAGTCCCTGTCCGTATGACCGTGTGTTTGCTACCAGACTGGGCGCAGAGGCAGGCAGACTGATTCTGCAGGGTGAGTATGGATTTATGGTAGGTTATAAGAACAGAGAGATCGTCAGAGTGCCTCTTGAAGAAGTAGCAGGCAAGCTGAAGATGGTATCACCGGATGCGACCATCGTACAGGAAGCGAAGATGGTAGGTATCAGCTTCGGTGATTAATAGGAGAAGTAATGTCTTATACAGCTCTTTATCGTAAGTTCCGCCCGGATTGTTTCGAGGATGTAAAAGGGCAGGAGCATATCGTTACAACATTAAAGAACCAAATAAAGGCGGAGCGGATCGGTCATGCATACCTGTTCTGCGGTACACGCGGAACAGGTAAAACTACGATCGCAAAGATCTTTGCGAAAGCAGTCAATTGCGAGCATCCTGTGGATGGCAGTCCATGCGGGGAGTGTCAGGCGTGTAAGACGATTGCGTCAGGAGCGAGCATGAACGTGATCGAGATCGATGCGGCTTCCAACAACGGTGTGGATAATATCCGTGAGATCGTGGAGGAAGTATCCTATTCGCCGGCAGAGGGCAAGTATAAAGTTTATATCATAGATGAGGTTCACATGCTTTCTATAGGGGCATTCAATGCGCTTCTTAAGACGTTGGAAGAACCGCCTTCCTATGTGATCTTCATTCTTGCGACCACAGAGGTGCACAAGATACCTATTACCATTCTGTCCCGATGTCAGCGATATGATTTCAGACGTATCACGATCGACACGATCACCGGCAGGCTGCGGGAATTGATGGATACAGAACAGATTCAGGTCGAAGAGAAAGCGCTTCGCTATGTGGCGAAGACGGCGGACGGTTCCATGCGGGATGCTTTAAGCCTGTTAGACCAGTGCATTGCTTTTCACTTCGGCCAGGAACTGGCTTATGATAAAGTGTTGGATGTGCTGGGGGCTGTGGACACGGAAGTGTTCGGCAGACTGCTTAGGCATGTGCTGGAACGGAATGTGACAGGCTGCATTGAACTTTTGGAAGAGATCGTTATGCAGGGCAGAGAACTTACCCAGTTTGTGACAGATTTCACATGGTATCTGCGTAATCTTCTTCTGGTAAAATCTTCCGATGACATAGAGGACGTGATCGACGTTTCTACGGATAATCTTGTCAGACTGCGGGAAGAAGCGGGTATGACAGAGACGGATGCGATCATGCGCTATATCCGTATTTTTTCCGAACTGTCGGGGCAGATCAAGTATGCGGCGCAGAAGCGCATACTGATAGAGATCGCCCTGATCAAGCTGTGCCGTCCGGATATGGAGAAAGACTACGAATCCATAGTAGAGCGGGTCAGAGCAGTGGAAGAGAAGATCGAGAACGGGATCGCGGTCGTACCTGCGGGCGGAGGATATCCTGCCGACGGCGGTATGTACGGCAGCGGGAACCAGATGGCAGCGGGTACGCCGGTGGAGAGACCTCCGCTTCCGAAAGCGATTCCGGAGGATGTGCAGGCAGTGGTCGATAAGTGGGCAACGATCGTAGGGCAGACCTCCATGCCCATGAAACAGTATCTGAAAGATGCGGGTCTTAGCCTTGGCGGAGACAATAAACTGATGATTGTGGTAGAAGACGGGCTTGCGTCGGACTACTTTTTAAAGCAGGAGGGGCATAAGGAGCAGCTTGTGCAGACGCTATCCGAGGCTGTGGGCAGAGAGATCGAGGTTACGATACAGAGTGTACCGAATCGAAATGCTTTTGTGCAGAATTATGTGGATTTAAGTCAGGTGATCCATATGGATATAGAAGTAGAAGAAGAGGATTAGAAAAAGAACAGATAAGGAGCGGGAAGACATTATGGCAAAACGTGGAGGATTTCCGGGCGGTATGCCGGGGAACATGAACAATCTGATGAAGCAGGCGCAGCGGATGCAGCGGCAGATGGAAGAAAGCCAGAAGGAGCTGGAGACGAAAGAATTTGTCGCTAAGGCAGGAGGCGGTGCGGTGGAAGTGACCGTGACAGGCGGAAAAGAGATCACGAAGGTGAAGCTGTCCGAGGAAGTGGTAGATCCCGATGATATCGAGATGTTAGAAGATCTCGTGATGGCGGCGGCTAACGAGGCGCTGCGTATGGCTGATGAGGCGAATAACGAGCTGATGAGCAAGATGACCGGCGGTCTTGGCGGAGGATTTCCGTTCTGATGGAACTGTACAGCGGTCATATCAATAAATTAATAGAAGAGTTGGCAGGGCTTCCGGGCATTGGTTCTAAATCCGCTCAGAGGCTTGCTTTTCATCTGATCAATATGCCGCAGGCAAAAGTGGAAAGACTGGCGCATGCGATCATTGACGCCAAAGAAAACGTGCGGTATTGCCGGGAATGCTATACGCTGACGGATCAGGATATATGTCCGGTCTGTGCCAACGTCAACAGGGATCACGGCACCCTCATGGTGGTGGAGAATGCCAGAGATTTGGCGGCATATGAGAAGACAGGTAAATACGGCGGTGTCTATCACGTGCTCCACGGGGCGATTTCCCCCATGCTGGGGATCGGGCCGAATGATATCAGGCTTAAGGAACTTATGCACCGTCTGGAAGGTGATGTGAGCGAGGTGATTATCGCTACGAATTCCAGTCTGGAAGGCGAAACGACAGCCATGTATATCAGTAAGCTGATCAAGCCTACGGGGATCAAAGTGACAAGGATTGCCAGCGGCGTGCCGGTGGGCGGCGATCTGGAATATATAGATGAGGTTACGCTGTTGCGTGCATTGGAAGGCAGAGTGGAACTGTAGGAAGCGGAGGGAAAATAAAGATGCAGATAGTAAAAGAGAAGTTCGGAACAACTAAATGCGGTAAGGATGTGTATGCGTATACTTTATCCAATGCCGGCGGTATGCAGGCGAAAATCATTAATTTCGGAGCAAATCTTATAAGTCTGCTTGTGCCGGATCAAAACGGCAATCTGGAAGATGTAGTTTTGGGATTTGATAAGCTGGAAGACTATTACGGAAACGGCAGTTTCTTCGGGGCGACGGTCGGACCGAGCGCTAACCGGATTGCGGGTGCATGCTTTGAGATAGACGGTCAGCGCTATCAGATCGATGCGAATGACGGCGAGAATAATCTGCACAGCCATATAGAAGAGGGGTACCATAAACGTGTCTGGGATGTAACGGAGACTGAGAACGGATTGGTTCTTTCTCTGGAAGGCAAAGACGGGGAAATGGGTTTTCCGGGCAATAAGAAGGTCACCGTGACTTTCAGCTTATCCGATGACAATGCGCTGAAATTGAGTTATCACGTGACAGCAGATGCCAATACGATTGTGAATATGACCAATCACACATATTTCAATTTAGCGGGACATAAAGCAGGCAGGATCGAGGATCATCTGTTGAAAATAAATGCTTCCCATTACACGCCGGTAGTTCCGGGAGCAATTCCTACGGGAAAGATCGCGCCGGTAGAAGGAACACCCATGGACTTTACGAAGATGAAACCGATCGGGCAGGATATCAATGCCGATTGTGAGCAGTTGAAGATCGGGCAGGGATATGACCACAATTTTGTGATCGACGGTGCCGACGGCACGCTTCGGGAGATTGCGGAGGCTGAAGATCCCAAGAGCGGCAGGAAGATGAAAGTATTTACCGATCTGCCCGGAGTACAGTTTTATGCGGGCAACTGTATCGGAGAGGAGACCGGTAAAGAGAATACCGCGTACGGGCCGCGCAAAGGATTCTGTCTGGAGACGCAGTTCTATCCGGATAACATCCATCATCCGAATTTCCCGCAGTCAGTGTTCGGACCGGGAAAAGATTATGATTCTGTGACAATTTATCAGTTTGTATAAAGGTCTGTTGTTTTATTGCAGATGTTGCAAATAAAAGATACGGAAATTGTGGTGCAGGGCGAAGCGTTACTGCACGATGATTTCCGTATCTCTTTTTATTGTTAACGACATTAGAAATTTTGCGTTCGGTCTTGCAAATTTTTTGTTTATGCAGACACATCAATTATCGCGTATTTTGCCATATTTTTCACATAAGACATGCTATAGTAATTTTATAGTGTGATACAGTGCGCGAAGACGATCCGAATATCGATCTTCGGAATGGAGTGAATGCAATGAGACAGTCATCAATCATCATTCACAAAGGAGGAAAAGAAGAAAAGTACGAGATCTACGTGGAAGATTACGTGCTGTCTTTTTTAAAAGAGGAAACGGGAACATTGGAGCTTTCGGAATTCTTTTTCTACGGATTCAAAGAAAAGTTTGGCAAAAAATATACGATATTTGGCGTGGGAAGGGATAGACATCTGGAAGTATTTGATAAATACAGTCTGTTGGAAGAGATCGGCTGTCGTCTGACGCAGGCGGGCCCCGTGTTTCTGGTCAGAGAAGGAACGGAAAACTATGAGGTGAAGGGATACGAGGTTTTCTATCAGGATAATGCACCGATGCAGACATATCTGATAGAACGGAAAAACGGAAACGGCGGGAAAGACAGGGACAGCGATCCTGTCGAAGCAGATAGAGGCAGTGGGACAGACCAAAGGAAATGGCAGAGTGCGCAGCCGCAAGCCATGCAGGGGCAGACGTCCCGCAGGCAGATATCACCCAGTACGATTTCCGCCCAGCTTAGTATTATTCTTATGATATTGGTCGCCATTGTGGTCAATTCTACAAACAGCTATGATGAGATGCAGCAGTTGAATCAGTCGGCTACAGAAGTTTTTTTTGCCATGGAGAATCAGGAGGCGGAAAAAACGGGCGAGGAAGGAGAGAGCCGGGAAGAGGTCGTAGTGCAGCGGGAACCTTCGCAGGAAGAGGATATTCTGAAACTGGCAGCACTTGAAAATAAAGAACAGGCAGGCGAACCGGAGGAGGCAGCGGGAGAAGAGAATTCTGAAGAAACAGAGGATGAATCTCTGAACGAGAATGACAAAAATACATCAGATCTTTCCGAGACTCCTAAAGATACTGCAGACAATGCCAATGCGGAAGCCGGTCGGAACAATGACGAAGAAGAAACAGGAGAGTCTGAAACCACTGAGGAAAACTCCGATCAGACCGAAGAAGAGGTGGAGGCACTTTCCCGCAATGTGGCAAGATACTATAAAGTGGAGCCCGGTGATACCCTATATATGATCAGCCAGAAAATCTATGGAGATACCTCCCATGTACAGAGAATCTGCGAGCTGAACCAGATCACCGACCCGGATCATATCCGAGACGGACAAAAAATAATACTTCCCTAACCAGATTCATGTTATAATGTACGCGACACCAATGAGCAGTGCCACTCCGTAAACAGACAAACCGGCAGCTTGCTGACGGATTTGTCTGCTTATGGAGTGATAGGGCGAAGCCCGCGAGCGAGATGGAGCGAAGCGGAATCGAGCGTGCACTGCGGAGTAAAAAAAGAGCAATATGACAAACCGGCAGCTTGCTGACGGATTTGTCTGCTTATGGAGTGATA
>JAAUZY010000100.1 GCA_014804355.1 Lachnospiraceae bacterium
ATGAGTTCTGCGACTGGTATATTGAGATGGTAAAGCCCCGTTTGTATCAGAAAGACACGGACGGACAGGAGAGCAACAATGCGGCATTGTGGACACTGAAAAATGTCCTGATCGATGCGCTCAAACTGCTTCACCCTTATATGCCTTTTATCACGGAGGAAATCTTCTGCACGATCCAGACCGAGGAAGAGTCCGTTATGATCTCCAAATGGCCTGAATTTACACAGGATCGGGATTATAAAGAGGAGGAAGAGTCCATCGAGCTGATTAAAGAAGCGGTTCGCGGCATCAGAAATATTCGTACGCAGATGAACGTGGCACCAAGCAGGAAGGCAGCAGTGTTTGTTGTCAGTGACAAAGAGGCGGTAAGAAATATTTTTGAGGAAGGCAGCTTGTTCTTTGCTTCCCTTGCAGGGGCCTCTGAGGTGACGGTACAGGCGGACAAGAGCGGTATTGCCGATGATGCGGTGTCTGTTGTGATTCCGAATGCCACGGTATATATTCCTTTTGCAGAGCTGGTGGACATCGCACAGGAAATTGAGCGTCTGCAGAAAGAGGAGAAGCGGTTAAACGGTGAGCTTGCCCGCGTCAACGGTATGCTGAATAATGAAAAATTCATGGCAAAGGCGCCGGAAGCTAAGGTTGCGGAAGAACGTGCAAAACTGGAGAAGTATACACAAATGCTGACCCAGGTGAAGGAACGTCTGGCACAACTTGGCAAGTAAGATATTTTTTTTTAGGGCTGGTAAAGTCTGCAAATATGGTGTAAAGTAATATTAGGATATTATGTTTTGGGACATTAATATATTAATGGATGGAAGGTAACTATTCAGTACAGGTCGAAGCATTTACTGCTGAGACCGTAAGAATATGATCCGAGAATTATTTTGGTCACAGGAAAGCGAGGTGAGTCACGTGAGCGGAGTTATGTTTTCACCGGAACAAATGGATAAATTGAAGAATGCCATGAACAGGGCAGCGAAACCGGATTCGACATCGACATCAATGACGTTGTCGCTTGAGGTGCCGGTATCGGATGAGAATCAGAGCGATGGATGGGATTCCCATGGAACGAATCTGGCGAGGGGTACTTATCTGCGCATCGATGAAGATGATATGGCAGCGTGGCTCTATCTGGTACCTCCTGACAAGGGGCAGATCTATACGAAGGGCGAGCTCATGACCTATCTGGAGAAAAGTGGTGTGGTCAGGGGATATCACAGCTCTAATCTGTCGGCTATGATCAAGAAGAAGGTTTACGACAGGGAGATTCTGGTTGCGCAGGGTGCGAAAAGTGTGCCGGGGAAGGACGGATATTTTGAGTATCTTTTCTCGCCGGAAGAGTATGGTGTACCTAAGATCAGGGAGGATGGCACTGTCGATTACACAAATATGAGTGCGCTGCAGAATGTAAAGAAAGGCGACAAGGTAGCGATCTATCATTATGCGGTACCGGGCAAGGACGGTTATACGGTTCGCGGTACTGAGATGAAGGCGACTCCGGCCAGAGATCTGCCACCCATGCGTGGTAAGGGAATTCTGCGGGAAAATGATGTATACTATGCTCAGTCCGATGGTAAGATCGAGGTTAAGAACGGCAAAGTGGATATTCAGAATGTCCATGAGATTATGGGCGATGTGACTATGATCATTGGCAAGATAGAATTTTTCGGCGATGTGATCATTTACGGTAATGTGGAGAGCGGTGTGACGATTCGTGCGGGTCGTAATATTGAGATTCACGGTACCACAGGGTGCGCGACACTTTTTGCGGGCGGGGATGTAGTCTTAAGCCGTGGCATTCAGGGCGGCGGCAAGATATCTGCCAGAGGAAGTGTCTTCGCGGACTTCATAGAGAACACTACAGTGGATGCGGGCGGCATGGTGCAGTCCAATACCATTCTGAACGCACAGATATCTGCGAAAAACAAAGTAATCACCACAGGTAAGAAGGGATGTATCATCGGCGGATATGTTCATGGTCTGAAAGGAATTGAGGCGATGACGGCCGGCAGCGATGTGGATGTCAAGACGATCCTGCACTGTGGGTATGAGGTGACAGCTTATGAGAAGCTGTTAGATGTGAGGCACAAGGAGAACGATACGAAAGAAAAGCTGTCCGAATTGGTAGAGATCATGACGGAGGCGCTGCGTGAG
Source organism: Lachnospiraceae bacterium (assembly GCA_014804355.1). Taxonomy (GTDB): domain Bacteria; phylum Bacillota; class Clostridia; order Lachnospirales; family Lachnospiraceae; genus UBA3282. The sequence goes on from JAAUZY010000100.1 coordinate 2,158, forward strand.
AAGCGTATGCGGGGATCAAGCACTTCGGCAACCACCGAGGCGAAGTTGTCCGAGTGGAATAAACTTAAGGATCAATATTTCGAAGAGTTGGATAAGATCAGTCGAGAGCGTGAGACGCTGGAAGAGACCATGGAGGAGAGCAGAGGCGCCTACATCAAAGTTGACGGTAACATTTATCGTAATGTAATCATCTGCATTAACGCCGAGCAGATGGTATTGGCCAGAAAGACCAGCTTTATGAAATATACTGCCGATAAAGGAATCATCGAGGGCGTGGTGATTGTTCACAATTAACGCCAGAATTATTATGCGGGTATGAGTTTAGACGAGATGAAGCTGGAATGGGATATGATGAGACGAATAGACACATATCGGGAGGCGGAAGCATATATCAACGATATTCCTAAGTTTTCCGGTAAGAACAGCATGGAGGATACCCGAAGATTTCTTGAGTTTCTGGGGAGCCCGGCAAAAAATTGCAAGATCATACACATAGCAGGCACAAACGGAAAGGGTTCCGTTTGTGCTTATTTGTGTTCCGTGTTAAAGCAGGCGGGAATCAGTGCGGGCATGTTTACATCGCCGCACCTGGTGACAATGCGGGAGCGGTTTGCGATAAATGGCGGAATCGTGGACGAGGGAGAGTTTCTGAAGGCTTTTAGGACGGTGAGAGGGAGAATGTCCGATTTGCCTGAGGAGTTGGCCGCCAAGTCCTATCATCCCAGCTTCTTTGAGTTCCTATTCTTTATGGCAATGGTTCTTTTTGAGGATGCGGGAGTGGAGTATATAGTGCTGGAGACCGGGTTAGGCGGCAGGCTGGATGCCACCAATGCGGTGCAGGATAAAAAACTGTGCGTCATAACCGCGATCGGATATGACCATATGGAATATCTGGGTGATACTTTGTGGCAGATCGCTGGAGAAAAGGCGGGAATTATGCGCCGGGATGCTCCGGTTGTCTATTCGGCCGGGTATCAGGATGCAGCTGCACGGATAGAAGAATGTGCCCGTTCCATAGGTGCTAGAACTGTGCCTTTGCAGAGGCAGGCGATAAAAGAAATAAAGATTCAACACAAAACAATTGATTTTTCTCTTCATTTAAACTATTATGGTTATATTGGTTTTACTGTGTCCACTGTAGCGGTTTATCAGATCGAGAATGCGGCACTGGCAGTCAAGGCGCTGGAACAGCTTAATGATGACCGCATCACGGTGCCCGTGATGCAGGAGGGAATCCGCAGTGCGGTCTGGGAGGGCAGAATGGAAGAGATCCTGCCGTCAGTGTTTCTGGACGGTGCCCACAACATAGACGGGATACGGGCTTTGCTGGATACGGTGAGATCACAGCCCTGTTACGGAAGGCGGAAGCTGCTTTTTTCTATTGTAAAAGACAAGCAGTATGAGAATGTGATCAGAGAAATTGCTCTGTCAGGGTTGTTTGACGAGATCGGTCTGGTGGCGCTTGAAAGTGAGCGTGCCCTGCCGCTTCATGTATTGGAAGATTCTTACAGGCAGTATACAGGATTGATATGTAAGGCTTATAACGACTTAAAGACAGCGTTTTGCAGTCTGACACTTGGTAAAGATGACGAGGATAGAGTGTATATTGTCGGTTCATTATATTTGGTGGGTGAAGTGAAAGCCCTTTTGAAGGAGCTATAGCATGATAAATTTTGAAGAAGAGTTAAAGAAATTCCATCCCAGCTTAGAAGTTGAGGATGCGGAAGAAGCGATATATAATCAGGATCTGACGGATATGGCGGATCTGATGGTTAAGGTTGTGAAGGAATCGAAGAAAATGGGCGTAACAGAATAGAGGATTGGCATAGATGATTTGTTATCAGTGTGGATGTAATCTGTCCGAGCATGATTTTTGCACGAGTTGTGGTGCCGATGTAGCCCTGTATAAGAAGATCATATATATCTCCAACCGTTTTTATAATGAGGGATTGGAGCGGGCAAATGTCAGAGATCTGACAGGTGCGATTACCAGTTTGAGACAGAGTTTAAAGTTTAATAAGAATAATGTGGAGGCGCGTAATCTGCTTGGCCTAGTATATTTTGAGACGGGCGAAGTTGTGGCGGCGCTTAGTGAATGGGTCATCAGTAAGAATTTAAGACCGAAGAAAAATATCGCGGATGATTATATTGATATGATCCAGACGAATCAGAACCGGCTGGATATCATTAATCAGACGATTAAGAAGTATAATCAGGCGCTTACTTATTGTAATCAGGATAGTCTGGATCTCGCCGTGATCCAGCTTAAGAAGGTATTGTCATTAAACCCCAGATTTATCAGGGCGCATCAGCTTCTCGCACTTCTGTATATCAACAATGAAGAGTGGGAGAAGGCTAAGCGGGAGCTGACGAAGTGCCTCGAAATCGATACGAATAATATTGCAACGCTGCGTTATCTGAAAGAAGTGGACGAGATGCTTTTGCCGGAGGAAGGAGTCAAGAATCCTCCGAAGAAAAAGCATAAGTCGGACGATGTTATCAAATATCAGAGCGGTAATGAGACGATCATCCAGCCTGTAAATGTTAAGGACGGCAGGGGCGTCACTTCATTATTAAATCTCGGAATCGGTATTATTATCGGAGTCGCAATCGCTATATTCCTGATCCTGCCAGCCAGAATACAGACGGCCAGAGCGGGTATTGACGAGAATCTGCGTAAAGTGAGTGAGCAGTTGGACGCTAAGACGGCCACGGTAGACGAGCAGCAGCTTCAGATCGACGAATTGACCAAGCTCAATAACGATCTGCAGCAGGATCTGCAGGCATATCTCGGAACTGACGGTACACTGCGGTCGGTGGACAGTCTGATGAAGGCGGCAGGCGCGTATCTGACTGATCCGGAAGATGTCACGGTAGTGGCGGATTATCTGGAGGAGATAGAGAAGGAAGATCCCGAAGGCGAGACGAGCAATTCTGAGGCATTTGAAAATCTTTATAACACGTTGTTGGCTTTAGTGGGGCCTGACATTGCAGAGGCGTATTATAATGATGGATATGAGGCGTACAGACAGGAAAATTATGCGGATGCGATTCCGAATCTGGAGAAAGCATTCCAGTACGACTCGACAAACGGAGAGGCGCTCTATAACCTTGCCAATGCATATTACCGCGTAGGAGAGGAAGAGAAAGCCAGAGCCACTTATTTACAGATTATTCAACTGTTCCCCGGCACGGAGAAAGCAAGTAAGTCTGAGGCATTCATAGAGGAGATGGACAGTGCGGATTAAGATAACGGTTTAAACTGCGGGATCGTTGTAAAACGACAATAAAGATAAAAAGCAATAAAGACACGAAAGAGAAAGGACATGGTGTAAGCCATGTCCTTTCTGCATAAAAAGTGTTGGGCCAGTTTCGAGTTCGCGAAGCGAATCTCGCGATTGAGCGCAGCTCAATCATGGAGAGGAGTTTACATAACATGGATGACTTTAAAATAATTGACAATTATCTGATGATAAGACTTCCGGATGAGGTAGATCACCACATATCGGTTGACATAAGTGCAAAAGCAGATCGCTATATCATGTCTAAAAGGGTGGGAAATGTGGTATTTGACTTCGAGAGGACAACCTTTATGGACAGCTCCGGAATCGGAGTCATTCTGGGCAGATATAAGAAGATATCCTGCTTCGGGGGCAAGGTATATGCCATCAATGCCGACAACAGGATACGCAGGATACTGCTATTGTCGGGAATGCAGAATTTTGTGGAGATTATGGACAACAAGACAAAGACATGAAGTTATACTAAGGCCGCAAAGAACGCAGCCTAAGTATAACTAAGTCATGTCTGAGAGAAAGCAAAGGAAGCCTATGACAAGTAAAGCTAAGTTATGTCTGGGTGAAGAAAGAAAAATGAAAGGGAGAAATAAGGAGGACGAGATGATAGAGATAATTGAGAAGAAGAATATTGACAGGATGACAAATGAGATGCGGATTGAGTTCGCGGCGGTGTCGGACAATGAAGCTTTCGCGAGAATGGCAGTTGCGGCATTTATCACGCCGCTTAACCCTACACTGGAGGAGATGTCCGATGTGAAAACGGCTGTGTCTGAGGCGGTGACAAACGCGATCATACACGGCTATGAGAACCGGGGGAGTCTGGAGGACAGAGTACATATGGGCTGCATATTGCGGGGAGATGTATTGGAAGTGGAGATCGTAGACCGCGGTGTCGGCATCGCGGATGTGAGGATGGCGATGGAGCCGCTGTATACCTCCAGACCGGATCTGGAGCGTTCGGGTATGGGATTTGCTTTCATGGAAGCATTTATGGATAATCTGGAAGTGTTTTCCGACGTGGGATTCGGGACATCGGTAAAGATGTATAAGAAGATCGGCACCAGCTCATGGATCGCCAGCGAGGAGTAGCCGATGGAAGAGACTGCCGTATTAATCGAACGTTCACAGGCAGGAGATAAAGAGGCAAGGGAGACACTGATAGAAGAAAATCTGGGGCTGGTACGTCACATTGTGAAGCGGTTTGCGGGGCGGGGGTATGATATGGAGGACCTGTTCCAGATCGGATGTATCGGTCTGATGAAAGCAATCGACAAATTTGATTTAAAATATGAGGTACGGTTTTCGACTTACGCGGTTCCGATGATTCAGGGGGAAATCAAACGATTCTTAAGAGATGACGGAATGGTCAAGGTGAGCCGGACGCTGAAGGAAAACGGATGGAAGGTAAAACAGGCTGCGGAACGCCTTTTACAGCAATTCGGACGGGAGGCGAGTCTGCAGGAGCTGTCGGAAGCAACCGGGCTTGATGTGGAGGATATCGTGCTGGCGCTGGATGCCAATGTGGAGGTGGAGTCGATCTATAAGTCCGTCTATCAGTCAGACGGTAATGAAATCTATCTGGTGGATCAGGTGGTAGGCGGAAGCAGTATGAGTTACACGGGTGTAGGAAGAACCGTTCCCAACGGGAGCATTCATGAAGATACGGAGAAGGAGCAGATATTAAACCACATGCTGCTTGAACAGCTCTTAGGAAAGCTCGATGAGCGCGAAATGGAACTGATCCGCATGCGGTATTTTCAGGATAAAACACAGGTGGAAGTGGCAAAGTACATGGGAATCAGTCAGGTGCAGGTGAGCCGCATGGAGAAGCGTATTCTGTTGCAACTTAGAGAGGAAGTGTGATACTATAAGAGCGAAGAGAAAATACAGAATTCTCTATCCGTCCAGGCTGGTTATTGATGGGCGGGGAAGTAGTATAATTTATATAACAGCAAAGCGAGGGACATACAAATGAATACATTTTACTATCAGGTAGACAGTATCGACGGTGATTACGCGAACTTAAGAAGAACCGACGCGGAAGGCGAAGAGTTGAAGCTGGTGGCAAGAGCCTTACTTCCTCCTGAAATTACGGAAGGCACCCGCCTCAAATATGAATTAATGGAGTACACGATAAGCAATGAGTAGTGCATAAAGTACCCGAATGCGCACTGCGGAGAAGACTACATAAAAGGAACATGACAAATGAACGAGAGTACGATCAGGAATCGCAGAATACTCATTAAGAATACAGAAAACGGCGAGATCATAGCGGATACTAAAATCCTGGGGTTTAACAGTCTGACGAACTCCGTGCGTATAAGCGCGGCAAGCCTGCCGGATAAGAAATATTACAGGATTACCGCTTTTATTTTTGCAGAAGAATGTCTCTATGAGCTTTCCGGTACGATCAAGGGTGTCATGGTGGACAATGAGATCGATGTGCTTCTCGGCAGGAGTAAAGAGAAAGAGGATAGAGCCAGAACAAGATATCCGGTGGAGTTAAAAGGCGTGATCAGCCATATAATAGTGGACGGACGGGCGATATGTCTCCGCAAACCTATGCATATTCGGACAATAAACATGAGCGCCAACGGTGTGTTGATGAAAGCGGATGCGGGATGTTTTGGAGTGGGCGACGGTTTCGTGCTGACGCTTACGGTGGAGAGAGGGACGATCATCCTGCATTGCGGGATCGTCAGGATCAACCACAATAACATGTTGACGGAAGAATACGGATGCCGGATCAGCGGGATTCAATTAGAACGGGAGACACAAGGATGAGCGACAGGAAATTGCAGTCACTTCCGGTTGAATATTTATGGGACGGGCTTGTACTAAAAGATGATATTTTTAACCATACAGGGGCGACATTGCTGCTTCCAAAGGGTGAGATGATCACGAGGGAGAAGCTGGATAAGCTGATGGGCTTCTATGGAGACAGTAAAAATATCATGGTGTACGAAGACACCTATTACGAGATCATGTCAGACGAACATGTGCCGATTGAAGCCCGCCAGAAGGTCACCGAGAAACGGGTGGGCTATGCGCAGCTACAACAGAACGTAGGCAGCCTTTTCCACAGAACGGATCATGAGCAGTGGCTGAGCAATGAACAGATGGAGCCATTGACCCGTGCGGTGGCAGGTAAATTGCAGAATTTTGATCCGGTGACGATCCTTTCCTGTATCAATTTTCCCAGACCTATGGATGAAGGGCTGCAGCGCCACTGCCTTAACGTGGCATTCCTGAACGGCATGCAGGCAGGGTGGCTGGAATTGCCTCCGGATGAAGTGAATACGCTGGTTTTGGCAGGACTTCTGCACGATATCGGTAAAACGATGATCCCGGAAGAGATTCTAAGTGCGCCCCGCAGACTGACGGAGGAAGAAATGGAGGTCATGCGTAGACATCCGGTCTATTCGGATGAATTGCTGAGGGATAAGTTTGATGATAATATCAGGCGGGCGGCACGCCATCACCATGAGAAGCTGAATGGAAAAGGATATCCCGACGGAATTATGGGGGACGAGATCGGGCTGTATGCCAGAATTACGGCGGTATCCGATATATACGACGCTATGGTTTCTGCCAGAAGTTATAAGGGAGCCAGACTGCCCCTTGACGTGTTTGACATGTTCTATGAGGAGGAGTTCGACGGGCTGGACAGAGAACTTGTTATGAATTTTCTCAAAAATATGCGGGCCGAGTATACGAACAGATCGGTTATCATGTCCAACGGCGAAAGAGGAACGATCCGCTTTATTCCGATCAATGACGCGGATCATCCGATTATCATGCAGGGAGATGATATCCGGCAGACCGATGATACGTGGTATTGTAAAGAAATATTACCTGTTATTTAAATAAAAAAGTCAAATGTTTTTTGTGCGCCGATAGGCGCACTTTTTTGCATAAAAAGGCAGTATTATCGCATACTAAACGTAAATCCAATGAATGATTCTAGCCTTTCGGGGAAGGATTTTGTCAAGGAGTGTAATGTTATGTCAACTAATAGCACAACAATATATATCTGTGCACAGCAGAATGTAGAATTGCAGTCGGAGGATGTCTATGTGAAGGATATCGGGAAATTGACGTGTGGAGATGCTCATATTCTGGCGAAAGTGAAGTCGATCAAACTGCATCACTTTAAGAAAGGTGAACCCAAAAGGCAGGTGATCAGCCTTCTTAAAATAATCGAGGAGATCGATAAAGTATGCCCGGAAGCGAGTGTACAGAGTATTGGAGAAACAGCTGTTATGGTAGAGTATATCAATGTCAATAAGCATAAAGGAACGGTACAGTGGGTCAAGCTTGCTTTCGTGGCGATGATCAGTTTCTTCGGCACCGCCTTTACGATCATGGCCTTTCATAACGATATCGGAATCAATGATGTATTCACGAAGATCTATGAAATGGTCATGGGGCAGCAGGGAGACGGATACGGCATTCTGGAGCTGGCGTATTCTGTAGGGCTTGCCATCGGCATAATCGTATTCTTCAATCACATCGGCGGCAGAAGAATCACTAAGGACCCGACTCCGATCGAAGTAGAAATGCGAATCTATGAAGAAGATGTCAATAAAGCACTCATCGAGACGGCAGACAGAGAAGGCAAGACACTGGATGTTAATTAGAAAAAGGAGAATGATATCAAATGTTATTTATCAAGCAGCTCTTGTTGGCAGTGATCGGAGTCAGCAGCGGTCTGATCGTATCGGCAGGAGTATTTACCGTGCTGATCTCAGTTGGCCTGATCCCCCGCTTCGCGGGCAAAATGCATGTAGCGCGGAAAATATTCGTGTTGGAGGAGATGGTAGTGTTCGGCACACTTTTCGGCGGCTTTTTCAGTATATTCGGCGATTGGGGGATGGTAGGTGAGTTCGTGAGGGAGCACAGACTGTTCGGAGAAAATGCAACGGAGGGTGTGTGGAATCTGGTTGGAACGTTGTCTCTGCTTGTTTTCGGCGTGTTTGCGGGGATATTCGTAGGTTGTCTTGCGCTGGCTATTGCGGAGATGCTTAATACGATCCCGGTTTTTGCGAGAAGAATCGGATTCCGGCATGGACTTGGGGTAGCGATTCTGGCTGTGGCGCTGGGGAAACTGGTGGGGAGCTTGATTTACTTTATCAGGGAGGTGTATTTATATGGAGGTTAAATACTATGTGCGTAGGAATACGGTGAGTTAAATCGTGATATAACACAAATTGTGAATAAATTGAGAAAAATTAAAGGATTAAATCGTGATATAACGGATAGAGTGTAACTGTTTAGGCGTTAATGTTAGTTAATGTCAGGTATTGTCGGTTAATGGAGACGGACGCGCCGGACAGTATGTAGTTGCCCTAAGGACGCGCTTCCGCTCGGTTCCAAACGCAACGGTACTAAGCTCGAAAGTTGCTTCGCAACTTTAAACCTCGCTAAGTGCCGGCGTTTTCCAACGGTCCTTATGACAACTACATA
>JAAUZY010000101.1 GCA_014804355.1 Lachnospiraceae bacterium
ATGCATTTACATATCTCTTTCATCTCGATGGGCTTTGCCACGAAGTCATCCATGCCTGCCTTGGCAAATTTCTCACGGGCATCCATCAGGGCATTCGCTGTCAAAGCGATGATCGGCACTGTATGATAATACTCATCTTCCATCTGACGTAGTCTTTCCGTGGTCTCGATACCGTCCATGACAGGCATCATATGATCCATGAAAATCAAATGATATTTCTTCTTCTCCGCCATCTGAAGTGCACGTTTACCACTGTCAGCCATGTCGATCTGCATATTCAGCGGCTCTAAAAGACCTGCCGCCACCTCAAGATTGATCTCATTGTCATCCACGATCAGCACGGAGGCCTCCGGTGCCGTGAAATTCATATACTCTTCTACCACAGGTCCCACATACATCGCCTCATGGTTGATCGTCTGACAGAAATTCAGACTGTAAAGCGGCTTATTGATGGCAGTAATACCCGTTGCATTGCATTCCTCCAACAACGGATTGAGCAGCATATACATCTCACCCATCTGCGCACTGTAGTTGTCAATGTCACCCGCCAGTTTATCATAGCCCGCCATATCCATAAAGAAACAATCCAGCTGCTGTCTCGTCTCTTTCCACTCTTCATAAGGTATACACGATATCCCGAACTTCTCCGCCAGCTCCTGCAATCCACGCCACAGATACACCTTACTGAAATATCCGCCGATTTTCAGATTCTTCCTCGCTTCATCATCATGAATCTCGGTTGCAAGCTGATCGGTACATGTCTTCTGTATGATGTTGAAATAGAACTCACTGCCTTCTCCGTATGTACTGCGCACACCTATGCTGCCACCCATCATCTCCACAAGCTGCTTTGAGATGGACAATCCCAGCCCTGTGCCTTCTTTGCCACGGTTTTTCTTGCTGTCTACCTGCTGGAAGGAACCAAACAGTTTATCCAGGTCTTCCTCCCGGATTCCCTGTCCCGTATCCTGTATAGATACCAGCAGCTCTATGTTATCTCCGTTTACTTTGCCCACCCGCATCTGAAGCCTGACAAAGCCTCTCTCCGTAAATTTGATCGCATTGTTGACAATATTGATGATGACCTGTCTGATCCGAAGCCCGTCACCGTACAGCTTCCGGGGCAGTTTCTCATCGATATCAAACAAAATCTCCATATCCTTATCACCGATACGTGTCAGGAAGATCATACTCAGATCACTGAACATCTGCATCGGTTCATATTCCTCTTCCACCAGTTCCATTTTACCCGACTCCATCTTAGAAAAATCTAAGATGTCATTTACAATGTTGAGAAGCGCATTCCCGGAATTCTTAATATTCACAAGATACCCCCTATCCTGTTCAGGCAGATTCTCCCGCAGTAATATCTCCGTCATACCGACAATCGCATTCATAGGCGTCCTGATCTCATGCGTAATGTTGGAGACAAAAGTTGATTTCGCCTGATTCGCCGCCTCTGCACGTTCTTTTAATCCCTTCATGATTTCAGCCTGCTCCTGCGCATTTCTGGCATAGCGGAAACTGTCGGTAATATCGTTGAACACATACATTTTGCCGAAATAAACATTCTGCTTGGTCAACAGGCGGCTGCCCACATTGTACACTCTGTTGTCACGTTCAATGTCTTTTTTCTCAATAATGCAATTATCCAGTTCCTCTATAACTGCCGGCAGCGCGTTGACATCATCAAAGGGATACAACTCCCTCGCCTTCTTATTATGATAAATGACAGTATTGTCAGGATCCAGCACCACCAGACCGGAGGACAGTTCGTCAATAGCCTGATCCTGCGCCATAGACAGTGTCTCCAATATCTTATCCTTGTACAAGTATACGGAAAGTATGATCACGGACACCAGATAAGACACCAGCGTGGAATCGTACCCACCGAACCAGTTAAACATATATCCGGCCCATCCCACACTCATGATCACAAGGATTGAAAAGAACGCGAGAATCCTCTTATGCTCGCCTTCGTTGATCATGTGGATGTACTTACGCGCACAGGCAACTGCCATCGCTACAACATAACCTATGAGTACTATATGGTAGACCCGATACACCGGACCATATGTTAATACCAAATGCGGAAAAACTCCCGCCGTCGTGTACCCGATACTGCTGAAAAACAGACTGTGTTTCTCACATGTCATAACCAGCCCAATTATCCCGATATGAAAACAGGATAAAACAGACGGTAGCCATCTGGGCATTCTGACTTTGCAGTAATCCATGATAAAAAGAAACATTGTCAGCACAATGATCGGTTTCCCGAGATAGGAGAACTTAAGCGCCTGCAACGCCTGTTCTTTCGTACCCGCCTGCATCTCGAATAGATAGCCCACAAAATCGACTAACAGCGCAATCATAAGCAGAAGCATTCTGATCTGCTGACGCGATGTCCGCTGATTCACAAGATAAAGCGCCTCGGCAAACAGCACGATAATTCCCAGCACTTGTAAAATAATAAAAAAGATATACATTATGCGTCCTTCTCCACCTTTTCTTCAAACTCCGCAACCGGCATAGGTTTTGCAAAATAAAAGCCTTGTATCATATCGCATCCCTGTCCCGCGAGGAAATCTACCTGTTCTTTCCTTTCAATTCCTTCCGCCACCACACGCATATCAAGATTTCTGGCAAGCTGAATCGCTTCCTTTACAACAATCTCTCCTCTTCCGTCATCATCCTCTCCGCGGAAGAACTCGCCGTCCAGTTTGAGTACATCGAGCGGTATATCCTTCAGGGAATTAAGCGAAGAGTATCCGGCTCCGAAATCGTCCATCGATACGTGGAATCCATAGGCTTTCAGTTGTTTTACGGTCTCTACCAGAATATCTTTATCATCGAAGAAAGCGCTCTCTGTCACCTCCAGCTCGATCAGTTCATGCCGTGGCCCATATGCATCCACCAGCTCACAGATATGCTCCGCCAGCCCTTCCTGCGCAAAATGCGCTCTCGACACATTGACGGAAACCGGTATCAGCTTCTTCCCCTGAATCATCCACTCCGCCTGCTGCTTAGAGACACGGGATATCATATAATCATCTAACTGCGTGATAAATCCGGTATCCTCGAAGATCGGGATAAATCTGTCCGGCGCTATCAATCCTTCCGTGGGGCTGATCCAACGCACCAGTGCCTCGGCGCCCACTAACTTACCGTTGAGCGGGCTGTATTTCGGCTGCATATATACCTGGAATTCCTCATTATTGAGCGCTTCTTCCATATTGTCTTCCACCCAGCGCTCCCATACCTGTCTGCCTAACATCTCCTGATCAAAGAACGTGACTGTCTGATCCTGCAGGCAGTCCGCCGTCATTCCCGCCGCATTGGCATAAGTATAGAGCTGATTGATATCCACACCCTTTCTGGCATGATACCACTTGCCGTCCTCAGCTATGTACGGCGGAATCATATTGATTCCGGCATGAAAATGAATCTTCTGATCCGGCTTAAGTCCCGTCAGTTCCGCTACCAGTGAGCGGATACGCTTCCTGCAGTTCTCCTGATACTCCTGCTCATTCTCGCCCTCGCAGACAAGCAGCAGACCAAAATCGGCGCCTTCATGCCTTGCAAAAGACTCATTCTTACCGATTCTCGCCCTCATAAAACCTTCCATCGCTTCTAACAGTTCCTCACCTGCTTTCACACCGTAGCAGGCACAATAATTCTGATATCGTTCCAACTGCAGGTTCACAAGCGCAAAAGCCTTCCTGCTGTTGCGAAGTCTGGTCAGAATCCGTTCCGCATAATTCCGAAAGAAGAACCAGTTCCTGCCTCCGGTCACCGGATCCAGATAAATAAACTGGGTCATTCTCCGCTGTGTCACGATGGAACGGACCGTATTGATAAAGAGCAGTATAATCGGAATCATCAAAAGGAGCAGCGCAATGATACCAAAGATACATATATAGAAGATATCCTGCCTCTGAACCTGTACGATGCATTTGACATAAGCTTCATATTTGCCGCCGCCCAGTGATGTCCGCAGCCAGTATTTCTGCGTGATAATTGTATCGCCAAGCCACGCCCCCGGCTCACGCTGAACTTCATCTCTTGCAAAAGTCTTCCGGATCACCTCATCCACCGACATGGCAAAAATCGTGTATGTTCCCTCTTTCTCCACGATCTGGTTACTATTGTCCGCCACTGCCATAAAGCTCTCGCCCAGCCCGAACTCCTGATCTAATTTAAAATCAAGAATCATGCCGAAATCCGGTTCGGAGAATCCGGTTTTGGCCACCACATGGCGCGACCGGTCAATCACATAGACATCCCTGTCGGTATATGTGTATTTATGCATATTATCTACCGCTTCTGCGATCGTATCCCCGTTTGAAAGGAATCCATCCAGAACCGCCTTGACTTGCTGTGTCTCCCCATACTGCTGCGCGATCTTCGTTCCCATGATGTACAGTGCAAACAACTGCAGAAAAACGGCAATCATGACTACGCACAAAGTAATAAACAAAACAAACGCCACAATCGACGGCCAGATTTGTTTCCTCTTCAACTTCTTAAAGCGCTTCTCCTTCACGCTGCTCATAGAGTGTCCTCCCGCTTATATTTCATTTCCGGGAAAAGAAGGTATGCCTGCAAATCCTCTTGCAAGATCCTCATCCGAAGGAATATAGTCGGACATTTCTCCGTCGTGGAACTTACCGTAAGCCACCATATCGAAATAACCGGTACCGGTCAGTCCAAACACGATCGTCTTCTCTTCTCCCGTTTCTTTACATTTCATAGCCTCGTTGATCGCTACTCTGATCGCATGCGCGCTCTCCGGTGCCGGAAGGATACCCTCCACTCTGGCGAACTGCTCCGCTGCCTGAAATACCGCAGTCTGCTCCACACTGGTGGCCTCGATCAACCCGTCATGATACAGCTGCGACACCACCGAACTCATGCCATGATAACGAAGTCCTCCGGCATGATTGGGCGCCGGTATAAAACTGCTGCCCAACGTGTACATCTTAGCAAGCGGACATACCTTGCCCGTATCACAGAAATCATATACATATTTTCCTCTCGTCAGACTCGGACAGGATGCCGGCTCTACCGCAATGATCCGATAATCCGCCTCCCCGCGCAGCTTTTCTCCTACAAAAGGAGAGATCAAGCCGCCCAGATTAGAACCGCCGCCCGCACAGCCAATGATCATATCCGGCTTAATGTCATATTTCTTAAGCGCTGCCTTTGTCTCCTCACCGATAATCGACTGATGAAGCAATACCTGTGACAGAACGCTTCCCAATACATAACGATAGCCTTCTTTGCTGGTAGCAGCTTCTACCGCCTCGGAAATGGCGCAGCCGAGACTTCCCGTGGTACCCGGGAACTCCTCCAGAATCTTTCTTCCTACATTCGTTGTATCGGAGGGTGACGGCGTTACCTGCGCACCGTAAGTACGCATCACTTCGCGGCGGAAAGGCTTCTGCTCATAGGAAACCTTAACCATATAGACATGACAGTCCAGGTCAAAGTAGGAACATGCCATGGAAAGCGCCGTTCCCCACTGTCCAGCACCGGTCTCCGTGGTAACACCCTTAAGCCCTTGCTGTTTCGCATAATATGCCTGTGCAATGGCGGAATTGAGCTTATGACTGCCGCTCGTATTATTTCCCTCAAATTTATAGTAGATTTTCGCCGGGGTATCCAGCTTTTTCTCCAGACAGTATGCCCGTACAAGCGGTGATGGACGGTACATCTTGTAGAAATCCAGAATTTCCTGAGGTATGTCGATGTAAGCATCCGTGTCGTTTAACTCCTGTTTTACCAGTTCATCACAGAATACACCCTGCAGTTCCTCGAAAGTCATAGGCTGCAGGGTCCCCGGATTCAGCAGCGGTGCCGGCTTATTTTTCATGTCGGCGCGGACATTGTACCACTGCTTCGGCATCTCATCCTCTTCCAAATAGATTTTATATGGTATTGTTTTCTCTGACATTGTCTTACTCCCTTCTGATTTCGGTGATACTTCGCGCATACGATAAGCGCCTACTCAAAATTCTATGAAATCTCAAGGGAAAAGTCAATAAATTCCTGCGGTCAGTTGTTTAATTCCTGCGAATCCGGTACCGCGTCCTTCTCCGGACCCTCACCCAGCTTTTTATTCAATCTCTGAAGCATGGCTTTCATCATATCCTGTTTGCGAATCATCTCCATTGCATTGTCCAGATTCAGTATAAAATTCTGATAAAACCGCCCTTCAATCGCCGGACGATAATCCCTCACCACACAATAGCCATAACAATGATCCTGAAAATGAATTGGCATAATAATATAGAACGCACCCGCGCGCCTCATTTCGCACTCCTCCGGCAGGAGCATACTCTTATGAAACGCTCCGTAACTGTTGATCTCCCCTCTTTCATACGCAAACGGTACCCATATTTCATCGCTATAGACCGAAGCATCCCTGCCGCGATCTTCTCCGTCCGCAATTCTTTCCAGTTCCCTGTAATAATTATCCAGACTGCCGCAGGTGCATAAATAAAAGTATTCTATACCCATATCGCGTATGTACTGCTCCAGGCTCTCCAAAAGATCATCAATATCAACCAGTCCGGTAAATTCCACCGAAGAGTTCTTAAGGATCTCCATCTCCCGATAGGCTTTGACATGCTGCTCCATATAGTTTTCCCGCATCTGCGCGGCATCCGCATCTCTCCGGACGGCACATCCGCAGGATTCGGCAAACATTGCGTGCCCCTGAATGATGGTATTATCCTCCACCTCTTCTCCCCGAATTGCAGCGGCAATTTTATCGTAAGCGATCTGTCCCGCTTCATACTCTCCCCTTCTCACCGTAGTCAGCCTCGGGTAGCTGTATGCCGCAATGTCACTGTCATCATAGCCCGTTACCATCACGTCCTCCGGCACCCGGTACCCCGCTTCCTTCAAGGCGAGCATTGCACCTACCGCCATCTCATCATTAGCCGCAACAATTGCAGCCGGTTTCACGCCGGCTTCATCCAGAAATCTCCTGACTGCCCTTTGTCCGCTCTCATAACTGTAATCCCCGTAATAAATATATTCCTCATCCCATTCGATATCATTTTCTGCCATCGTATCTTTATAAGCCTGCAGTCTTAGATTGGCATCATGACTGTCCTCCGGACCCGAAATAAAGAAAATGTTTGCGGCATTATGCTGCGCGATAAGATGCCTGACAATCTCTTCCACACCATTTCTGTTCTCCATCTCAACATGGATAACACCCGGAGTATTAATGTTTAAATCAATGCAGGGGATTCCTGCCTCACCGATCCTGTCTGCGATCGCCTGCATAATATCCGGCTCACGAATCGTATCCGTGTTCAGGATCACACCGTCATATTGCGTGAAATCCGGCAGATTATAAATATTGTATTCCCCTTTTTCATATTTGGCCGGGACCTCATATTTCCATCCGTCGCACGTAAAAATATAGACATTTGTCCTGTCCAAAATCGCTCTGTCCAATATGCCGCTAATCGTTCTCTTCTGGGAATCGTAGCCGATCCCCCCAAGCAGTACCGCAATCTTCATTTAATCGTCCCCCTATTACTGCTGTACCTTCTCCTCTCACAGCTTCGAACCTGATTAACCCGGAATTATTCTCATAGCCACGGAGAATGCACGCTTTTTCGCATTCTCCCAGACATGACTTAGTTATACTTAGGCGGCGTCCTTTGACGTCTTAGTATAACTTCATGTCTTATTGTACCACAATTTTATGCCGATACACAACTATTGTACAGACTTCCGATGCCCTTTTCCGCAATTCCGGCTACTCCTTCTGCATATTCTTTAGAAGACAATTTTCCATGCACACCTATATATACTTTATCCGATTTCTCACCCTACACAATGGAAGGCTTGCTATAATAATCTGCCACAATATTCTCAATTGACGGAACGCCTACCCATATATTGACCGGATGATACTTCTCAATCAATCGTGTGCATAATACACTTGATTCCTTCACGTCACCCTTATAGACGATCTTCCACTTAAGCTCCTCTACGCCTGCCAGACGGAATCCTTCCATATCTGTCCATGCAGGACAGATATCTGAAAATTCGAGTACAAATTCAAGCCCTGCCGCATAGGTCTCCCGAAACATATCCATGCTTCCATCAAATAACTTTTTGCCTTTGTCAATCAAGATTAGGCGGCTGCAGACAGCTTCTATATCATTCATGTCATGGGTAGTCAAAATGATGGTGGTCTTCTTATCCTGATTAATTTCTTTGATGCATTCCCTCAGTTTTCTTTTCGTAACAACATCCAATCCGATCGTGGGTTCATCCAGATACAGAATTTTAGGATCGTGCAGCATTGATACCATTATGTTTGCCTTCATTTTTTGTCCTAAACTTAATTGTCTGGCAGGCTGGTTTATGAATTCCTGCATATCCAGAAGTTCTACAAAATACCGATAATTCTTGTTATAAATATCATCCGGAATATTATACATCTTCTTATAAAGATTCAGAGTATCACCAAAAGGCAGATCCCAAAACAACTGAGAACGCTGTCCGAATACTACGCCTATTTGGGAGGCATTTTGTTTTCTTTTTTTATATGGAGAAATACCATCTACTCGCACTTGCCCTTTTGTCGGATATAAAATGCCTGACAAAAGTTTTATTGTGGTTGATTTACCGGCGCCATTTGCACCGATATAGCCTACCACTTCTCCACTTTCAATGTGAAAACTGATATCGTCTACAGCCTTTTTTATTATGTACTCCCTATGAAAAAGCGATTTGATCGTCCCGGCTGCTCCCTTTTCAATATTTGCTATTTTAAATTCCCTTGAAACATTATCAAATTCAATCAAACTCATTTTCTGTCTCCTTTATGCACCTGCGCTGCTATAAACCTTTAAGCTTCTGTTCCATGCAAAAACGCTTATGGAAAAAAGAAGAACCGATATGATCGGGAACAATGTTCCAAGTGCAGAACCGCCGAATGCCAGCTCCTGCTTATGAAGCAGATTTACCACAGGATAAAAATTGATAAAACCATACGGTAAAACAAAAGTCAGTAGTAACTGAATACTCTTAGGATAAATATTTAACGGATATTGAATAAATCTCCTTGCCTGTGACACGATAAAATTTAATGCCGGATTTCCATTTACCATTATAAAACTGAACATGGAAGCAAATAGCAATAAAGATGACTGAATCAATGCGCCGCAAATGACAATGACAATAATACGGATTACCGTTACAACAGATATTTCTATAGACATTTTTCCCACAGCGATCACTACTAAAACAGTTCCCAGAATAATATGGCTGATGTATCCTATGTTAAAGTTGGATACAATTTCATAAGTCAGTGCATTCATAGGCTTTGTAAGAGTCTGGTCAAAATCTCCATTCAGGATCTTTGTTCCCAGCACCATACATGGGCCATAAAAAACACTGGCCGCCAGCGCATATGCCAAAAGAGATAATGCGTAGATAAACAACATTTCTCCCGCAGTCCAGCCCTTTATGCTTCCCAAAGAAAGAATAACGATATACAAGGATAAAATTGTTGCACCATAATTCAAAAATTGTCCAAGTACGCCTAACAGCCATGTTCCCCGGAAAATCATTGACTGTTTTATGGATAATTTCAAAAACTCAAACAGCAAGTCTAACTTCTTTTTCATTTTCTTCAGCCTCCATTGATCTCCACACGTTTTTTTGCATGCTTCCAAATGACAGCGCCTGCAATTCGCAGCACGATAATCCAGAAAATACTTATCAGAATCTTTGTAATACATACTTTCACATTATAATTTCCCAGATAAATATTGATCGCCTCATAGGACACATAGCGAAAGGGCAGAATAACGCTGATCTTTTGCAGAATCTCCGGATAGAACCACAAAGGAACAGCACTTCCGCCAAAGAAAATAACGAAAGCCTCCAAAAACCACTCAATAAACCATGTCCTTTGCAGCCAGAATGCTGACAAACCACATACATAGGTAATCTCAAACATCAGCATTACGCCGAATGATAGTGAAACTGCGAAACCCAGTACACAAAGAAACGATTTCGGAACATAGATGCCGTACACAAATATACTTACAGCAAAAATTATGAGTGTATTGATGCACGCCTTAAAAGTATTTTCTCCTATCATACTGCATAAAAGATATCTCCTGTAATTAACGGGTCTGATCAGATTATACAGAATGGAGCCATCTCTGATGCTGTCTTCAATAGTAGTTGCAATATTGATACGTGTAAGAGCTGCAGAAAAATATGTAATGATCACATACGGAACCATCACCTCGAAGGATAGACCGTTCACATAATTTCCGCTTAATAACGCCTGCCACAGGCTTGTCTGAATAAAGCAGGTCAACAATGCACTGATCACATCGATCAGGAATGTCACACGGTACATTATTTTTGATTTAATTGTATATCCAAATAGGTATAAATAATACATTTTATATTTCCATTCTCTTATTCATTTTTCAATCATGATTAATATTACTGTTGTACTAAACATCTCTTCCTTGCTTTGATAACAAATGAGTGATTAATAATTATGCGATTTCTGGTACTAATTCTTTTTAGGTTTTCTACAAATAAAGACTCCTGCATGCTTGCTAATAATCATTTTATTCTTCCTCATTTTTTCCTGCAAAAATTCTTTAAATTCATTTTTTCTTCCTGCCAATATGTGATTTTGATTGCCGTGGCATGAATATATATAGTCACACAGAACCTCAACATCATCAATTTCTAAATGATCATCATATATCTTTAGTGAAACTTCTTCAAAATGTTCTTCCAAAATTTTTTGTCCGTTTTCCAATCCAAAAATTTTATATAACTCGATTTCCGAAAGATTAATTTTTGGATCAAATGCTTTAACCATTTCACTAATCTCTTTCATATGATTTTCACCATATGTACTACAATAAAATACTCCGTTTGCATTTAAAACTCTAACTACCTCATTTAATGCGCCTGAAATATTTTTTATATAGAACAACATATGATTAGCAATCACAATATTAAAATCATCATTCAAAAAAGGGATATCGTTGCAGTCGAATACGGAATACTTAAATTCAAATTCCTTTAAATTACTCATAGCATCCCGTATCATTCCTGCAGAAATATCGGATAAAATTATTTCATTTTTCTTTAAAATCTCTTTGCTTATTGATTTCCATAATTCGCCATTTCCACAACCAATTTCTAATATTTTACTTCCTTCTTTAATCTCAATTTGATGAAATAACCAGGGAAACCAGCCCAATTTATTTGCTGAAAATTGTGTATGAAGTTTTATTCTAATGGCTATATTTTCAGAATTTTGATATTGTTGTAACAATTGCTCTTCCATATCCATTAAGTATAATAAGTTAATAACATTCTCCCACCGCAACTCCCCCTGGGACTCGATGATATGTTTGGCATCAATCAATCCTTTCTCCACCTGTTTCAAATTGTCAATTTTCTTCTGTACAAGTTTTACTTGCATATTAAAAAGATCCTTAATCTCTTCTGACGCTCTGTCGCAAATTAACTCTTCGATTTCTTTTAAAGAAAATCCGAAAAATTTTAAAGATAGAATCTTTTGAAGCTGAAAAAAGTCTTTTTCGGAATAACATCTTCCTCCGCCCTCATCATAATTACTTGGTTTTAACAATCCGATATTGTCGTAGTATCTTATCGTTCTCACCGATACATTAGCTTTTTTTGCAAATTCCGTTGTACTATAAGTTCCCATCCCATACCTCATTTGTCAATGTCCCCGCCACCATACTATCTTTTCATGGATTCTTGCAATTTCACCAAGATTTTTCACTTACTTTTCTCTTCTCCAACAAAGGTTTCCACCATTCACGATTGTTCACATACCAATCTATAGTAGAAATAATACCACTTTCAAAATTAATTCTCGGTTCCCATAACAAATCTTTTCTAATCTTATTACTATTAAGCAAATATCTTCTGTCATGAGACGGTCTGGATGGCACAATTACCTTTTGCTCCTCTGACTTCCCAAAATAAGATAAAATAATATCGGCTATTTCATCAACGCTTTTTTCTATACCACTCCCAATATTGTATATTTCTCCATTCACACCATTTAATAAAATCGTTTCGATGGCTCTACAGTGATCCTCTACATGTAACCATTCCCTCTTGTAATAACTCTCTGTATAAAGTGTTAATGGTCTTCCTTCTAACATATTTGTTACAAATAACGGAATCAATTTTTCAGGAAATTGATATGGACCATAGTTATTTGAGCACACCGACACAGTAATCGGAATATCATATGTCTTATAATATGCCTTTGCCGCTAATTGTGCGCAGGCTTTTGACGAGCTATAAGGTGAATTTCCTCCTAAAGGACTATTCTCATCAAACGATTGCTCACTATCTAAATCCATATCTCCATATACTTCACATGTTGAAATATGATGAATTCTTTTTATTCTTTTGTTATTTCTAACAACTTCCATAAGAGTCTGCAATCCCAGTAAATTTGTCTTATAAAATGCTGTCGGATTAATGATCGAATTACTATTATGTGATTCGGCAGCAAAATTAACAATGTAATCTACCTCATATTGCTCTACAATTCGCTCCATTGTCTCATAATCAGCAATATCCGCTTTTACCATAAAGTATCTATTACTTTTTTCTACGGTTTTTAGATTTAGCTTGACAGCTGCATATGTGCATAAATCAACATTAATTACTTTATCATTTGGATATTTCGATAACCAATACAAAATAAAATTTGCTCCTATGAAACCATAACCGCCCGTCACTAAAATATTCATTTTCGCCTCCTAAATATTTTTACAATATTGTGCATAAAGTACTTTATGCACATATGCTACATGGTGACGTAACGTAACTGTCAATACCCTATTTCATTTTTTAATTTATTTGCTGTATTTTAGTTCATCATAAAACTTTTCGCATAATAATCTGTCCGCCTTTCCTTGCAACCTCCTGAAATCCTGATTTTTGATACAATCTGACTGGCCCATAAAAATCATAGTCATTGCGTCCCTCGTATATCTTAGAATAGCCTTCAACAGCCACATAGCCTTTTAACTTCGCATCAGCACATATTCTATCAATAAAAGCTGATGCAAGGCCCATCCCTCGATACTCAGGTGCTATTTCAAAACATACAATAGAGATTGTTTTTCCGCAAGTATTAGTACGGGCAAATTCCGGAACAAATCCCACATAACTTTCAATATCCGCAGCGTTACACCATCCAACAGAAATATCGTCATCGAAAGCCAAATATCCTTGAATTTTATTCTCATCAAGCATCTTTACAGCATACTTTCTAACCGTTTCCTTTACGCCATTTATAGGAAATTCACGAACCATTTGTTTAATCGTTTCATCATCCTGGTTAGGCGACGTACAATAACACGGTCCGTTGGGATTTTCGTCTGTGAAAGCGCGATTATCAAAAAAATCCAGATAATCTGATTTGAGTTCAGGCACTAAAGGCTTTATTATAATTTCAGAAATACTTTTCATAAAACATTTCTCCTATCAGTATAAATAATCCCTGTTATAAATTCTTGATCTGCTTATGGAAAAAATAAAGTTACCGCCCTTGGCGCAACAATGACACCCCGATGTATCACAACCTGTGCAACGCATACTCCAATCCGAATTACCATACACGGCATTCAATTCCTGTTGTCATTCCCTATTTCTTAATGATTGGCACCCACATACGAAATCCATCTGGAATTCCACCATTTTGAAACCATCTTTCCGAAAAAATATGTTCCTCATAAAAGATGCCAGCCGGACAATCAAACTCATATCCCGCAGTATTTTTTATAAATTCAACAAAAGCCTCAGATGCCTTCATCATACTACGTGCTATATCCAAATTGCCATTTTCATCAAATTGATTAAGTGTGACATCATTTACCAGAAACAAACCAGAAGGAGCATCTTCAACCTTCAGCCCATAGAATTCTTTCTGGCCACATTCATCACCTACAAGATACATCATTGCTTTATAAGGGTGCTTTACATGTTCAGATGCACTTTGATGTTCTGCGTTCTGAGGATGATGACCAGATGATGCTACTCCTACATACCTTCTGGCAGTACGATCAGGTACATTCTTTTTACACCATTCCGACATCTGTCCCCATGCTTCATTTTCCGGATCAACACAATCTACTGTGAAGCAGACAACTTTTTCATTCCTATGCTCTTCGATTTTTACAATAGCAGCTTCGTTCATAATCATCTCTCCTTCTTTTTGTCAACCTGGAACAAGCATTATGCTCAAGAGTTTCTGCTGAGATTCAATTACTTCATTATCAGATAAATTCTCATTCAGGATTTCCTTGCGAGTGCGATATTCAATTGAAGGACAATTAGGATTGATTAGTTGGTCTAGCAAGTTTTTCAAATTAATTAGCTCCTTCAGTCTGTTTTAGTATCTTGAGCATAACAAATAATACTTGAACCATTTTCCATCAAAAACTTGATGGGCTGAGCATATCTTATCTCAAATTCTGATGTTTTACTTTCTGTCAACGTCATTCCAACATTAGACATTTTCATAATTTGTTCAATACCTCCAATGTATTAATTGTGATTCCCCAGTTAGACAACCGGATGTTGTCGTTATAAATTGCAGAACAAGCTCTCTTTCTGTCACAAAACAATAATGATAGATTCCGCGCTGGGAACACAATTGTCAAAGGCTGATTGAATAACTCTTTCTAACCCCTCATTTAAAGATTTCAATCCTGAAAAGAGATATATTATTCCATTTTTTCATATTTATCAAAATACTGAGGATAAGGAATTGTATTTTTTCCATATACAAATACAATTTGTACTGTGTTTGGCACGGTTAAGTGTTCCCAGTCATAAAATCCATAAATTGCTATATTGCAATTTTCTGTCTGATAAACTAAAGTATACACTGGATTCTCTCCCGTTGTATAAAAAACTTCCGAAGGCATTCCCCAAATGTCGATTATATGATCAACGATTCCTTTGGAGTCATCTTCCGGCAATGGTGTGGTAGAAAAATCTGCCCAGGACAAGCTTCTGCCGTTATAAAGCATGCTATATACCCAGTACCCCTGCTCCACAGCTTCTCCAACCGTCATATCTCCTATACCATCAATATATTGATCGAATTCGATTTTGGCAAAATATGACCCACTATCGTGCTCATCACATTGGATATAGAAAAAGTAGCTGCCAGAGTATGTATTCAAATAACTCATTTTTAAATCTTTTAGTTCTTCCCATGAATAATCAATATGTGAATAGTCATCAACATCCATTCCAAGAATCTTCTTATATTCCAAAGATGGTGTTATTTCATATCGTCCGTTTGTCATTGTACTTAGATCACTGATTGCCTGCCCCGGCAGGAACAAGCTGCCATATTCGCCTGCAACTTCAAATGGCCATTCTGTAGCAGTAGTATGCGTCGGTTTCAGTGCTTTGATGAAACCGCTCCCATCTTCCTCGGCATTGTCGTTATTCTGTTCCTCCTCAGTAGTGCTCTCTGTTACCTCGACATTGCTGTCACTCTGGTTCGATGCCGTACTATCTACATCTGAACTACCGCAAGCTGCCAGTGTCATCATTGATGTAAGTGCTGTCATTACGGCAATAATTTTTTTGATTTTTAAGTTTTTCATTTTATACCCTCACTTTTTATACTCAAACTATGCACTTATATAAGTGCATGGCTAAAATCCATGTGCAAAGTTTGAGATACTTATTCTACTACATAATTAAAATCATCATTGCCTTCTTTTACGCATTTA
>JAAUZY010000102.1 GCA_014804355.1 Lachnospiraceae bacterium
ACGCAGAAATCCCAGACAGAGTGCGTAAATCATCGTGTCCTTAATGGAACGTACCCGCGGAATGCAGTCCGTCTCCGACGTATATAAAATTGGATTGATAACAAGCACATGACTCATATGATCACTCCATATCTGTCTCTTCCCACTGTCTCTGGCATCTGCACAGCTTCCCTCTTCATTATCGGCTGCCGTCTCAACAGCGTTCCTCTTTTCCACCCACCGCCAGAAAACGGTCGGCGATCTGCGAGGTACGGTTCTGTTCACGCAGTTTACGCCCCTCTGCGCTAATGGAACCACCCAGCTCTTTCTCATCGGCAATTCTGGCCATCGCCGCCTCCATCGCCGCTGCCTCTCCTACCGGCACCAGCAGCCCGTTCACACCGTCCTTAATATACATGCGCGAACCGCCGATGGGGCAATCCGTAGCGATCACAGGTATACCCAGCGCCATTGCCTCCAGCATGGAATTGGATATCCCTTCATAATCGGATGACAGCACATACATTGACGCACTATTGATCTCTTCTTTCACCCTGCCAGAAAATCCGCGGAACAAAACTTTCGATGCGATCCCCAACGTCCTTGCAAGCTGTCTGAGTGCCTCCTCCTGCTCACCCTTTCCATATATTTCCAATGTGTATTCAGGATGTGTCTTAACAAAACCGGCAAAGGCATGCAGAAGCAGCTTATGATTCTTCTGCGGCTCCAAACGTCCCACCGCCACGATCCTGGGTTCCCTCTCCCCCTCATGGGGTTTCAAGCCGCCGATATCAATGGGATTCGGGATAACCACGGCTTTCCTGCCAATGCTTGCAGGGAATCCCGCAACGGCATCCTGCGTCTGGCACACGATTACATCCGCAAAGCGGTAAGCAAGATTCCGAATCCTTTTATGGTCATACTGATTGGGGTCATTCCGTTCCGACACCAGGAAAAAGTGCTTCTGCCCACACGCGGCAATTACGGAAAAAACTGCACCCATTACACTGAATGCCCAAATCTGACAGCCTTTATTCTTAGCATAATACTGCCGCATCCTGCGCAACCTCTCCACTCTGGCACCAAGCCGTCCTCCGGAAGGACTACCGATACTGACGACCTCGATACGCTGATCCAGCCGGTATGCGGTCTCATTTCCCGCGAACAGCAGAATGGCAACCTCTATTCCCCTGCTGCAATATTCATTCGCCAGAAGCGCCACTACCCGCTCCGTACCCCCGCCCGGCATGTCCGGAATCACAAATACAATTTTCATAAATACACCCGATCCGCTTATAAGTAAAAACAATATATCTTAGTATACCATACTGTACAATTTCCCGCAAATATGGTACACTGATGTCTGTCGGAGTCATTCGTCGGCCAGCATGCCGTCAGCTACGAACAACAACACAGAGTGTGAGGTATTTCATGAAAAAAGTGTACATTATCGGCGCAGGACCTGCCGGTCTCACCGCCGCATATGAGTTATTAAAGCAAAGCAAAGATTATGAAGTCGTTGTGCTGGAAGAAAGCGATGCCATGGGCGGCATCTCCAAGACCGTAAACTATAAAGGAAACCGCATGGACATGGGCGGACACCGTTTCTTCTCCAAAGTACCGGAAGTAAACGAATGGTGGAACAACATGCTGCCGCTTCAGGGTGCACCGACTTATGACGACATTGTCCTAGATCGTAAAATGCCCCTTGCTCCCGGCGGTCCCGATCCGGAGAAAGAGGACCGGGTTATGCTGCGCCGTCACAGGGTTTCGCGCATTTACTACAACAAGAAATTTTTTGATTATCCGATTTCTTTTAAACTGGAAACTTTTACGAATCTGGGACTGATTACTGATATTCAGGCAGGTTTTAGCTACTTAGCTTCCGTTATCCACAAAAGAGAGGAAACCTCCTTAGAAGATCTTTATATCAATCGCTTCGGGAAAAAGCTGTATTCCATCTTTTTTGAATACTATACGGAAAATCTCTGGGGCAGACATCCGAGTGAGATTGCATCTGACTGGGGTAATCAGCGCGTAAAGGGATTATCCATTGCTGCGATCATAAAGGACATGTTCTCAAAAATACTGCCCGGCAAGAAAAACCGCAAAGTCGAAACTTCTTTGATTGAAGAATTCAGCTACCCAAAACTTGGTCCCGGCCAGTTATGGGAAGTAACGGCAGAAGAAATCAAAAAACTGGGCGGCACGATCCTCACCGGCTGCAAAGTTACAAAGATACATAAGAATAATGACGGTCACATCACTTCACTGACCTATGAAACAAATGGGGAAGAGAAAAAAGCAGACGGAGATATTTTCATTTCTTCCATGCCTGTCAAAGACTTAGTCGCAGGCATGAACGACGTGCCGCCTGAACCCGCCAGAATTGCCGCCGGACTTCCTTACCGCGACTATATGACTGTCGGCCTCCTGCTGCCGAAACTTAATCTGAAAAACAAAACAAAACTGAAGACCATAAGCAATATCGTTCCCGACTGCTGGGTCTATGTGCAGGATCGCTCCGTACAGCTCGGACGTTTTCAGATTTATAATAACTGGTCGCCCTACATGATTAAAGATTTAGAAAATACCGTCTGGATCGGTTTGGAATATTTTGTCACCGAAGGTGATAAATACTGGACAATGCCTGACGAAGAATTTACAAAGTTTGCAGTAAAAGAAATTCTCAGTATGGGTCTGATCGACAGCCCCGATGACGTGATGGACTCCCACGTGGAGCGCGTCAAAAAGGCGTACCCTGCCTACTTCGATACATACAAAGAAATCGATACACTGGTAGACTATCTGAAAACCATAGACAATCTCTACTGTGTAGGACGTAACGGCCAGCACCGCTACAACAATATCGACCACTCCATGGTCACCTCTTTTGAAACAGTTAAGAATATCATAAACGGTATTGAGAACAAGGATAACATCTGGAATGTCAATACCGAGAAAGAATATCACGAATCGTAAGATAACCATTCCGATATTCTCACTACCAGCGCAGGCAGAATTTAATTTCTTAAGGAACCCCTAGAACATGTTTAAATCCTTCGGATTAAAACGGCCGGCACTTAGCGAGGTTCAAAGTTGCGAAGCAACTTTCGAGCTTAGTGTCCGCTACGCTGTGAAAGGAGCGAAAGCGCGGTTCCATAGATATTAACTTCTGCCTGTGTGTCCGCATTCGCTACCATTCATGTGATATCCCGTCGCCTATACACATGATTGCCGATAATCACTATCATCCCCACGATCAATAGGAAGTAAAAACTGATTCCCCGCGTCACATATAGCGAGGGCATCAGAGTTCCGTCTATAAAGACCGTACTGAAGATCCCCCGATACATGAGTTCCGTGATTCCCTGTGCTCCCGGCACCGGCAGCATATCCACCGCGATATAGACCGATGCCTGCAGCATGATCACCGTCATGGCATCTACCCCTTCCAGTGAAAACCCCCGATAAATAATCCATGTCAGAATAAAGACACTGCACCGCTGCAAAAGCGTGAACAGACACACATTCCATACTTTTCCCTTATGTTCTAACAGAAACCGGACGGCATTCTGATAGCCGCCGATAAACTTCTCAATCTTATCCCTTCTTACTGCCGAAGGTTTCAAGATTCTGACTTTTACAAGCAGTTCCTCTATTCTCACGATCACACTTTTAATTCCTCCGGGCGCAAGCATAACTGCCAGCAGGATCACCACCAGCGTTAGATTTAAGCACAGCCCCAGAAGGAACAGCGGATAATACCCCTGCAGATAACCTTTCAGCGGTTTATGCCAGAAAAACAGGATTCCGATACCGATCACCACCAGCACAAATTTATAGATAAGCGCCACAGTCATCAATACTACCGACGACTCTGACAGGCTGTTTTTGTCTTTGCACATATAGTAAAGCTGCATCGGCTGCCCGCCCGTAGCAGAGGGCGTGATCCCCGAATAGAAAAACCCGATGAAAGAATAAGAAATACACTTAAGCAGACCACTCTTACCGTCCATAGCCCGCAGCAGATAGTAGATCATTATTCCCTCCGCACTGACAAAAAACACCGCCGTCATAAGAGCGGTACATAACGCCGCGGGCGACAGCTTGCGAAGCGCCACCGCAACCCGACCCATATCCTGTCCATGAAAAACCGTGTAGAAGGACAGGCCCATAACAAGCAGGAAGAAGGCTCCTTCCAAAACCCTCTTCCTCTTTGCCGCTATCCCTTTGCCGTTTCCGGTATCTACCGGCATGTTTTCCTGATGATTTACATCCATTATATCTTCACTCCGTCGCTGCCCGTTCATGATGTCTTCTTTCTGTTGATTTTCTGTTGGTGCATTCTTTATCATTCTCCCGATTGTCCTGTTCTCCACTGACATCGGTTACAGCCACGCCGCAGCGGTACTCTTTTGCACACAAACCCGCTCTGTCTGTTCCGCCTGTGCCGTCAATTCCGCCAGACTTCCTTCGAACACGATCCGCTGATTGGGGTAGAGACAGAAGTCCTTGGGTGTCACAAGAGAAAAATGTTTGTTAAACGTACAGATTCCGTTTTCCGCAAGCACTTTGGCAATATAAGAAGAACAAGTATAGTGCCTCTTTTGATAAAAAGGAATTCCCAGCACGATAAAGAAAAGTCCCAGCACCGCATAATGATAATGCCACCGCCGTTCGTAATCCCTCTCAAGCCGCCGTCTTATCGCCGCCTTCTGTGCCGCACTGCAGGTCAGTTCGCTGATCCTGTAATCCGCTGTCGGGAATGCCCTCAGAATCTTCTCCTTATCTTCCTTCTCGAAGCCTGCAGACAGCGGAATCCGCGGGTTCCTCCTCCCGAAGCTGTACGCCTCCGTAAGCTGCTCGTCCATAGCAAGCACCACATGTATGTATTTCTGTTTCAAAAAGCGACGAATCAAATACGCAAGTATCCCCGGCGTATCCACCATCGCAAGATAGATATGTGCCATAAATCCACCATCCCTTTCGCCAGTGTCCACCTACTGGAACTGATAGATTTTTCTCGCCGCGCGGTATCCGCCCTTGGTCAGCATACCGCCCAGCCTGCCGGGCAGATAGGTAAGACCGCTCAAGGTCGTGTATTTTAACCGATAGTACAGTCTGGCGTTTTCTTCCTTAATATGATCCCAGAGCTGTTTTCGCTTCCCGTAAGCCTCCCGCGAATCGATCAGTAGTAAATGAATGGACGAAATTGCCATCATAATAGATATATTGCGACACATATACTCTGCCAGCTTCGGATACACCTCTTTCACCTCATTTAAGTCCACGCACTTAGAGACGATCTTAGTCACCTTGATCTGCTGGTCAATGCGGCTCATCAACACCTTTTCGTTGACAGACTGATCCTCCCTGCCGATGTAGTAATGATATAGATCGATATCCATATAATAGATATGCCTCACATAGGGCAGCGGTTTATAGGCAAAGATATTATCCACATAGAACGTATGCTCCGGCAGCACCACCTCCGCCCTGCGCAGCAGTTCAGTCCGAAAGATCAGTGCATGCATAATCAAATACTGGGATGCATGAAATCTTCCGATATCGTTCCAGTCACAGGTTTCCTCTACCGGAAATACATTTCTGTAATGCATAACGTGATAAGTGCCCTCATCCAGATGATCATAGATATAATTGCAGACAAACAGATCCGGAATGCTGCCCACAAGCCCTGCCTCACTTAAAGTACAGAATCTTTTGATCCGATACAGCAACTCGTCGTAGGCCTTCGCATCCAGCCAATCATCCGAATCCACCACCTTGAAAAACATGCCGCGTGCCAGCTCCAACCCTTTATTGACTCCCGAACCGTGTCCGCCGTTCTCTTTATGCACCGCTCTGACGATTCCCGGATACAGCCTCTCATAATAATCCGCGATCTCCCCTGTGCCATCCGTAGAGCCATCGTTTACAATGATGATCTCGACATCCTCCCCGCCCACAAGCAGAGAATCGATACACCTCTTCATATAATCCTGTGAATTGTAACACGGCACCGTAAACGTTATGTACTTTGTCTCGCTATTTTCATTTCTCATATTCTGCATGTCCTAACCTCCGTAATTTTGTGTTCACTACTGTTCAAACATATCTAATACCTAGCGCAGATGGAAGTTAATATCTTAAGAAACCCCTCAAAAAGCGTCAGCGCTTAACGAGGTTATGAGTTGCTGTGCAACTCACGAGTTTAGCGTCTGCTACGCTTTTTGCGGAACGAGAGCGCGGTTTCGTAGATATTAACTTTCATCTGCGTGGACGTACTAAATAGTCCGTGAGAACCAACTTTCTACCTATCATAACGAATGAATCTATGTATTTTCTTCAACAAAATATTAAGTATTTCTTAAAATTATCAACCTCCGAATGCCACGAGATATCCCACTGCAAAAAAAGAGCCGAAACAATCAATCCAATTAAGGATTCACTGTTTCGGCTCCGGGCTCTCTTATCTGTCTGCTGCCCTTTCGATCTTCAGACTGGTTTATTCAGCCTTTTCCTCTCTTGCCATCTCGCGAACTTCCTGAATAGCTTTTTTGACTTCGTCCATATCCTTACAGCCTTCAAATTTATCGGCTACAAGATTCATAATAACCTCTAACTGCTTGTCTGTCATAGTATTCATGTACCGCTCTTTCTCCATTTACGGTTTATACTTTTTTCGTTACGCTATGTTGCTATCGTACCACAGTCCAAATACAAAATCACGCCATCCACCGGAAATTATTCTTTATATCAATACATATCTTCTCAGCTCTTTATCTATTACCGTACAATTATTTCATATCTCCCATCTGCTCTCTGCTGCGCCTCTAAAACAGCCGTTTCACCAGACAAAATCCTATTTGAAGAAATTTCCAACGGTTTTTGATAGTAGTTAATATCGTTGTCGGGAACAAAAGTAATCCCGGCACAAGTCAATTTTACTTTCACATATTGAAGATAATATTGATGATCCGAGATTATACTCAAATCACGAATTTGAACGCTGTCCACTCCTTCCAGTGCCCGCGTGTCCACCTCAAACACAGCCATTGATTTTAACCCTGGTATCATATCGGAAGGGTAATTGCCCCGATAACCGCTACAAGCCCAGTTAACTTTCACATCATAAGCCCGTTCTGCCACTATTTTTGCATTGGAGCAAAGAAGTACCACTGCTACGCATAATGCCAGTTTCCCGCTAATACCATGACATTCTTCCAATTGCAACACCGGAAAACATAAAAAAGTGTACCAGTATGGTGATATATAATACAACAATTTTCCGCCGCTCCATGGTTTCCCGCATATACAAAACAACAGCACCGCTACAATTCCTGTTAAAGTCATAACCCATAAAATCCATGCCGCTCCATTCCATTTCGTGATAAACGGACGCACAATGCAAAAAAGAACCAATCCGGCAATCAATATCATAATCCCCGTCAGAATTAATGCTGTCACGCCATAGTACCTATCATAATTGACCGTCACATTATACATTCCCGAAAGAGATAATATTTGATTTATCACCTTACTGACCGGTCCCGTAATTCTTCCTTCGTCAATACCGTGTTTTCCAAGCCACCATGCATTGAAATAATTTGCCCATGTCTGACGAACATCACTGACAGATGAGGTGATTTGTCCCCGAAAAAAATTTATAATCCGATAATTCATCAAAACGAATATCACCATCGACAATACGGGAATTCCTGCCAGCCGCGCTATACACTTACCGTCCAATTGCTTTCTTCTATGTACCAGCAAAAATATACCGATTATCAGATACAAAGCTCCGTGTACCAGCGCGCTTTCCAGATAAAGCGCAAGTGCCGCAGCCGCCAGCAAAATCATAAGCAGATATTGCCCTCTATCCTCCGGTTTCTTTGTTTCTCCATCCGTAATGTCGATGGCATACTGAAAAAAAAACGCCGTCAAAGCCGTTAAGACAGCTATGGAAGATGTTTGAGATACCGCATCAATGTCATACTGAATTTGTCCCCAAAAACCGATGCAGTAAAAAACTGATGCCAGCATCCAAATTATTTTCTGCTTTATGGAGATCGTCTTTCCCCTTTCCGTCACAACGCAGAACAGATAGAGCAGCGAAGTCATAATCATTGCCTGCACAAACATCCTGTACAGATAAACTACCCAATAAATCTCTCCTTTAGGATTTCCCCGAAGCACTGCAATCATCAATCCGGCAGACGGTCTGTCACTGATCGCCCAATGATATCCACGCAACAGGACATCGCTGACCAAACCGATTTCTTCTGCACTCCGGCTCTCATACCATCCTATCGGGTGCATGGATAACGCTACCGTTTCCTCCACATAAGTCTGCGAGTCGGTCGCATTTCCGCGATACACATAATACTGATCTTTTCCAATCAATCCGGGTACTAACATAAATAGCCACAGGAGCAACACAGAACATAAAGCCGCCAGACTATATTTAGTGATACTGTGCCGTCGGATCACATCCACCGCCGCGGCAATGCCTAATATAAGCCATATAGCTCTTATTGCCTCCACGGGCATTTTACACATAAAGTAGAAAAAAGTTGACAGAATTGTCATTTCAGAAAAACCTATTATTAAAGAAAGAAGCGCAATGTCTCTATTATGATTCTGCCCCCCCCCTCAAAAATAATTTGCTTCCCGTCCATTGACCCACCACATAAATGATGCCAATATATAAAGCTGCCAAAATAAAATCTAACACCATATCTTTCCCCCTCCTTATAGAGTATCCTGTAGAGCAACCAATACCTTTTCTTTCACACATTCCATACCGGCGGGCGTCAGATGGACTCCATCTGTTGTCATCTCTGCCAGATTATCAACCGTAATGCCACAGTGATACAGATCTATTACCGCCGCGCCCTTGCTGTCCGCGATCACCTTGATCTGATCCGAGTACTCCTCCGCCGTTAACCCCAGATGATTCTCAAATATGACAAACGGTTGATCTGTTCCCCAGTCACCCACAGGTGCAAGCGTGCAGCAGAAGATCTGAGCCGTCGGATAATAGCTTGCCAGCTTATCTAACATCAGACAATAGGCATCACTGAAATTCTCCACGTTTCCTTCCTCCACCAACTTCGTTCCGTCATTATCTCCGATCGGCACGCCATTGAGCAGATCATTCGTTCCCATGTAAATCACAATGATATCCGGGAGCCTTCCCTGGCTTCCGACCAGAAAGGAGAGCCGTCCGTCACTACAGCCGAACATCGGATCGTCAATACTTAACGAGTCCCCGCTGCAGGTACTTCCGGAACTGGAATTATTGGCACACAGTTCCATTCCCGTATCATCTATCAGACTTTTCCACCATGTTTGTGACACATCTGTCAGATCCCCACTCAGAGGATAAAAGACATTAAACCCCTCCGGAATCCAGCCATCGTAAGTAGAGATGCTGTCTCCCAGAATCGATATGCCCAGTCCTTCCAATGACACTGGTTCATCAGCCGGTATTTCCGCAGATACGTCCTCCTGCACTGCCTCGCTCTCTCCATCCGAATCGCCGCTCTTCTCCGACATATTATCCACGCTTTCCTGCACATCGGCCGTCTCTTCCAAAGTTCTCTCTGCCGCTTCATCTCGCTCCCGATTCACTTCGCTATCCGCTCCTGCGCTGCCGCAGCCGCCTAAACCGCCGCACAGCATCACAGCGCACACCCCCGCACATACCAGCATGTTCACTCTTCTTTTTCCCATAGTACCTTACTCCGTCCGACTTCCGATCACCGAACGGTCCCCCTTAAGAATCTTTGTCCCCACTGCCTCCTTCTGTTACTTCTTAAACACAGACTGTCTCGCCCCGTGCAGCCGCTCATGGTGTTTCAACACATCATTCACAGCGTCCATACGCAGTCCTGCATCAATGAAATCGCAGCTTTTACAAAACGGATAATTCTGTCTGCCGTCCCGGATCGCCTCACGAAGCTTCTTGTATGGCTCGCTGCTCCAACCGTCCTTCAGCGGCACTTTATGCAGATCCGCCAAATCGGTCACCTCGAAATTATCGCAGCAGCAGATTCCCAGTTTGCCGTTCGGCATGATCCACATGTCTGTATACGGCATAAGGCATGTCTCTTTAACAACCTTATTTTTTTTCGCCTGCTTATTCGGCGCGCTGCCCGCGCGATTGGTCAGCACTTCTTTCAGATATCGCATCTGAATCAGGATATCCACATCCTTAAACTCCTCCGGATGAGTCTTAACATAGTCATAGATCACCTGAATATTGTCATGCATTTTCATATCGAGACAATAGTTATTGATGATAAGCTGATTCACATAAGGCACGATCGTTTTCACCTTGTCCACATCCAAAAGAAGTCCGTTGGTAGACATGAAGATAAACGCATCCGGAAGTTTTTCCCTCGCATACTTATGAAACTCGACGATCCGCTTATCCAGCCACGGTTCATTATTGCCGTAGAGCGTCAGATGTCCCTTATAATTCCAGTCGTGAAGCTGATCGATGATAGAATAATACATCTCATCCTCCATCTTCATATAAGGCCGTTTCTCCGCATGAATATTGGCGGTGCAGAACTCACATGTACTGTTGCACCGATTCACCGTCTCCAAATTCACCACCATCGGATGGGGTGCCTCCTTCTGGGAAAAGAAATATTCGATATATTTCTTCTGCTGCCGTCTTCTGGTAATAAACTGGAGCTTCAGATAGCCCATGCTGGATAGCTTAGGCAGATATTTTCTGGCATTCCATCCAATGATTCCCCCAAAATTGTGTACTCTGATCGACATATTTGTTACCGTGCCTTTCTCTCAATATATATTTTCTTCACGCCACCTCATATACATAAACCGTACAGCTTCCGTCCCGCGCCGTGTAACTGTCCATAAGCCGCAGTCCGACTTCCTCTGCATTGGCAAGCTCCAATCTGGAGAAAATATACTTTCCTCCCAACGCGCAAAACGCCTGTACATCAATATAAATATCATAATCTGTAGCATACACGATCTTTGTCGCATTTACAATACTTAAATCCGTTCCTGAGTACAGGTACGCCCGTGCACCCCAATCATCATAGTAGATTCTGGTTGCTTCCACCCGTTCTAAGGCCGGTGCGATGATCTTACGAAACTCCTCTTTATACTGCTGGGAATAGAAGCCCAAATATCCGTCCAGTGTGGCGATTCCGTTATACTCAAGCACCGCGGGATGAAACCCGTATGCCGCCGACCATTCTCCCTGATAGCCGATTTTTTCCTTAATCTCATCATAAAGCTCCCGTGCATAGAACTGCTCATAATCCAGTTCATCCACTTCCGCGCCGTGGAAATGCTCATAGGCTCTGTTATAGCATGTATGATACAGATCATTATACCGGTTCGGTGTCAATATAACCGCCAGCACGGCAACGCAGATAATGACATTGGCAAGCCACATCTGCCATACTCCCGCATCATACAACCGGATCAGCACCAACAGCAGCGCCCCATACCAGAGAAACGGATTAAAGAAAATCGTTCTGTTAAACTGCCATCCCTCCAGCGGGGGAATCAGCCTCTCCACCAACGATCTGAGGGGCTCGAAATCATAGAGACCATATACCACGCTGTTAAACAGAATAAACAGCATGAGGAAGTTAAAGGGATCTCTCAGAATCTTGTTGGCCTGCTTCCTGTACAGATATATTCCGTTGTTTACCACAAAATAAAGTACGCAGACCGGCAGTACCATCTTGCCATGTATATCATCCGCATGAAATATTCCTTCCTTCCAGACCGTACCGATCTCACGCAGAATCTCCGATATCGACAGGCTGGCATTCACCATCGAAGAACGTATCGTCACCTCGTCGCTGAATAACATCTGTCCGAACAGCCGGTACTCACACACCACATACCCCAGCGCCAGAACCGGAAGGGCTGCCGCAAGCCGCCACGAAAGCTTCCTGTCCCGTATGGACAGCCAGATGACCGCTATCACAAGATACCCCAGAATAAAAATTCCGTGATAGGAGAAGTAAGATACCAGCGGATAGGCAAACAATGCTGCATACCACCACATCCCCTGCCGTCTGTAAATCTTCACAAGCAGATACACGCACAACGGAATCGATGCGAACGCAAATCCGAATGCCGGAAAAAACCAGATAATGCCGTATGCAAATCCCGTCATGCAGATCACCGGGCGGTAGTGCATGTATCGATCCGGAAACAGCTCCGCCGCCAGCAGCCTGAAAGAAAACATCCCCAGCAGAATCTTGCCGAGAATACCGATCACATACGCCATGTAAGTGGGAAAAATCATATACAGCAGACTGTAAGCAGACAGTTCCGACGGAAGATTATCCCTGCTGACCCCTCCCAGAAAGGGAATATCGACACCGTGTTTCCAAAAAGTCCCCGTATTTTTTAGCATCTGAAACTGGGCGAGAAAGAGATCCATATTGTCATGGACTCCGATATAACTGCGTTCTCCGTAACCGAAAAAA
The DNA here is from genome assembly GCA_014804355.1 of Lachnospiraceae bacterium. Taxonomy (GTDB): domain Bacteria; phylum Bacillota; class Clostridia; order Lachnospirales; family Lachnospiraceae; genus UBA3282. Next base: position 12,474 of record JAAUZY010000102.1, read on the forward strand.
ACAGCTGCCGTCAGCAGCAGATATCCTGCGATCGGGAACAGGAACCAGTATTTTGTTATCCATATGAACCACTTCTGCCTCGCCATTTTCTCCATCTGTGCCTTCATTCATCACTCTCTCTGTCTGTTCCCGACTATTTATCCGCTCGTTCGGACTCATCCCGTCCGGTCTCCGGGCTCTGACGTTCCGTCTTCCCCTTCACCTTTCGAAATACGAACAATTTCTGTCCGAAGAAATTCATCACGATAAAGAAGCACATGCCAAGGAGCATGGCAACATTGTCGATCAGTGACCGGGAATACGTTCCCTGCCCCATAGACAACAGGTGTGTCACCAACGGCTGTGCTACGCTGAAGGCAATCAGATAGCACACGACGATGTTGAGCGCAAACCGCCACGGCAGCCATTTATCTTTATCTTCCACCTTGAAGGTCAACTTTCCATTGGCATGATAGGAGAATACACTTCCGATAAAATAGGATATCCCGCTGGACAGCCAGTAATTCATATGGATCAGATTATAGAGCACCGCCATGATGATCCAGCCCATCAGCGTGTTGATCACACCCACCATGCCAAAATGTATGACTTCCATGATGAAGTCTTTATACCTCGTATATAATCCCTTTAGCCCACTCATCCCGATTCCTGTGTCCTTCCATAATTCGCTTGTCTTTCATTAAAAACCATACCGAACCATGTTCCCTGCCATCCTCTATAGAAACTTTCCACCGCTTGCCAAAAGCAATCAGCCTCGTTATAATTAAACTAATTTCTCACAAAAATCCCATCTTCGAATACAATTCATGATGGATTTTGCAACGTAACTGTGAAGGTACTGAACAGTCACACTATGTTTCAGTATACACAATCTTAACCTATTTATCAATAAGGAGCCGTTTCATGTCAAATTTAAAAATACACCACATCGGATATCTTGTAAAAAAAATAGAAGCTGCCACCCGGACCTTCGAGGCCTTAGGGTATCAGCTTGTACAAAGCATCGTGTATGATGACATCCGCAAAGTAAATATCTGTTTTATGACAAAGGACGGCTGCTGCATAGAATTAGTTTCTCCGACTACGGAAGATTCCGTTGTCTTCGGACTGATGAAAAAATATAAAAACTGTCCTTATCACATCTGTTACGAAACAAATAATTTTGAGCAGGATTATCAGGAGCTGCAGGAAAACGGCTTCATTTCCATCGATGTGCCTACACCTGCTCCTGCCCTTCAGGGCAGGGATGTCGTATTCTTAACCAATGCCTCGGTCGGCATGATCGAATTACTGCGCTCCTGATTAACCCGCTTCAGATATCTTCTGCAGCTGCCGACTCATCCGATCTGACCAAGAATGATATCCGCCATCTCGCCCACATTCTTCATGGACACCACCTGTCCCATGTTAAACTTCATGCCGAACTCCTGTTCTACGGCGGCTAACAGATTGATGTGTTCTAAAGAATCCCATTCCTCGATATCATCCGCCGTCGTCGTCTCCGTTACCGTGATACTCTCGTCGTCAAACACATCACGAAATACTTCATTCAATTTTACAAATACTTCTTCTTTACTCATATAGCCATCTCTCCATTCTCTCTTAATCCGTCCGCACATATGCACATTTACAGCTTCCATCATTCGACTTCACGACTGCACGTGCATTTCATCGGCTGATCACAATTACTATCACTATAATAGGTTTTACATAATTTGGCAAGTCCGACTCCGACGCCATGCAGCAAGTACACGACATGACCGAAACAATAACACTCACCCTTCACATTCAATTACCGTATTCTTCGGCTCATAATCCGCAGCAATATCAAACCGCCATGTACTCACGCCATCCTCTGTCTCGTGAATCTTCTCAAATCCCATGAGTCCGTAGAAATCCTTCACCATAGCATTCTTGGCCGTAGGATAATAATATCCCATGATCGTTCCGATGCCGCACGCCTGACAGGCCGATACCATACTGTCCATCATGGCATACTCCATGTCACGCTTCAGCACACGGCAGCTCATAAGCCATAGCTCTATATGCAGCACGTCACAGGATGTCATTTCAGAATCGCTGATCCGTTCCCCGCGCTGATAGATGTCTGCATCCTCCATACTTCCCTTCCTGCCGATCACCACAGAAACGACACCATTGTCACCGAATTTATCTTCCAGTTTACCGTAACGCGTGATATAAGCCTCCGCCGCCGCGAACTGCTCCACATCACTCTGGGTATATCTTCTTGTGGTCAGATTGAACTGGTTACTCTTGTTGGTAAGCTGGGCAATCCTCGCCATATAGATCGGTTCGAAGGCTCTGATCGTTCCTTTCATCTCTAACGACAGCAGATATTCCCTGTAATCCCCGAAGCTTTCCTGCTGATGTTTTCTCTCAATATTCGCCTTATACATCTCGTTTCGCTTCCTGTCATCCTCCGACAGGTTTGTTACTTCAAAAAATCCGGAATGATCCAGTACCCGGATATATTGCTCCGGTGTGCCGATGGCCGGAACTGACACTCCTGTCACCTGTGTTCCCACGATCTCCCGTTCCGCCGGATTATCATCAGCAAACACAAGACTGTCAGGCAGAATATTCAGTTCCCCGGCAATCTCTACGATGTTCTTGCTCTTGGGTTCCCAGTTCGCCTTAATCAGGATGAAATCATCCGATTTTAGGATACCGTCCGGATGGTTCAATCCGGCAATGGCGTTATCGTAGTCGTTTTTGGAATTAACATTGAGCATCACACCGATATCTTTCTGGGCCTTAACATAGCTTTGAAATTCCGAGTAAACCTGCCCCATCGGGGTCTCCTGTCCGATTTCTAAGTTCTCCACGCCATCGTCCCCCACAATGCCGCCCCAGAGCGTGTTGTCCAAGTCCAGCACCAGAGACTTCTTATTCTTTCCGAAAATCGCTTTCATAATATTCGCCAGATTGTGGGCAAATTCCGGAATCGCCTGCATGCACATAGCGTACTTGTACATATGCCAGTAGAAAGGATCTGACCACCTGTCCAGACCGTACGAAGCCGCCGCATAATTGATATCATGGATGTAGAAGCTCTCATGTTCTCTGGCATACTGATAAAATCTCTCATTTAATCTGTTCAGGAAGCTGATCCTCCCCTGCAGATATACCGCTTCCTGATTCCCTAATATCCGGTAAAAAGGATACTCGAAATTATTCTGGATCACGGGACAATGATACTGTCTCGCAATCTTGTCCCACATAACTCTGAAATGTTCGTACTGATCCTCCAGCAGCGCATCGATCTGCTCCGCTGTATCCTGCACTGTGGGATATGCCGTAATGTTACGGTTAGATGTATGAATATAGATTAAATCCGGTGCAAAAGCCATAAGTTCTGGGTTATCAAACATCACATCCTGCCAATACTGCGCATATTCCGACTCATAAAACACCGGCTCTATGCCCTGATTCAGCAGGAAAAGTTCCAGCGTCCTGATAATATCATGGGTCGTGCTGCCGCCTAACACTGCGATCTTCTTTTGCAGCAAAGCAGCCTGTCCGTTCTGTTCTGATAACTCACGCTTGATCTTCTTCGATTTTTTCAGAATATATTCACTGTCAAAAGGATACTCTAATTCTTTCATGTAATGCCTCCGCCTCTTATCAACGTACTTGTCCGCTGTTTATCCATCATAACATATATAACACTCTTACGGCAATAAAGGCTTACCGCTGACGATAAGCCTTTTGTTTCACAATATTATACTGTTATAACAGGATCATGTATCACTCCTTCGGATAGAAATCCGCCATAATCAGGCGGCTGGCATATTCCGCATAGGCAACACGACCTTCCGCCGTCAGGTGCACGCCGTCTTTCAGATACTTATCCGCGGTATATGCGTCAATACCGCTCTCCTCCATAGCATTGTAGAAGAGTACATGATCCTCCTTACGCTGTTCCGCCACATATCCGGCCACTCTGGAGAATTCCACCAATGTTCCGTACCCGTAATTCAGACTGTACGCGTCGCCGATAAACGTCTCTCCGTTATAGAACTGACAGTAATGCGGGGCAATGATTAAAATGCCCGCATCCGGAAATGCCGCACGAAGCTGATCGACTGCCGCTGACAGTGCCCCCGAGTAAGTCTGCAGATCGTCTACCGCCAATACTCCGCCGCCTTCCAGATACTTACTCTGATAGATCTGTCCGGTCAGGAAATCGTTGACCCCATATTCAATGACAAAATAATCTGTCTTACTGAAGTCGCACTCTTTCAGAATCTCTCCGGCCCGGTAACCGTCTAAGAAACTCCCGTCAACATTGCCGAGAATCGCATTCACCACGCCCATAAGGCTTCTGGAATCCCATGTCGAAAAACCAGCATCCTCACTCGGCAACATTGCCGCAGTCGTGCCGCCCATTGCCATATTATATACCTTAGCATTGCATGTTCCGGAGATTAAGGCCGCCACGCCGCCATTCTCCCGATCGCTATCTATGATACTGTCGCCCAGGAAGACGATCTGCATGTCATACTGGTGCTCATCCTCTGCCGGTACGGCTGCAGTCTGTAGTAAACTATCAGATTCAGAAGCCTGATCCTGTACATTTGTATCTGCATTGGTATTCGTCAACGTCTTCTCCGTTTTTTCCGCTTCTGCGATACCGCTCTGCTCCCCGCCTGCTTCCTCTGCGGACTCGGTTCCCACACTCGGAGTGCCTTTCAACTGGTTCCATTCCGCTTTCAATTCCTGAACCGTCTGGTTATTTTCTTCTTCAAGCGCCAGCCTCTCCCTCTCCATTCTGATCTGAGCCTGTCCGTAGATGATCTCGATGATCGCCAGAATACAGAAGCCGATTAGAACGGTCAGCAGCAATGCACTGCTATTTTGTTTTCCTTTTCTCATTTTATTCCTATCGTCCATTTCAATCCTGCCTTTCCCCTTACGCTCCGGCGGTATGTAATAAATGCTACTGTCATAAGTCCGTGTGTCAAGGAATACGATTTTCTACACAAAAAGAATAACACTTTTCAGACCTCTTTGGTACATTTCTCCTTATTTATTAATGAAACCTTTCTTAATTCTTAAGAATTGTATTTCAATTCTGTTTGTAACCAACCCCTATTATAGTATATAATAAAAAAATAGAAATATGCATTTTATAATTATTACGAAAGAAGAGGAGCCGCCTATGTCGCTCATCACACAAGGCTCAGAGCCTGTCTCATCCGATCTGCGCACGCCTGCGGGATTCATACATACCTCTATGACGACGTCTCTGTGGCCTCGGCGTCTCTTTTTTCTTGTGTTCCTGCTCCTGTTCTACACCGTGGAATTGTTATGGATCAGACCGGTAGACGGCATCAATGACGACTGGGGAATGTACAGCACCCTCTCCGGTGCCTATCTGGGCTATCCCGAAGCGCATGTGCTCTTTTTCCTGTACCCGTTGTCATGGCTGCTGTCCAGACTGTATATGCTGTGCAGTTTCATCCCATGGTATGGGCTTTTCCTGCACGGTGTTCAGATTGCCTGCCTGTATGTAATCTATCAGCGCGCCATGCGCATATGGGAACGGCACGGCTGTACCGATTCCTTCTTAAAACCTGCCCTCGCAGTCCTCAGTATTCTTTTTCTGATCGTTAATTTGAACGTGCTCTCCGAAGCCCAATACACAACGGTTGCCGGTCTGGCAGCCGCGACGGCGCTCTTTTGTTTTATCACAACACGCACCGCTGTTTCTGCAGGCTCATTCCTGATCAGCAGTATACCGACCTTTGTTTTTGCATGGATCTCCTACAGTATGCGCCAGAACATCTTCTACCTGATGCTCCCCATGGCAGGCATGCTCTGGCTGGCTAAGTGGATCAACGCCTACCGAAACGGCTGCGACCGAATCGCACTCAAGCTGCTGGGATTTGCGTCTATCCTCGTGTTGGGCATGGGACTTCTATACGTTCTTAACGCCGCTGCATACTCTGAACCACAGTGGGCGGATTTTCGCCAAATCAACTATTACCGGGAACGTGTCGGAGACTTCTACACATGGCCGGAATACGAAGAGTGTGCACAGGATCTGCAGGAACTGGGGATCACCGAAGAGGAATACAGCTATCGTCGAGGCGGTGCTCCCTATATCGGTTATGGCATGTCTGTGAACGACTGGAAGTCGATGCATGACATCGCAAGGAAATATTATCTGGCCCGCACAGATCTTAAAGGGCGCCTGAAAAATATCGTGACCGGCATGATCACCGCCTTCTTCTATGAGAACGGTATGCAGCCAGCCAATCTGCTTGCATTTCTGCTCATAGCCGCCACCTTGTTTCTGACTTTGCTGCGACGCAACTACAGCGCACTTTTCGTCTATCTTGTCTATCTGGTGGGCCGCACAGTCAGCTGGGGTTACGTCTTGTACGAGGGACGCTTTCCGAAACGGATCGTCCAGCCTTTAATTACCGTGGACTATATGATTCTTTTCGGCATACTGTTATCATTTAACCTTCTGAAGCTGGAAAGTTCCAAGCGTTATGCTATTATTCTGCCTGTCATTTTCCTTTTTTGCGCAGCCTCTCTTATCATGACGAAGAATAATATTGACGCTGACTATCATGTGCATAAAGAAACATGGAATGAACTGAAAGCTTACTGTCACGCTCATCCGGACAATCTCTACATATGGACCTATAATTCCGGTACTTTGGAGAATTACTGCGAATCGCCTTTTGATCTGACATTAGATACTTACAACAACTTTATCTATACAAACTGGGGAGTCGTTTTAAACCCCAACACCAAAACCAAACTGATACAACATGGTGTCGGGAACTTCGGACAGGATGTGATTGACAGTGACCATACCTATTTCATCCTGCGGGATGCGCCTCATAATGACGAGCATCCCGTAATCATGTATTTCCGTCATACCTATAATGCAGCCAGTGAAGAAGCCGATACATTCACTGCCGGTGACACCACTTACACAGTGTATCAGCTTCGGTCGAAGGAATCACGCTGACATTATTCCGCACGATTGGTTCCGCGTGTCACCAGCATCAGGCGAAACTCGAAATCACGTCTGTTCTTAAGTGCCATGTTGGATAGTATAAGTCCCGCAAATAACGACTGAACCGCTGCCAGTCCGATGAATCCGCAGACAAACAGGGTAGGAAACCGAAGCACCAGTCCGGTCTCAACGTAAGCGACCAGAATCGGGATAAACAGAACTACCGCTATCACCGCGAGTATCGCGGAACACAGGCCGAAGAACTCCATAGGTTTATAATCCCTGTACAGTTTCAAAATCGTGTGTAACACCCTGAAACCGTCCGAAAACGTGTTGAGTTTCGACTCGCTTCCCTCCGGCCTGTCACGGTAATCCACGATCACATTCTCGATCTGCATATTGTTATATACGGCATGGATCGTCATTTCCGTCTCAATTTCAAAGCCCGTGGACAGTACGGGAAACGTCTTGACGAATCCATAACTGAATGCACGATATCCGGTCATAATATCCTTAATCTCACAGTGAAACAGCTGATTGATGCTGTTGCGCACGATGGTGTTGCCAAAATTATGAAAAGGTCTCTTATTCTCCGTAAAGTACGTGGAGGAAAGCCTGTCTCCCACCACCATATCCGCATTATTATTAAGTACCTTATCCGCCATCTCTGCAGCATACTCCATGGGATAGGTATCATCGCCGTCCACCATGATATAGCACTCCGCCTCAATCTCGCGGAACATACGTCGGATCACATTACCCTTACCCTGCATGTGCTCATATCTGACCACCGCACCGGCTTCTTTGGCAAGTGCCACAGTACGGTCTGTGGAATTATTATCATAAACGTAAACTACCGCCTCCGGAAGTGCCTGCTTGGCATCCCTGACCACCTTGGCAATCGTCTTCTCCTCATTATAACACGGAATCAAAACCGCTATTTTATCCATTATCTTACGCAACCTTTCCTTTTTATCCGGATCCCTATGCAGCCTTACGGCGTATGCACCATTCTACCATATTATTTCACGCTTTACTATCCGTTTTATTCCCTTTTCTCTAAAATCCCTGATAAATAAACTCTCCCGCGCTGTACCCCGGTCCGTAACAGCCAAGCAGAATCACACTAAACAGAAGAGCGTACCAGATCAGCCAACGGACAGGCAGTACCCTGCCCGCGATCCTGTCCCGTACAGACCCCTTCTGCTGCAGTAACGCCACACCAAGCAGGAGGAACAGCGAGACGCCGGCAATTACCAGCTCAATCGGCTCCAATCCCAATTCCGTAAGTGCGCCGTTCCAAAGCACCGACGGATTCCAGACAGAAACTGCACCGCGCAGCATAGAGAAAGCGTCCCCCACCGATGCCGCACGGAAGAACAGATCTCCGATACATACGAGGAAAAAAGTTCTGACAATGCGCATGATACCTACCACTCTGCCCTTCGGGTCAATATGCCGCTTCTCCATAAGCCGCGCACAGGGAGATTCAAGCAGCTCCTCCATCACGATATAGAACCAATGCAGCAGTCCCGAACCGATCACAAACTTCCAGTCACCGCCATGCCAGATTCCCACCGTAAACCACAGGATAAACATTGCCGCGAAGGTGGTGTACTGCTTGCCTCTCTTCTTACCGAACTTATCCCTCCAGGAGCGGTTTAAGTCCGTAAAGAATTTCGTCCGCAGTACCGGATAGAACACGTATTCTTTCATCCACACGCCCAGCGTAATATGCCATCTGCGCCAATATTCCGAAATACTGCCCGCAAAAAAAGGCGTCCGGAAATTCTCCGGCAGCAGGATCCCGAAGCTCTCCGACATCCCGACTACGATATCCATACAGCCCGAGAAATCCGTATAGAGCTGGAACGCATAACATACCGTGGCAATCCATATAAACGCACCCGGATAATCCGTGTACCCGCCGTACACTGTATCCACCAGCACTCCCAGACGTTCCGCAATCACCAGCTTCTTAAAGAATCCCCACAGCATACGCTGAAGCCCTCTTGTCACACGCCGGTAATCAAATACATGCGGCGCAAAGAACTGTTCACCGTGTTCCCTGTATTTTAAGATCGGCCCCGAAATGATCACCGGAAAATACATGCCGTACAGCATAAGCTTCAAATAATTCTTCTGAGGTTCAGCAATCCCGTAATACACATCAACCACATATCCCAATAAGGAAAATGTGTAGAAAGACACGCCAAGCGGAATCAGGAAATTCACGCTCCTGATCAATTCCTCAGACCTGCCAAACAGACCGGCGATACCGTCTATTGTATAAATACCGAAATTTACATATTTCAACACAACCAATATTCCGATATTGACTAATACAGTCATCCCGAGAATCTGCTTTCGCTGCCCTCCCTTTTCAGCAGGCAGCGCTGCCAACAGGCGAATTCCCGCATAGCACGCCGTCACAGACGCTATGGGATAGAGAATCAACATTCCGTTACCGCTAAGCAGATAATAAGCCACACTGCATACAAGCAGTAATCCCCACTGCATTTTCTTCGGAACCACATAGTACAATATTAAAATAATCCCAAAAAAGCATAAAAAATAAAATGATGTAATGCCCATATATACATCCGTTTCCGCACACACAGACTCGATCACTACGATCGTCCATGGAATTTCTGACCCGCCATCCTTGACAGGATATGTGGATCAATCAAATTTTATCATAAATGCAGTTTGAAAGAAACTGTTTTTGCGCATAGAGCATATAATTGCAATATTATTGTTACTTTTCGCACATTGGACAAACCGGTCGCTGTGGCGTAAGGGAAGTAACGCTATGATTCACATTATTTCTGTCCTAAATTAATGCAAGATTTATAATTTGCATATTTCATATAAATAAAGTAAAATTGCTATAGTCAATTTGCGCAGCATAACAGCGCAGGAATGAGGATAATCATGCTTTTTAATTCTATGTCTTTCGGCATATTTATTGTTATCGTATTTATATTATACTATCTGGTACCGCACAAATACCGCTGGTGTTTCCTGCTGGCGGCCAGCTATATATTTTATATGAATCTGCATATCGGTTACGGTCTTCTTCTGTTTGCATCGACAGCACTGACCTATGTACTGGCCGGACTGCTGGAGCAGGCACCCACGGCGGCAAGAAAAAGGTGTTATCTTCTGGGCGGCATCGTGCCTCTGGTGCTGATCCTGCTTTTCTATAAAACTGCGAGTCCTGCCATAGACTGGTTAAATACGCTGATTAATGCCGGACGGCTTACCATGCATCCGATTACTGTACGGATTCTGCTGCCTGCAGGTATCTCCTTCTATTTCTTCCAGTCCATGGGATATCTGATTGATGTCTATCGCGGCAAAATTCCGGCGGAACGGCATTTCGGTTACTATGCGCTCTTCGTTTCTTTCTTTCCGCAGCTTCTGGCGGGGCCTATCGGCAGAGCCGACAGCCTGCTGCCGCAATATAAAAAAGAACGCCCATTTGTGTATGAAAACGTGACTTACGGCCTCAAACTGATGGTGTGGGGTTATTTCAAGAAACTGGTGATTGCCGATGTCTTCGCCGGCGTCGTCAATAAGGTATACGATAACGCTGCCTCCTACGTGGGGCTTGTCTTTATCGTTGTCACGATCATGTTTGCCGTGGAAATCTACTGTGATTTCTCGGGATATTCTGATATTGCCATAGGCTGCGCTAAGCTGTTTGGCCTCGATCTTATGACAAACTTTAAGAGCCCTTATTTTTCCTTTTCCATCAAGGAATTCTGGAGCCGCTGGCATATCTCACTGTCCACATGGTTTCGTGATTACGTATACATCCCTCTGGGCGGCAACCGGGTGCCCAAGTGGCGGCACAGCCTGAATCTGCTGATCACCTTCTTAGTGAGCGGTTTCTGGCACGGCAGCAGTCTTACTTATATTCTGTGGGGCGGCATACACGGGCTGTTACAGATCATAGAGACATGGATCTACCCGAAAACAAGAAAGGGGGAGGTCGTCAGCCGCCGCAAACATTGGTGGCAGCTTCCCATCACTTTCGCACTTTTGTGTTTTACATGGATATTCTTCCGGGCAAACAGCATACAGGATGCCTTCTGGATCATCTCCCGGCTCTTCTGGGATATCGGAAGACCGCGCCAATATCTACAGACCGGAATCGTGTGTCTGGGCATCTCACCGGCAGCTGCCGTAGGCATGCTCCTGTCTGTTACGATACTCGCCGCCTACGATCTTGCTTCCTTAAAAGGCGATGTGATCCGGTCACTCTCCGGACAGAAATTTTTTGTCCGCTGGCCGGTGTATGTACTGTTCCTCGTTATGATCACCCTGTTTGCTCCCAAAGGTGTTGCAACCGAGTTTATTTATTTCCAATTCTAAAAAAAGTTAATTTGCTCCGCAAATTAACTTTGCGAGATTTGCTTGCTTACGCTTCGCAAACTCGAATCAATCCACGGAATTTCCTATAATCCGAAACGTTCCGGAAAGGACTCTAAAAATGAAAACAAACAACAAGATAGATGTGGTGCGCTTTGCGCTGAAATGCATGCTGATTCCCGCCGCGGCGGTCCTCATAATCTATGCTCTGAACAAACCTTATAAGAAGATTAACGACCAGAAATATTTAGATCTTATCAAATTTGACACAGTCGGTCGTGAATACTGCGAGATTCATGTCGGCAACCTCGGCAGTTCCCACGGCGCTTACGATTTTGATTACAGTCATATACAGGAGCGCGGCTACGTATGCGTGAACCTTGCCAACCCAAGCCAGAGTTACGATTATGACCTCGCGATCCTGCACGAATTCGGACAGTATCTGGAATCAAACAGCGTACTCTTTATCCCTGTCTCCTACTTCTCTTTCAATAACGAAGTAGTGAACAGCACCGAGGCTGAGGCAATGAGTATCCGATACTACCGTTTCCTGTCACCGGAGAACATTCCGGATTATGACCCTTATATAGATCTGGTAACCCATAAGGTGCCGATCCTGTCCGCCGGGCAGGACATCGTAAAACTGTTGCCCGATCTGCATACCGCCCTCACTGCCCATGCTGCAAATGACGGCATCGACGTGGAGGAATTTGCCCGCGCCGCCAAGGAACGCTACAGCAGGCACTTTGACAACAAAGAGGAGTACTTTATGCCGGAGCGGATCGAAGAACTGCGCAGCATAATCGATTATTGTAAAGAGCATAAGATCACACCGGTTCTGATCACAACGCCTTTTTCTAAATATTATAATGAATTGGTATCACAAGATTTTCTGCAGGAATTTCATGATACGGTTACAGAAATTGCAAATGACACGGATGTCAGTTATTATGACTACTCCCATGATGAACGTTTCAATGATAATCTGATTCATTTCTCCGATGCCGACCATCTCACTGAGGAAGGTGCTGGGTACTTTACAGATATTCTTTGGGAAGAAGTAACGGAACTGCACAGATTCCGATAACATGCCAGTCCGCGTCATGCACCTGCAGTTGCCGATATCCGTGCAATCACATCTTCCGGTCCGCTGTTTGCGGTAACCACTTCTGCTTCAGGATGCATGTTGTGACAATAGCACTTTCATCCGATTCACTGCCTCCATCTCCACATGACGATCCTGACGCAGGTAGAAATCTTCAGCCGCTTCTTTGCCGATCTCATCTGTCACTTCTCCCGCAAGCGTCAGCCCGGGATGAAAGAGAATCTCCAGCGTCCGCCCCTCCCTTGCTGCTTTGGCCGCAATCTTAGGATATAATCTGACAATCCTGTCATAATCCATATGCCCACTCATAACAAGCCCCCACAGATACATCTGATCCATACCATGTGTCTTCGCATGGCGATCCGCCTTATAAGAATAGAGTGACAACAGCCTGTTCTTGATGAAGTTTACCGGACGATACGTCTTCCACAGAGAAATCTCCGACACGAATGCACCCAGCATTTCCTTGGAATTGCGGATATATTCCACCTCATACCCTTCCTGCGTGATCACCTCTGTCAACGCTTCCCACACAACAGGAATCATATGCGCATGCTGATGGGAGTCGATCCGCAGCCGCTTTTGACCACATGGGATACCATGCTCCTCTGCGATAGCTATAGCTTTGGTAACCGCCCCCCGTACTCTCTCAATTTGCGCCTTGATCTCTTTCTTAAGCTGCACCTTCGCGTCTCTGCGTTTCCAAGGCAGATAAGACAGTGTAAACAATCCGCCCCATGCCAGCCCCATCAGATTGCTTCCATCCTTCACTAACAGCGGCACCTCATCTGCGGGCGCAAGGCAATGTCCCTCCACAAAATCAAGGTGCACAGACATCTTCGGCAGAAAAGGCATCTGCGGAATCGACTGATAGAATAACTCCATACATGTATCAAAGCAGGACATATTCGTTACAATGCTGATGCTGTCAAGCTGCCCCTGTAACATACAGGAAAGCATATCCTTGGATGTATTGACGGTCAGCGCGTAATCGTCCGCATGAATATCTGTTTTTAGCATTTTATAACCATGCCTTTCTTTTCCTATTCGGTTCTTTCCTCTGCGTCATCTGCCCCAATGTCTTCTTTCCAGACAAACGTATCTATGATATAACGCGGTCTTTGCTTTGTCTCCATGTAGATCTTACCAACATATTCCCCAATGATCCCCAATGAGAGCAGCGTCACGCCGCCGATCAGCAAAGAGACAATCATCGTTGTGGTATAACCAGGTACATTATTGCCCCTCGCCCAGTCCACAAGGCTGATAATGCTCATAACAAAACTGAAGACAAACACGATAAATCCCAATGCACTGATCATCCTGAGCGGTCTGGTACTCATGGATGTGATCCCATCTGTTGCCAGCGTCACCATCTTACTTAGTGTATACTTAGAATGTCCCGCTTCTCTTGCCTTGACATCAAAATAGACCACATCGGAAGGAAATCCCATGGTCGGAATCAGTCCTCGCAGAAATAAGTTAGTCTCTTTGTATTCCGCCAGCGCATCCAGTGCCTTTTTGGACATCAATCGATAGTCCGCATGATTGGTAATCACCTTACTGCCTAACAAGTGCAACAGATTATAATATAATGTGGCCGTACCTTTCTTAAAAATACCGTCGGAACGCCTGTCATTGCGCACACCGTACACGACTTCGCTTCCCGCCATATACCTTTCCAGAAACTGATCCAGCGCCTCGATATCCTGCTGTAAATCCGCGTCAATGGTCACTACTGCATCCGCATACCGCCTCGCCATCATCATACCTGCCAGAATCGCGCTCTGATGCCCGTAATTGCCCGCTAAACTGATTACCGAGAACAATGTATCCTGTGACGCAATCCGGTGCAGAAGGCGCAACGTATCGTCTTTGCTCCCGTCATTGACAAACATGACCTTACTGCCTGCCGCAATCTGTCCTGCCCGCGTCAGACGGCGTATCTTATCCCCCAGTACCTGCGCCGATTTCTCAACCACTTCCTCCTCGTTATAGCAGGGAACGACAAGATACAAGACCGGTATCCGTCTCTCCTTTATTCCATCCTTTTGCATCTCCTGCATTCCTTCCGTCTCTTTCCCCATGCTACTTCATCTTGCCTCTCTGTATATCAATCTTTATAATACTCCCGGTACCATTCGACAAACTTGCCAAGCCCCTCTTCGATCGAGGTGTCCGGTTTAAAATCATAATCACTCATCAGATCGGTGACATCGGCATAGGTCTGATATACGTCTCCCGGCTGCATAGGGAGATACTCTTTCACAGCCGTTTTCCCGAGACATTTCTCCAGAGTCTCTATATAGTCCATCAGTTTCTCCGGCTTATTATTGCCGATATTATAGAGCTTGTAACATACTCCCTGCTCATTCGGCGCCGGGGGATTGCCCATGATATTCTCCACACCCTTTACAATATCATCAACATAAGTAAAATCCCTGTACATATCGCCGTTATTATAGATCTGGATCGGCTCGCCAGCCATGATCTTCTGCGTAAATTTGTAGTATGCCATATCCGGTCTGCCATAAGGGCCATAAACCGTGAAAAACCGAAGTCCCGTCACCGGGATATGATATAATTTGCTGTAGGCGTGCGCCATCAGTTCATTGGATTTCTTCGTGGCAGCATACAGGCTCACCGGACCGTCCACTTTATCTTCCGTGGAAAAGGGAACCTTCTCATTACCGCCGTAAACGGAACTGGAAGATGCATAGACAAGATGCTCCACCGGAAAATACCGACACCCTTCCAGAATATGGAAAAACCCCATCATGTTGGACTGCATATAGGCATCCGGATTATCTATGCTGTAGCGCACGCCGGCCTGCGCTCCCAGATTGACCACCACGTGCGGCGCGTATTCCTGAAACAGGCGAAACACATCCCCCTTATCACTCAAGTCTCCTTTGATAAAGGTATAGTTCTCATACTGCCGTAAAATCGCCAGCCTGTCTTTCTTGAGCTGAACGTCATAATAATCATTGAGATTGTCAAAGCCAATCACTCTGGCCCCTTTACCCAAAAGACTATTGGATAAATGAAACCCAATAAAGCCGGCTCCGCCGGTCACTAAATACGTTTTGTTGATATCTAAGGAATTCATAGCTCCTCCATTCCCCAATGGATATACCGTTAACCTATACACATTAGCGCTGCTATCGTCCGATGCTGTAATACTCTACACCCGCGTTTTTCATTTTCTCCAGATTATAGAGGTTACGTCCGTCATACACGAGCGGAATCTGCATCAGTTCTTTGAAAGTCTCCGGTGCAATCGTTCTGATTTCTTCCCATTCCGTAAAAATAAAACAGATATTGGCGTCTTTCAACGCTTCTTCCGGTTTGGATACATATTGAATCGTACCCTTTCCGTTCTCGCCCTCCGGATATCTTGCCCGGAAATGATCGGTTGCGACAGGATCATAGGCATATATATTGGCTCCGCCGTCCAGCAGGAGCTGCACATTATCCAGCGAAGGTGCTTCACGCAGATCGTCAGTTCCCGCCTTAAAAGCCAGCCCTAAGACCGCCACCTTCAAATTCTGAAAAGTAATCATTCTGTTGCTTGCCTTGTGGAACAGCTTCGTCTTCTGCTCCGCGTTCACATCTACCGCCGCCTCCACGGTACGCAGCTTGTACCCGTTCTGTCTGGCAAGATACTTCAACGCTTTCGTATCTTTCGGGAAACAGCTTCCGCCATATCCCACACCCGCATTTAAGAATCTGGAGCCGATTCTGGCATCGTAACTCATGCCTCTGGCCACGGCATCGATATCCGCACCTACCAGTTCGCACAGATTGGCAATGTCATTCATATAAGAAATCTTAAGCGCCAGGAAATCATTGCAGGCATATTTGATCATCTCTGCGGAGCGTCTGTCTACGGATACGATCGGCAGCCCGAAAGGTTCATAGATCTTCTTCAGTATGGCCTCCGCCTCTTTGCTCTCCGTCCCGATAATAATCCTTGCCGCATGCAGTGTATCATGCACTGCAGAACCTTGTGCCAGAAATTCCGGATTAGATGCCACTTCAATCTTTACATCTCTGGTCAGGAAGTCTCTGATAAACTGCTCCACCTTGTCATTGGTTCCCACCGGAACGGTTGATTTCACAACTACAAGGCAATCCCGCTCCACGGATTCCGCTATCTGTCTCGACACCGTTGCAATAAAACTTAAGTTAGCGGAACCGTCCGGCTGTTCCGGTGTTCCCACACCGATGAAAATTGCATCCACATCCTTGTAAGCGCTCCGATAGTCGGTCGTGTAATGCAGCCTGCCGGTGGCATTATTCTTCTGCATCAACTCTTCCAGTCCTTCTTCATAGATGGGAGAGACTCCGGACTCCATCATCTGTACTTTCTTCTCATCCACATCTACGCAGGTAACATCATGTCCCTTCTCCGCGAAACATACGCCCGCTACCAGCCCAACATATCCTGTTCCCGCAACTGCAATTTTCATGATCCTGTTCTCCTTATCCTGCAACTTTTTTACTCACAGCTTCTCTCTGCTGATCAGTTTCTTCATCTTCCGCGCGCCTCTTTCCAAAAGCGACGGACCGTGATATTTCTTCGCCTTCTCTTCGTCAAACAAGTCTTTCAGATCCGGCTGACTGTCCACATAATCCCACCAGATTCCGCCGAGATTCGTATCATAACGCTTCCACGGCTTATCTCCTGCATAGTGAAGAATCGCAGGATGGTCCATTGCCTCCTCACACTCCTGCCGCGTAAATATCGCTTCACTTACGAATCTGTCATAATCCTTCTGTTCCAGATAGGCAAGCCGGTTATATCTGGGCGGAAGATATCTGATCGCACCCTGACAGGTAATGTTCAGAATATCCTGATCCTGATAATATAACTTCTCTTTCGCCCACTCATTCCATGCCTTTTCCAGATTCCTACTTCGTATCTCATAAAGGTTTAGTAATGTCACTCCGGCATTAATATATCTTCCCCGCATCCCTTCCAGATGATTCCAGTAGGGTCTGTCACTGTTCCACTTCCACTTATCGGAGAGATTCACCGCGCCTTTTACCGCCGCCAGCACACAGTCCGTCATGTCAGTCTGCCATATTTCCAGCAAATGATCCTGAAACAATACATCTACATCCACGTAGATCAGCCTGTCCACCTCCTGCAGGAGTCTGTGCAGCATCAGGCGTAAGTAAGTGCCCGTCGATATCCCTCTGACCTCATACGCATCGTGGTAGAGATTCTCCGCTGCCGTCACTGTCAGGAATGATTCCACGTCTCTGGCCCGGACGATCTGCCTAAGCGATTCCTCTATATAAGCCGCCTTAGGCGTGCATACACAATAAATATGATAATGCACCTCATCTGTCACTCCGTGATCCAAAAGTGACGCAACCGTCACTTTCACCTGCTCGGCTATATTTTCATCAAAGCAAAATGCAACATTGATCAACATATATCTTCCTCAATTAACACCGATTATTTTATTATAGCAAACTTCTGCCATGATTGCGATAGGAATTCATATTCATTTACTGAACATTTGCTGAACCTTGCACTTTTTGATAAAATAAGTTAATCTGAATATATGTCAATATAAAAGGAGTCTTCAATGTGTATCGATCCTCTATTAAGTGTTATCGTTCCGGTCTATAATGTAGAACCATATTTAGCTAAATGTCTTGACAGCCTTCTCTCACAAGACATTTCAGATTATGAAGTCATCCTCGTAGATGACGGCTCTACTGACAACAGCGGTTCCATATGCGACAAATATGCTGCTGAAAATTCTTTATTTCAATGCATTCATAAACCCAATGGCGGTCTTCCATCTGCGAGAAAAGCCGGCTATCAGGTTAGTCGTGGGCAGTATGTAACCTTTGTTGACAGTGACGATTGGATTGCTCCCGGCATGTACCAAACAATGTGCAATATTATTATTAACACTCACGCAGACATTATAATCTGCAACTATACTTCCGCCACGTCTAATAAAGAAATTGTCTGCCGTACTTCTTTTACACCCGGATTGTATGATAAGAGCCGATTGGAACAAGAAGTCTACCCGTATATGATTTATTCAGGTACTTTTTTTAAATACGGCATTTCCCCTAATGTATGGAACAAGCTGTTTCGTCGCGATCTGCTGCAAAAGCACCTGTTTCATGTTCCCAACGACATTGTCATCGGCGAAGATGCCCTTGCCACTTATAGCTGTATGCTGGAGGCTGATTCCATATATTTTATAGACGAATCCTTTTACTATTATCGAAGCAATTCTGATTCCGTAAGCCGCCGCGCAATACCGGTTAAACGCTTAGAAGAAAACCATAAAATGTTCTATACTCTGCAGAATGTAATCGACACCTCCAAATATCCGTATATGCAGAAGCAGCTTCATTACTTCTTCGTGTATCAGAGTCTGCTGACTCTTGTACCTATATTCCGGACGTTACGACAGGAATCCGGAGATTATAAACAGCTTTTTCTGGCGGAGTGTAACTATCCGCTTATCCGGGAAGCCTTCAAATCAGTTCCTCTTAAGGATATAACAGGGTTCCATAACAAACTTTATGCATTCTGTGTACGATACAGATTACCATGGTTATTTAAATCATTATTATCGGATCAACACACAGACTGACTCCGGAACAGCATCGTCCATTCATGCTGCTCAGTTTTACCATACGCTAACCCATGCAATATAATCTTTATAATATATCGGATTTCCGTTCCCATCTACAAACTGTACTTTTTTTACACCATTAACCGGATCGTCAAACCGAAAATAGCATTTTTTATATCTGCCGTCACCTGTCTGCCCTGTTTCCGCAATTACATTATCCTCTGTATCCAGAAGCTGCACTCGACAGTCCGCATATTTGATGCGGTCCGGTTGTCTGATCATTACTCCGATCAGATTGTTCATCTGCGTTTCATCCTTCACCTCGTATGAACTGTGATAACCTGATATCTCCTCTTCCAGATTCACGCAGGATGTCTCCTCAAAATAAACATCCGTCCCGACTTGATATATTGTAGCATTGCGGCTATATCCCCAATTATCGCCACGAACCGGTATAAAAAAAGCAGTGTTTTGCAGCATATCCTTACAATTCCACCAGCCTGCGTTAATATCTCCGGCATATACCCGACGATCTGAGATTTTCGCCTCTTCCCATCCATTCAGCTTCATTACAGAATTTGTCAGGCAGAAAATCCCCATTAACACAAGAACTCCATATTGACAACAGATTTTTGCAACTGCACATTGCGTTTTGGATGCCCCGGCTGTTTCACTGCTTCTCTGCTTCAAGAGAATACCTCCGGTAAGCAGCAGCATATAAAATCCTATGCTGGAAAATATCTCATATTTATGTCCCATCTGGCCAAAATTAATATTTCCCATACCTTTCCACGAACCCGGAACCGGCTTGACTGTCACTAAAAAGAAAACAGTTACAATCATCTGAAACATAACGACAGCATAAAAGTCTCTTTGCTGCCTGTCTATTGTCTTTCCTTTTATTACGGGAATTAATACCGTTCTTATAAAGTCTGTCACCAAAAAAACAGACACTGCCAACGCCAATACAAGGATTATCCCGGGAATATGCCGCATATACTTTCCAATCGGGAGCAACAGGTAAGCGCTAAATTCCACAAGCGCCCTTCCCACCAGTCTGAACAAGTAGCCAGCCCGATCTCCGGAATCTACGCGAATCCAACTGCCTCCATCTCCCTGTCCGCCAAAAGCATACAAAATCTGTAAGAAAGAAGCAACGCTTACCACACATGAAAATATCTTCTCTCTCTTTCCCATACTCCGATGAAAAAATATCAAATAAAGAATCATCAGCGGGAGCATAACCGCATAAGTTCCTTTAGATAAGCAGATCAAAGCACACACGCACAGCAGCCCGGCATAGATCCATCTCGAAAACTCCTTCAAGTCCGCAACCAGCATAAGAAGCAGCAAATAGATACCCCAATAAACGTGATTGATAAAAAACAGAGTCTCCTCACAAAAGCATGTCAGCATAACAAGAATGCACCATAGAATCCTGTTCGGTAATTTCATCAATCCACGAAAAGGGTATAGTACAAAAAATGACCATATCATACTATTTAACAGACATGCCGTAATCTGCATGAAATAGAGCGCATATGCAGATGGAATCCGAATCACTTTCACATAGAACAGCGTAATCAACCGTTGTAACAGCGGAAGGTACCCGGCATCTGTAATCAACAGATTATTCTTGATGTTCTCTTCTCTCGCATTATGAAGAAAATTTGTCACCGCCTCCGCATAAGTCGGTTCCAGATAAATAGAACTGTCCAGCAGATAAATAACAGCCATAAACATTACCGTCATAATGCCAAAGACCGCCAGACACTTGCCTCTGTCTTCGCTATATCCGCTGTTCACCACCAGCACAAGTGCCACGACACATAGCAGAACAATCCCATAGCATAACAGTCTTATCTTATACTCCATCCCCATTATATGGTAATGATATGCCTGCGCCAAAGACAGCTCCTGTTGTACTCCGTTATAATCCACAATACCGAATCCATAATAATCCGGTCCTACAGCAACAGCAAGTTCTCCCTGCAGTACCTCCTCTGTGCGAAGGTGCAAAACAGCCTCTCCACATTCCAGTTTTCCAAGATCTATGCCCTCCAGACGGGTCCACTCCCCTGTCTTAATCTCACACAGATCAACCATGCCCGTTTGCAGTATCTCTCCCTGTTCGACAGTATAGATGAGCCGCCCTTCACTAGCCGTGTCGCACTGTGCAAACTGCAATGCATAATATCCCTGCCGCCAGTTCATTTCCTCTGTGATGGTTAGAGGCTGCCGGATTTCCATATCGCCATATAAAGGCAATTCAATTTTGGTCTCTGCTATATCACTTCTGATATCAACCGGTTCTCCGTTAACAATATACCGCGACAGTATCACCAATATCAGCAACAATCCCAAGACAAAAACTATATATTCGTTGTTAAGTTTATACCTTTTATCCGCCTTAACGGTCACCATTGCAACACCCACCTTTGCTCTTCACTTTCATTCAGTGCTTCCAGCGTCATTTCTCCGCCCCGATCAGTAAGTGCCAGATCATCTATGGTAATATAATATCCTCCGCCCTCTGCCGACTGTATTTTCCAATGATAAGTCATTTCCTCCCTCGGTTCATAGAATGTATTCATCCCATCGTTCAGATATGTGGTCAATATTGGCTCATCTCCGCTCCGGTCGATCGCCAGTACCCGTTCATTACTGCGGAAACGCATGCATACTCCGCCGCTTTCCTTCCACAGCAATATCTTATTGTCGATATCCTTGACTTTAGATACCTTCGTCACGGCATCTAATGCACCGGGTGTTACCGACACCAATGTCATTTTATCGTCCTGTGTTATCAATGCGGTATCCTGTGCAAGATACGGCGATAAGTAATAATAGCCTTCCAATATCCCCGCGGTAACCGTCCTGACTCCCTCGACATTATTTTCACCCCGATGATAGAACTGCTCCTCTGCTGCCTCGCCATCATTTAATGCGATCGTACGCCGAAACAGATTCGTCCTGCTAAATAGCGCCGTCAGCATTACCAGTGCAAGCAATATGAAACCTGCAATCCATGTATGCTTTTTACGCATAACAAGCGGTTGCTGAGCCGGGCTGTTTTCCCTGGCAGAGTCTCCCTGCTTCTTGCTCCGCCGCACTATCCCCCACACTCGACAGGCACATTCGTCTGTGCATCTCACCCAATCCTCCAGCCCTTTAACCGCATAGGGGATAATAATCACAAAATACGGGATCGTATATGACGCACTGGATTCCCAGAAGAAATGAAACAAATATCCGCCCAGAAAAACAACCGCGCCCATCAACTCATAAATATTCCGGCTCTTCCGATCCAAAATAAGATACAGGATCATACCGATCAGGATCAGCGTCTGAGCATAGTTAAGCAGAATAGAAAGCGTCACGCTCCCTTTTCCCTCGATCAGACTGTGTGCGTACGCCGGCATACTTCCCGCGGCTTTTCTTCCTTTCGTGCGGTCAAGACTGATAAAGGTCGGATCATTCCACTGAAAAGCATTTTTGCGGGCGAAAAAAGGAAGTCCCTCATCCAGGGGGTTTTCCGACAATCTTGTCATAATACTTTTTATATCCGCAATTGAAGCTTCCGTAATCTTCTCCGTATCATACTCATATCTTTCAAAAATCTCATTGATATAACCACTATAACCGCCCGGTCCTAAAGGCGTCTCCTGAAGTCCCATGACGACCCATGATACCATCACTTCTCCCTCTCCCGCCTCATATCCGGACAGATCTTCCACATAACGGCTGCACAACTTATTACATCCCGCTACGCTAAGCCCCATCAACACAAGACACAGAAGCGACACGATCCACTGTTTCCCAAGCTCTTTCTTAGTCAACAGAGCAATGTCTACCGCATCATAGAGCAGGAAGCAGGCGATCGCCACCAGATAAATGAGGCAGTTCATCTTGATCACCGTAGCCAGACCCATGCACAATGCCGCCGGCAGAATATAGCGGTATCGCCTTGTATGAAGATATTTCGCCACAAAGTACACCGCTCCCAGCGACAGCGCCATGCCGGGCAGAATGCCGTACAGATATGTCACGTAGAATGATAAAGGCACCCACAGAATCAGTGCCGCATATACCATAGAAGGCAGCTTCTCATCCTCCTGCCAGAAGAGCGCCGCAAGCTTCACAAGCAGTCCATAGGTCGCTGCCAATGCAATCACATTGACAAACTGAAGTCCGATATAATTATCGATCCCGAACACAAAAGAAAGCAGATAATAGAACAGTATGATACCTGCCTGAAAAGGGTAACGAAACAGATAGCCTCCCTCCGCGTATGCAGAAAAGTCACCCCGGCGCCACTGCATGGCGATCCGATACACCTTCGCCGGATCGGAACCCGGATACAGCTGCGTCACAAAAATCCAGACGGTTCCCATAATCAAAACTACAAAACTACCGACCGCAACTACACCTGACAAAGAGCTCCGCTTCTCCCTACTGCCGGCCGCAGCATTCCCTTTACGAAATCTATTTTGCAAGCGGGCACACAGACAGGGAATCCCCCTGTACAACAGCATGCCTGCAATGGTAAACGCAATGAACAGCACCAGATGTTTCCATGGCTGATCCGCAATATTCAGCGTTCTCTCCTGCTGTGAGCCGTCCTCCTTCGTAATCACACCGACAAAACTTGTGCTGAACACACTTTGCAGGCACATACCGGCTACGATCAGCAGCAGTAATATTCGGATGACACTATTCACGATCGGATAAACTTTTTGTTGTATTTTCATAACCCATCCTCTTAATACTTTATTAAAACTGCCTGAGCACCCGTATCGTTCTCCTCACAGTAATCCAAAGTGCGTGACGTACCCCGTTCTTCCTAAGCGCCATATAACCTTCTCTGAAAGATACCAGATAGTTGCGCAACCCGGCATTGCTTGTCCCACCGTAGAACATGGCGATCAATACCTCCGGCACATACGCCAGACGGTTGCTTTCATCTTTCAGAAAACGAACCATGAACTCATAATCTGCAGCACAGCGATAACTGATATCATATGTGCCATATCGTTCATAGATTTGTCTTTTTAAAAAAAGCGTAGGGTGTCCCGGCATCCAGCCGTCCCTGATCCTGCCTTCTCCCATATGCCACGTTCTGACAACATGCTCACCCTCCACATAGACCAGATCGGCATGGGCTCCTATACAGTCCACGCCGCCATGTTCTATAGCCTGAACAAGCTTCGAGACCGTATCTCCGGTACACAATTTGTCATTGCACACTGCAACAATATCCCCTGTGCACATAGCCCATGCCTTATTCATGGCATCATACAGCCCTCTGTCCGGCTCTGAGATCCACCGCACACTAATCGTAAGATCATCTGCCGCTCCCTCACAACCCGGATACCGTCCGGCAAACTCCCGTATCACATCCAATGTCCCATCATGGGAACCTCCGTCCACGATCACCACCTCGATCGGGGCATAGTCCTGCTTCTCAATGCCCGCAAGCGTGACTGCCAGATCATCCTTCACATTATATGTTGTTACCAGTAAAGATACTTTCTGCATACTCCACATGCCTTCCGCGTGACACCCGAAGACATCACATCAGATTTTCTGTTTTACCACTACCTTCTGAACTGTTATATTTTACCTTATTTTTGCAGAATATGCAATTAACCCTTTCAGATAATAGACAGGTATATATTATGGGTTTGAATACAACAATATATAGTAATTGTTTCGTGTTTATTACATTTTAAGTACTTTTGCAAATACAACTATTTGTTGTGCAATAATGCATGTAACAGCTATTCAGTTCGTTATCTGAGCAGATAAAAATTATTTCCCTGAGAGGTGAGCCGCATGAAAGAGCTGCGTGAAATGATAAGAGATCTGCGTGAAGATCATGACTTAAAACAAAAGACAGTTGCCGCCCATCTCGGCATCTCACAGCAGACCTATTCCAATTATGAAAACGGTCATCGCGAAATACCGATATGGGCGGTCGTTGCTCTGGCAAATTATTATAAAGTCAGTACCGATTATCTTCTGGGTACAGACTCCGGCTATCCGGGCAGCACCAATCTCAACAATACCTATCTGGACGATGTGACCATGCACGATGTAATGTATGATATCCAGCATCTGAAACCGGAAGACCGTAAGGATCTCATGAAGTACATCAGATACCTGAGACATAATGACTAAACGCGGCAGTTTGAACTTTCACTGCCGCGTTTATAATGTTATTCGGTGTCAAGATCAATAATTACTTATTGATCTTGACATTCATTGTAATTGCCGGACCGACAGTGTTGACACCCTGTCCGTCGTACATGGCATACATCGTTATTTTATTAGTAGAACCCCCTGCAAAGGAAACAGTGTTCTTCAGTTTCACATACACATCTATGGAACCGTCCGCCCGCGGTTCGCCGCATCTGATTTCAAAAGAATCCTGCGATTTCGTATCTTTCTCCCCGAACACGACATCCGCAATATTACCGACACTGCCTGCCTTCGGCGTAACCCTGAAGGTCGCCTCGTATGCTTTATTGGACATGTACAAATTCAGATTGGTTTTGTCGGCCGTCACCTTCGGCAGCACTTGTGCAGTCTTAATCTTCAATATACCCGGTACCCACATACCGCCATAACCGCCGTAATTTGCAAGTCTTACCCACATCCGGACAGGATATGTCTTCTTATTCTCCAGATCGGCACCTTCCCTCGGTGCAACATATACCTTGCCGTCGAGAACCTCCGCACGGAAATACTCGCTCTCATCATCTCCGAGTGCAGGCTCTCTGCCATCGGCATCAAAGATCTGTACCTCCTCCACGGTATCCTTCAGATTTGTAAATGACGGTGTATATACAATGCTGTTCTTTAATGTATACTCTCCCTGTCTGTCCACCAGATTCAGCACGCCCTTCGGCGACATCTTCACAGAAATCGAACCGTTATAAACCTTCACGTTGAACTTAACGGCTTTTCCTTGGAAAGTATTGGCACCTCCGGTGTACACGGGCTTCATAGTAAATGCGTACTTCTGCTGGCTTACTCTGTTTATTAAAGATATCAGAAGGACATTGTTCTCGATTTCCCAATTGAAACTCTCCTTGACCTCACTCATTCCTTTAGTCGTACATACAATCGAATCTATCGTTTCCATCGGATCGATCTCATAACCTTCAGGCAACTTAACATTCATAGTAAGCTCCGCCGTCTCCGTATATGCACCATCCGATACCGCCGACAGATTAATCGAAGGCGCTCCCTTTACTGTCATATTCGGAAGTGTATTTACAACTTTTACCGTTAATACGACCGCATTATAACGTTCCCCTTCAATGCCCTCCACAGCATCGCACTTAAACTTATAGGAGCCCGGCTTAATATCCGGATCAACCTGTACGGTTCCCACGCCATCATTGTATTCTACATGCAGATACTCCTGCTGAGCCGCATTCGTGGCCGTTGGCTGGAAATAGAAATCCTGATTGTCAGCCAGTTGTGTATCACACTGATTGGAGGTCAGATAGAATTGCTCTACCTGCTCCGTATAGTTACTGTTCAAATTGACCGTTGCTGCTTTCAGCTTGATCTTCGGATCGGCTCCTGTTGCCTTAACGTTATACGTGTACTTAAATGACTGCCCTTCTGCCCACTCACTGTTTCTAACTGACAGAACCACCTTACCAGAGCTAAGACTGCTGTTAGCATCCGTTTGCATTTCTATCTGACCCTGATCATTTATAATAATATCCCTGCTTACGGCATCCACGGTACTCCCGGAAGCCTTTTCAATCGTCCATTCGCCTTCGTCCAATCTGACTTGCTCTTTATTCTTGCTCTTTGTGTCTATCAACGTCAATTTGATCGTTCTTGCAGCCGGAAACGAACTATACACATCCGAAGTTCTGTCTAACTTATAGGATGGTTTCACTGTCTGAGTTGGAATCGTTATCTTATATTTCTTAACTGCACTCTCTTTATATCCCTCGAAGTGCAGTACCAGATATCCGGTTGTGATCAGATTATTATTTTCCGTGAGGATCATCTGATCCTCCTTCTGTGTAATGATTCCGGTCTCCTCATCGATCTGGAAATTCTCGGTGAAGAGCCAGTCGTTTTTCTTCTGATCTGTGGACAACGGCTCTAACGTATATCGTGACACCTTTTCATTTCCCAGATTGGTGACAACAGGCTTCACCTCTGTACCGTCATTGGCATAGAACAGATTAATCTTCGGCTGCTTCTTGTCAAACGCAACCTTCGGATTCGGCAGGGAAGCCTTGACTGTGATCTTGAGCGAGGTAGGAATCACTCTGTCACCTACCTTAACCTTCACATTATAACTCGCCTCCAATTTGGAATATCTTGGATTAATCGTATAATAGTGTACCGTATCCGTGCTGTTTAATTTATCACGTTCACACTTAAAGTCATCCACAGGAAGCTTCTCATTTTTCGCATCAACCAGCTCAATGATATCCGGATTGATTATTGTCCCGCCATAAGCGCTAATAACCCGTATTACCGCTCCTTCCTCTTTATTTGGATTCAAAGTAATCGAAGTCGTGGACAGACGAGGGGTCTGATCTATGACCTGAATAATAAGTTTGCGCGATATTGTCTTCTTATCCGCATTTGTCGCTGATACTGTAATCGTTGCCTCACCATTGGCACCCTTCGGAATAGTCACTGTATTCGTAGTGACAGCATTCGCCGTAGAAGTAGATGCAAGCCTTGCTACGCTGCTGTCGCTGGTGGTCCATTTCAGTGCAACTGACATTTCGTCTAAATCCGCGTCATATGCCAATGCCTTTAACTTAACCACCCGTGCATTCTGACTCACGATCTTGCTGTCCAAGGAAGCGATCTGCACCGTCTGTCCGCCAATCTCCTCCTCGGTTATCGTGATAAACCGCTCGTCATTGTCATCCACTGTCAGCAGCAGAGATTCAACATCGGTCTTGGTAACATGTATAGCTACACGCTTGAGTATTTCGCCATTGCCACCGGTCACTTTTATATTAATATATGCCAGACCTTCCTTCAGTGCGGTAACCATTCCGGTAGTCTTGTCCACCTTGGCAATCGCAGGCTTGTCCGAACTAAAATCTATCTTAGATGCAGGAATAACATTATGATCTCCATCGAGCAGGAAAAGCCTTGTAGTCTGACCAACCTTTAGTTCTGCCCTGCTCTCCCCGTCAGATCCATTAGAAAATTCTACCGTCACATCTGTACCATTGATCGCGCTGCTTCCCGATATATTCTCAAATTCAGCAGTAACTCTCGCACCGCCCTTAGGCATTACAAATGACCAAACATAATCTTTGCTTTTAATCTCGATACCGTTATATTTTATGGAAATCAGCTTGCTTTCCTGGGCATTCCATTTCGGAATCACATAAATCGTCGTGCCTGCCTCAACACCTTTTCCACCATTTTCCTTGTTTGGATCCTTGGGATCAGCAGTTCCATTTGGCTTTTCTATCGATAATTTTATCTCTCCCTTTCCCGTTCCCAAAAGCGGTTCTTGAACACTGCATTGATAATATAATGGCTTTTCTTGTCCCGTTTCATCCTCGATTGAAACGAAGGTTATATAATTATTGTTTTTTACCGCATATTCCTCAACTTTACCGCCTGCAACACCAATCAGATACAGACGTTTTACTTCCGGAAGCGCGCCATCTTCAATCAGACAGTCCGGCTCCGTAATCTGCACACGAATCAATCCGGAACAATCCACAAACGCATATTGCTCGATCAGACTCACCAGCCTCAGATTTATACTTCCGAGATTATAGCAGCCCTTAAACGCATAAGCGCCAACCGTCTTTGTTTTATTAACACTAACAATCTCCACTGACACTAAGGAACGGCAATCTGCAAATCCATACTGCGGAATCGCCGTAAGTGCCTGCGGCAACGTAATCTCCCGCAGCTCACTACAGGAAGCAAATGCATATGCACCCATCGTGCTGATATTTTTAGGGAAAACAATAGACTTCACCGCACGGCAGCCGTTAAACGCATACTCGCCTATACTCGTCAATGACTCCGGAAATGTGAAGATCATGTTGGAACAAAATTCTTCCAGTGCTGAACAGCCGTTAAACGCATGATCGCCAATACTGTCTAACACACTCCTGTCAATGCTCTGCATATATACCATAAATAACCGTGAATCGCCATAGAACGCACGATTACCAATGCTCTCAATCGTTGCGGGCAGCGCAAACTGCGTCAGTGCGCTACACCCCTCAAAAGCGCTCTCCTCTATGGCGGTCACGCCCACAGGAATCGTCATGCCCTTTAAAGAGGTACACCCTTTGAAAGCATTCGATCCAATCGTCACAACGCCCTCCGGCATCTTAATGTATGTAATCCTCGTATTGCCCGTAAAAGCACCGGAAGCGATGCGCTTGATCCCCTTCGTCTCATCAAGCACCACATTGCCCTCTACCTCGCCGCCGTCCGCTTTCGTGATATGCGTCAGTGTACCGCTTTCATCCACGGTATAGACATACTGCTCATTCGCGTCATAAGTTATCCGCATACCCACTTCGTCCTGGAAGGACATCATTCTGGGAGCAAGCCCTTGAACCTCCGCCGGATTTTTCTCGTTCTCATCCGCTTCCTCATCTGTTTCTTGTTCCGCAGCCTCTCCGGCTTCTCCGCTCAGATCGCCGTTTTCCCCTGTCTCATCGTCAGGATTTAGCGCTTCTTCACCGTTCGGATCCTCTTCCTCCGATCCGCACGTGTTCTCCGAATCATTCTGATCATTACCAGCTGAATCTCCCGGATTTTCCTGGTTATCCCCTGTAGAGGCATCCGGATTTTCCTGTCCACTCTGATTTTCTCCTGCAGAGCCGTCCGCCTCATCATCCGTCGTCTGGCCACCGCCCTCACTGTCATCCGGTGCAGTCTCTCCCTCGGAAGTCTGTGCGTCAGTTTCTCCCTCCGCAATCGAACTTCCATTATCTTCAACTGCGGCGGAAATCCCCGAAAGATCCGGTCCCGCTGCCAGAACTGTCATTCCGTTTGTACTCACCGCAAGACTGAATGCCAACAGTAACGCCAATACCCTTTGTTTTCTCATTTTTCCTCCACCTTTTCTGTATATCACCCTAAACCACGTTTTCTCTTCCGAAACGCAACTATATTTTCCATCCGCTTCGTTTTCTGTGTTACCATTTCCTAATGCAAAAAGCGTAAGCCTGTCCCTTTTCCGACAAACTTACGCTTATTGTATCATTTCTAATTGTATGGTGCAAGAGGTTACACTACAAGATATTGTGTTTTTAAGGAAAATTTAAGATTATTTTCTGTTCTCCATTCTTCTAAAGAAACATTATATTTTACAACAATAAATTCTTCCACCATACCAGAGTTTTTGCCCCTATCGTATAAGTGATTTTTTTCTCGCCTCCGTAATTGCCGATTCCTCTTATAGTCACGGCAGCCTTTCCTTTATTTGTATGATTTGTGTATGTGCCCGCGTCTATCACATAATCCACTCCCCATACAAGCTCCTCCGGATTGCCGCTCTTGGTTACCTTCAGATCCTCCGGTGTCAACGTGATCTCCCGTCCGTTACGGTATACCTGCGCCTTAACAGTCACCTTCGCTTTAGCGATATCCGCCTCTACAATGCGATATGTGGCCGAAATTATGGCCGGGCTCTCCTCGCCGTCACCCGCCTCACCTGCATAGGCACCCATTCCTTTCGCCGTGACACGAATTCTGGTGCCGGCCACAGGAATATCTTCCGCTTCCACCGGGTCACCCGCTCTTCTGTCAATCTTATTTCCATCAATATCGTTCCAGCTCACGGATTCCGCGTAGGTATAGATCAGATTTCTGTCATAATCCCTGCCTGCTGCCAGCTTACTTCCGTTACAATCTTTCAGTACCACCGGGCTCTTCCATGTATTCTTTTTACCTTTGTATACCATATCCTTGGCAGTCATCGTAAGTTTACCGTTATCCTGCGCCATCCGTCCGTCCGTGATTCTGTAACGGCCTACTATGCTGCCCTTGAAGTTCCCTTTGCCGGTTATCGTAATCTTAGGGAGCCTGCTTTCCGCCCATTCTTCCGAATCTACAGGCGTGACCGCATTATTGTTTGCATATTTGATCGTGTAATCCTTACCCGCAGTCAGCTCATTGTCATTAAAATACAGTAGCACCACCGGCTTTGTGCCGCCTTTAACATAAGGCGCGGTGATTTCCGAAAGCGTCGCAACCTGCTTCAGCCGTTCCGGCTCATCCTGTGTATAATATTTCATAGTGATTGCCGGATTCTGTCCACCGTCATCGGGACTGATATTATAAGCCGTTATTTTATAGGTCTTCCTGATCTGTCCCGTATATTCATTAATACCTTGGAACGTGACGGTAGCCGTACCGACTTTAGCCGTATTCTTATAGGATACCAGATAGTCACCCGTGTGGCCGTTATCCGTGCTCTCCTCCAGCTCACGGCCATTCAGCGTCAGTGTGTAAGCCCCGTCAGGCTGCCTTGCATCCTCCTCTTTTCCGGTATATTCTCTGGCTGTTATACCTTCTACCTTTGCTTTGGCGATAGACGTGCCCACGATCTTATAATTGATGCTTTTGCTGCCCGCATAGCCACTTCCCTCGACGGCGGTAATCGTCGCCGTAGCGGTTCCAATCGAAGTATTGTTGGTGTAGCTTACCGTGTAATCACCTGTCAGCCCGCCATCCTTGCTCTCCACAAGTGTCTGTTTCTTGTAAGTTACCTTCAATGTCTCCGGCTCGATACCGATCCCGTGTTCTTTATCTACCAGCTCATTGCTGTAAGTCTGATTGGGGATCTTAGCAATGGAAACTTTACTCATCAGCACTTCCTGCGTAATGGTCTGGCGGATCGTGATCGTACCGCTGTATCCGCCCTTACCCTGGATCACAATGGGATAGGTGCCGGCGGCTTTATATGCACCTGCTTCCGTCAACGGGTAAGTTACCGTATAGTCCGTATTTCTGGCCAGCTTCTTTCCACCACGATATACCGTCGGTACGCTCTTAATGACTTTGCCGCTGTAAGCAACTGTGATATTATCCGCCGTGATATCCGTATCAGTCAGAGCTTTCGGAATAATGTTAAACGTTACCTGCTGCGTACCGGCATAATTTCCTTTACCTTTGACAGTAATGGTAGGTGCCGCTTTGCCTTCCTGATTGACATTCTTATTATTCTTATAGGACACCGTATAATCTTTATTCAGAACCAGCTCGATCAGATCTCTCTCCCCGTTTTCGTAAATCACACTGTCGTACACCTGTACAACAGGCTTAATCGCGCTGCCGGTATAAGTCTGATCCCCTACGGGCAGCACATAGAATCCTTTGCCCTGCTCTTCGAAATAGGGATAAAGCACAATGTCCTTACTGTAGACGGCGGTCGTCTCATCGAACCTGCGTCCTGTACCGTTCCCGCCGGTGTACCAACCGATAAAGATACTCTCTGCCGGATCATATCCGCTCTCAAGCAGCATCTGCTCTCTTGCCCGCAGCGTTTCCTCGGACAATGTACCGCCGTATAGCACCCGCTGGGGTTCGCCCAGCACGGTCATGCCATTCGTGCCCGGCTTCATAAACGTAACGGTACAGTTTTCCACTATGACAGTATGCTCCGCCGTATAACCGCTCTCGCACCCCGACACTTTCGCCGTAATCACCGCTGTGTTGTTATTCGGATCATTGCCCACCGCCGTCACTTTGCCGTTCTCTACTGTGGCAACAGCCGGATTAGAGCTTCTCCAGACCACACTTGTGTCCGAGGTGGTGTCCTTCGGATAATATTCCGCAGACAGATTAATACTCTGCCCCGCAAGCAGGGTCGTCCGGTCCGCCGGATCTGTCTCCTGTGCGTTTCGATTCGTCAAGGTAATCCCGCAAATCGGCGCGCTGACATATACCGTGCGGGAAGCCGTCTGACCTCCCGCTTTGGCCGCCTTCGCAACGATCTCCACTTTTCCTGCGCCGACGGCGCTCACGACCGCCTTGGAATCATCTGTCGGATCCGCCTTGACCGTGGCAATCTTCGCATTTTTCGAAGTCCATGTGATCTTTCGATCCGCCGTCGTGTCCGCCGGATCAAAGGTAACCTGCAGGACTGCCTGATCCGTATTCTCTGCTATCTCCGTCGGACTAAGTCCCGTAGTGTCCTGCACCACCGTATCGGGACGACGCAGGAAAATCTCCTCTTTATCAAGCGTAATTGCCTGCAGGGATATGATTACTTTAACCTTGCAGGACACCTCCACTTCCTGATAAGTTGCCGTGATTACAGCTTCTCCCGCTTTTCCGGATTCCTCTCCGCCCGCTATCTTCACCAGACCGTCCTGAACTGACACAACAGAAGGATCGCTGCTTTTCCACTCCGCTTCGGATGGATTCACTTCAATGTCATCCACATACAGCTTTAGCTGTCGTCCGCCCTCACAGTCAGCCGCCTTGCTTCTGTCCAATGTGATACTCGTACTGCTTAGGCGCAGCGTCGGGTAATACTGATCTTCCGGCATGTTATCAAACACAGGAATCTTGAAAACAAAGGCGCTGTTCAAGGAGCCTGCATTCGCATACATCTTCCTCGTGCTGGAGGATTCGCTGGAAGGCGCCTGGATATTCTGCATATACTGATGCTCATAGACTCCGTACGGGCTGTTCTTATCAACATTAAACTTCTCCAGATATATAGTATCCTGATATTTCAGAATATAATTATTGCCGATCGTAGCCGCGCCGCCCTCAAGGGATTTATAGCGCGTATTCCAGCCCTTCTCCTTTGCATACGTCAATCCTTTGACGATCTTCTCCGCCGTAGAAGCGCCATTGACGCCCACGTTGAAGAAATTGTAATATCCCTCATACCCCGGATATGTACCGGAAATCAGTCCTGAAGTGCCCTGTCCCTGCTCCTGATATACGCGGGACGCAAGATGAATCGGGCTCAACTTCCTGTTCTTGCCGATCTCATAGAACGCCTTCGCATAAGTACGGCCCTGCGAATCGTCCGCAAGTTTTCCCTTCATAAACGTTCCGTTTAAAAAAGTCTGCACTGCCTCCTCGGTATGGTAGGAAGCATTAAACGTCAACTGTTCAAACTGGAAAATCGAAGTTTCCGTCAGGAAATTACGCGGATCCATATGATATGCCACTGCCGGCTGCGTCGCATAATACCATCCGCTTTCGCTTGGACACGCTTCCCCGACCCAGCCTTTAGAAGAGTTGTTCGTCGTCTTCTGAATCAGGCTCTTAGCGCCCATCTCCTTAGAAACAGACGTGTTAAAGTCAAGTCCCGTCTTCATGGGTACGAAGGTCCAGTTCGGATGTTCGCTCTTCAGGCTCCTGAGCGTAGCTTGATAAGACCCCGGAAACGCATTGATATCCGAAGTATCTACGGCATACGGAAGCATGTCATAGGCTGTCATTCCATACGCGGTGATGCCGTATTCCGTCTCTTCTCCCTCTAAGATCGGGCGCAGATATTTCTCTTCCCATGCGATCCAGTCCTCATCGGAATAGGCCAGATAATAGCTCTGCACATATCCCATGCCCTCTGCACCATTTAGCCAGAACTGCACGAGATACCAGACATCATCCTCCGTGATTTTTATTCCCTTAATGTACAATGTCTGCCCGATCTCTATCGTCGCCACGACAGCGCTGTCCTTATCTGCGCCGCTTCGGGCACCGTAGCTGTCCGTATGATAAAGAAGCGCCATCAGGTCTTTCTCTGTAAGCAGCTGATCAAAAGCTTCTTCCGCGGATTTGATCAGCGCATGCCGTTTTGCAGCCGAGTCTTCTAATTCGTTTTCCGAAACGGATGTAAGATCATTCCCGGAGACTGAATCCACGTCATTCTCCGATACAGAGTCTGTGGTATTTCCGTCGGCGGAGTCGTCTGTACCTTTTCCATCATCCGCCGGATCCGAGCCATTATTGTAATTCGAATCATTCTTATCTGTTTCTCCGCTGTCACTCGAATCGTCGTTGTCGTCGATTTGATCGGTATCGTCTGCATTGTCACTACCGGCCGGGTCATCCGCGTCACTCCCCTGACCGAAGTCATCCGTGGCCACGATATCATCCGCCTGCCCTGCATCAACACCGGCCTCACCATTATCGGCGTCTTCGCTATTATCTGTATAACCTCGGCCTGTGCTGTCATTCGATTCTCCCACGCCTTCTTGGGTCAAAGCTGCCATATCATTCTGTATCGTTTCTAAACCCGCGCCCGGTTCTTTGGCCAACGCATTCATCGGTGTGCCTCCCAAGCACAGTGCGAGGCATAAGATTATGGCAATCCATCTGTATATTGTCTCGTGAGCTCTGTGAATTCTCATGATAACTCTCTCCCTTTTATATCCGTGTAAGGTTATAATGGTTATTATGCTATGTCTACTGTTTTTTATCATAGCACATTTTTATGAGCTTTCCAATGTGAAGTTATGTAAATCTATTTTTCTGTAAAAAATAGAAGCGAGCTTCACACACTCCCAGAACATTTTTCATAGAATAAACTAAAAACGCCGGTATTATCCGACGTTTTCTTTATTTTCCTATAAACTCCCCGATCTGCCTGTTCATCACCGCTGCAATGTCCCCGCCATCGCGATAAACAATCGTCCACTCCACGATCTTCTCCATGGCCTTCTCTACATTCCATACCGGCTTCCAACCGAACACTCCCTTTAATTTCGCGCAGTCTAACTTTAGGAAATTAGCCTCATGCGGTCCGCCGTCATACTCATTACGCCAGCTTACCTGCTGTCCGGTTGCGCAGTTCCATTTCTCACAGAAGAGCGTCACGATCTCCCCGGTTGTATAACAGTCCGTCTCATCCGGACCAACATTATAGCAGCCAGCAAGGCCAGAATCCTCATACTGCCTCGCTGCCAGCATCAGATACACCGCAACCGGCTCCAGCACATGCTGATACGGTCTTGTGGAATAAGGATTCCTGACAATAATCTCCTGCCCTGTCAAAACAGCTCGTACGCAGTCGGGAATGATCCTGTCCGCCGCAAAATCCCCACCGCCGATTACATTACCGGCTCTTGCAGTTGAGACAGCCGCAGGCTTTACATTCTTCCCCTCTTCGAAATCATTCGGATTCATGAAAGAATTCCTATAGCTGCTTGTAACTAATTCTGAGCAGGATTTTGAATTGGAATAAGGGTCATAGCCATTTAGTTCTTCATTTTCCCGGTATCCCCACTCCCACTCCCTGTTCAGATATACCTTATCGGTCGTGACATTTACAAAAGAACGTACACACGGATGCATATGGACACATTCCAGAATATTGACCGTTCCCATGACATTCACCTCGTAGGTGTAGACCGGATTGCGGTATGACTCCCTGACAATGGGCTGTGCCGCCATATGGATGACAATCTCCGGCTCCGTTTCGTCGAACACCTGCTGCAGATGCGCCAAATCGCGAATATCTCCTGTCACAGAATTGATTTTATTCTCAATTCCGCAGAGCGCAAACACGCTCGGCTCCGTAGGCGGCTTAAGCGCATACCCTGTTACCTGTGCTCCTGCCTGTACGAGCAGCATGCACATCCATGTGCCTTTGAATCCGGTATGCCCCGTGACCAGAACTTTTTTCCCTTTATAGAAATCTAATTTAAAATCAAATTCTGCCATAAGTTATTCTCCGTCACTAAAACTTTATCCACTGCTGCTCTGACAGGCATATGTCTCACGCACTATGTTATGTTATCTGCTAAAAAATTTCTGCAGGATAACGCAAAACCACATTGCTTACTGCATAACCGCACGGATCAATGTTTTAGCCATATAGTCGATCATCTCATCCGTCATGCCCGGATAAACGCCGATCCAGAACGTATCTTCCATAATACGATCCGTATTCGTCAACTCACCTACGATCCGATACCCCTCACCTTTTGCTCTCATATCATCGAAACACGGGTGCTTCGTCAGATTGCCTGCAAAAAGCATCCTGGTCTGGATGCCATGAGCCTCCATATACGGTACGACCTTACTACGGCTTACACCATTTTTACAAGTAACCATAAAACCGAACCAGCTTGGATTGGAGTGCTCACAGGCTTCCGGCAGAATCAGCTTATCCGTAATGTGCTCTGTCTCATCCGACGCCAGAAGCGCCGCTTTTAACCTGTCAAAATTGTATCGCCTTCTCTCCACGAAAGAAGGGAATTTCTCAAGCTGTGCGCATCCGATTGCCGCCTGCATGTCTGTAGCTTTCAGATTATATCCGAAATGAGAATACACATATTTATGGTCATATCCAAGCGGCAGTTCACCATACTGCCTGTCAAATCGGTGTCCGCACAGGTTGTCCCTTCCCGACGGGCAGACACAGTCGCGCCCCCAGTCTCTAAAAGAACGAA
This sequence comes from Lachnospiraceae bacterium, assembly GCA_014804355.1. Taxonomy (GTDB): domain Bacteria; phylum Bacillota; class Clostridia; order Lachnospirales; family Lachnospiraceae; genus UBA3282. Next base: position 49,971 of record JAAUZY010000102.1, read on the forward strand.
TGCACTTATGAAGCAACGGATTGTCCGTATATACCGCACCACCCTCACCCATTGTCATGTGATGCGGCGGATAGAAGCTGGACGTACCGATATCACCGACAGTACCTGTCAGTTTCGTTGTCCCGTCTATTGTATATTCCGAACCAAGGGCATCGCAGTTATCCTCCACCAGCCAGAGGTTATGCTTCCTGCAGAATTCACTGACTGCTTTCAAATCAAAGGGATTACCCAGCGTATGTGCGATCATGACCGCCTTGGTTTTCTCCGACAACGCCTCTTCTAACATCGTCACATCAATATTATACTGGGGAATGGTCACGTCCACGAACACGGGCACTGCGCCGTACTGAATCATAGGTGCCACCGTTGTAGGAAAACCTGCCGCTACGGTAATGATCTCATCTCCACGCCCGATCGCCCGCTCCCCCAGAAGCGGCGAAGTCAATGCCATAAATGCAATAAGGTTTGCCGATGAACCCGAATTCACGAGAGAGCAGAATTTCACACCCAGATACTCCGCCATCTTCTTCTCGAATTCATCCGTATACCGTCCCGCCGTCAGCCAGAATTCCAGCGCACTGTCCACCAGATTGACCATCTCTGCGCTGTCGTAGACTCTGGATGCATAAGGAATCCGCTGTCCCTCCTCAAAAGGTTTCTGTACATTGTGATAAGTGTCACAATAGTCTTTCACCAAATTTAATATTTCTTCCTTTGCCTGTTGTTCTGTTTTCTGATTCATCGCTTTCTCCTTACCAAATTTTCCAGGGTGCCTTACCTTCACTCCACAATCCTTCAAGATATACCCTGTCATGTACCGTATCCATCGGCGACCAGAATCCGGGATGTCTGTACGCCGCCATCTGCCGATCCTTAGCCAGCCGTTCAAACGGCGAAGCCTCCAACATCTCGGAGCCGTCTCCCAGATAATCAAACACCGCTCTGTTAAGCACCATAAATCCGGCGTTGACCCATGACTGATCCTTTCTCGCTTTTTCCTTAAAGCTCTCGATCATATCGTTATCATCTATCTTGATTGCACCAAAACGCCCTTCCGGCTGAGTAGTCGTGATCGTAGCGATCCGTCCGTGCGACTCGTGAAAAGCAAGCAGCGCCGGAATATCCACATCCGCCACACCATCCCCATAAGTCAGCATAAAGCTCTCATCTTCTCCGATATAATCCTGTATCTGCAAAATACGGCCGGCAGTCAGAGTCTCCAACCCGGTATTCGCCAATGTCACCTTCCACGGTTCAGCCGTAGAATTGTGATATTCCCTTGATTTATCCTGGAGGCTGAAAGTGGCATCTGACTGATACATATAGTAATGGATAAAATAATCCTTGATCATATGCCCCTTGTATCCGCAGCAGATAATGAAATCATTATATCCATAGGCGGAATATATTTTCATGATATGCCACAGGATCGGTTTGTCCCCGATCTCCACCATCGGTTTGGGTTTTAAGACCGATTCTTCACTGATGCGGCTTCCTTTCCCGCCTGCTAAGATGACTACTTTCATATCTGTTTCGTATCCTTCCTGCCCTACTGAATAAAATAATTTACTCAGATAACTGTCAATTATCCAACACAACTCGTGTACCATACACGACCTGAGTTGATACTTTATCATAATTCTCCTGCTGATTAATAATAGTTAAATCGTAGAATCGGTAATCCAAGCCTTCCGGATATGTCGGAACAACAATTTCCTCCATACCTACCTTTCTCGCTACTTTGATATCCTCGCGCCATACAACCGCAACTTGATGAGCATCTGATATCTGCGGAAAACATTTCACAGTTAAAAGCATAACCGCCGCAATGCTTATCCCTGCCGATATTATCTGTATTTCTGTAAGTATTTTCTCTGATACTGCAATCCGGCTTACAATCAATTCCCACAATTCCCGGACCACTCTGACCACTCCAATGATCAACAGCACGTTTGCTAAGAGCATCCCATAACTCACCACACGTGCAACCATTCCCCAGGTTACCACAGACATTCCGAAGCCAAGAAACCATTCCAGATTATTTAGGAAAACATGCATCAAATCTTTCACGGTCAAAACTCTCTTCTTCAACAATATCGCAAGAAGAATAACAAGTCCCGGAAGCACAATTACAGGGATGATCCAGATTTTATAAGCAACAAATGCATGAATATAAATACTGTTAGAAATTCTGGCAAGCAAAGGAACGGTATGCAATGCAGATTCATGACTCTGCGCCGCACGATTAAAATTTCCGGGTGCAAAGAAACAAATGCAGAATCCGACAACATAACCGACATACATAAACAAATAGCGGATAGATATCTTCCGATGATTTTTCAGCCAGAATCTAGTCAACTGCGTCAATAAAACCGCCCCAAAGATTACTCCATAGGCTTCATGCGAAAGTCCGGCTAAAAGCCCTATTAAATTTATCCCTAAAAGTAGCCTGCATGATGAAATTGTACTCTTACGCTCCTCCACCGGTATGCTGCTTGCCGAAATATTTCCCGCACGCTCGAACACACGCTGAAGCAATCTATAATATGCAAGGTACAATACAACTGACGCAACATAAATGTTGGTGAAAGTATACATGATCAGTCTCGTCATATATGCATAAGAATAACTTGGTGCAAAAAAGATAAGTACGCCCACAATCAAAACGACCAACGGATTTTTCATTCCCTCCCGTAAGCCGCCACTGGCAATATCCACTACCAACATAAACATTATAAGCAGCATTGACATAATATAGAGACTGAATATTGTCCAATTAATCCCCACAGGAAATGAAAAAAACATTCGAATCAATGGCGCAAGAAATTTATATATCACCCTACCCGTCCACGAAAAATATGACACAACAAGTTTATCCCACGATGTACGAAGAGAATAATCCAGATCTAATTCACATTCTCCCTCCACGACACGATCATCTATATACGTGCTATTCGGATTATTTGACACCAATCCTCCTACATCATCTCCGTAAAGCGGAATATCATTTCGTAATAAAAACAAGAATAATCCCAGCATAAATATAATAATGATACTGCATATATTTCTGTAAATCCCCGATTTTCTCATCATTCATACCTCATACTGTCAAAATACCAGCCAAATAATTTAGTTTCGGGAAATCAGCCTCATACGGTCCAATTACCAGATTTTCCAGAACGCCTGCCTATTTTCGTTTCATCAGGTAAAACTCAACGTTTTCATTGAGGGTATAGGTTTTCTCAATGCGGTATCTATCATATACATATTCTGCGACCTCCTTACGTCTTTCCAATGTCTTTTGGGACGTTATAATAGTATCCTCGTACTCAAGATCGCTGTATAGTTTGTTCGGGATCGCATCCCCTGTGATACTTGCGTCCGCCCAGTCTGTCGTATAGCTCCTCGTTTTCCATCCTAATATGCTGTACAGTTCCGGAATATCAATGCCAAAAGCGTAGGTATCCTCCTGTACATCCTCCCGGATCTGATCACGCAGTGCCAGAATCTCCCAATTCTCATAACCTGTTCTGGTATACAGCGCATCGCCAAAATGCAATATCTCACCAATTATCAGCGCAATCAATACCAGTGCTTGCAAGGTCCGCATTGTCGTGCTCACCATTCGGCCATAATCGTCTTGCTTCATCAGTTCAAAAAGACCGCCCATACAAATGATTGCCTCATAGTAGCAAATCGTCAGATTCCCATAGGCTGCGCGGTTCATAAAATAGGTCATAAGCCCCAATCCAATCACAGCTACAGCCGCATAGATACATGTTTTCGAATCGTACAACTCCCTGCGCAAGATTCTGATTCCCAGTCTGACAACCATGCCCAAAAAAAGAATTACCACTGCCATCCACGTCCATATTCCCGGCCACAAGCTCAGCTCCAACGAACCAATCATATATTTTTTACTGAACAGCGGGAATAAAAACACCTGCCATGTAATCCAGGTTCCGCTGACCGCAAGGTTATATAATCCTACTGCCATATAAGCCGCCGGCAGGCTGGTGATCATCACAAAGCACTCACACACAATGTCCCGCATTCTGATATTCTCCTTCGCGTAGACACCGACAATCCCTCTGGAGACAGTATAAACCAGATAGCCTATCAGGCATACGATCCCGCTCTCCTTATTCCACACGATCGACAGCACCAGTATCAGCCAGGTGCCTGCATAATATTTATACCGACGGGAAGCAGCATGATTCACGTGCCTGTTCAGGAATACCATCCATGCGATCAGTACAGTCGGCCACAGTACGCGCATAGGATAACGCTGCCAGTAGTTCCTTTTCAAGAAGACGAGATTCCACAAAAGCGCTGCCGTGCACAGTACCCTGATATCTTTCCGCTCAATCAAATTATGGATCGCATAGATACACATGCCGACACATAGCATTGTCAGCAGAGACATAATGCCACTGAGAGCGATATATTCCCCTTTGCCGAACAGTTTCAGAGGCAACGCCAGTAAAATGGCATAATTGCCATACACTGAATTTGTGATCTCCCCATACGGCACTCCCTGCATCACATTATATATGGAATTAAACACCGCGCTGCCATGATAATAATCCACACTCAAATATTCGGGAAAATGATTCAGGAAACCACTGCTGGCAATGATCAGCGCATAGTACAGACCGAAACAACATTTCTCTTTCCTCTCTTCCATTTTAAGATGTGTAGCTATCGTCCCATATAGCAACGCAATTGCAATGAGGATTCCCAATACGATGACTGTCGGATACATATGCCACAAAAAAGTATCCGCACTTGAGTAAGCCACCTTTGTATCAAACCTCCAGAAAATATACATGAAAGGCACCACACTGACACAGCATATACCACTGAGCATGTTCAACACCTTCTCTCGATCAAATATCCTGCACTGCAGTATCGCATATGCCGCCAGATAAGTAATCATAAACACACAACACACCAAGGCATACTGCGCCAGATTAGTGCCACCAACCCTCTCCCGAAGGGGAGCCCATAGTTTTACAATATTAAATACGAAAATGGACATCATTCCGGCTGCGAAGACCGCAATAAAACTTTTTATATTTTGTTTCACAGGATTTGTCTGCATCTCTATTCTCCTTCCGCATTTTGATAATCATGACATATCCCCTTCTTCAGCCAAGGTGCCATTCCCGCGCTGTATAGATTCTCCATAGTAAATCTGTCATGGTGCGTCTCTACGGGTGCCCAGAATCCCCGATGCTTATAAGTGATCAATTGACCCTTATCCGCTAAATTTTCTTTCAACACCTTGTTCAGATTATAGTTGCCATTCAATATATGAAATACCTTCCTATGAAACACATAAAGGCAGGCGTTGATCCACGCCTGATCATTTTCGGAAGTTTCGGCTTCCCTGACCAGATACCCCTCCGAATCGATCTCGATCGCCGCATTCCTTCCGGTTGGCCTTGCTACCGCCATTGTCGCTATCTTTCCGTGCTCCCTATGGTATGCCAGCATTCCATTCATGTCGATATCAGAGAGACAATCGCCGTACGTGACGATAAATGTGTCGTCCTTAATATATTTCTCGATCTGCGCGATCCTGAGTCCCGTCTCACTGTACAGACCGGTATCCACCACTGTTACTTTCCAGTCCTCCGTGCGGTTTTTGTGAATCTCAACCGTATTGGTCTGCAGATCGACAGTAATATCAGACTGATAGATATAATAATCCATAAAATATGTCTTGATCATATCGACTTTATAGCCGCCACATATGATGAACTCATTTAATCCGTATGCCGTAAAACTCTTCATGATATGCCATAGAATTGGTTTCCCGCCAATTTCTGCCATCGGCTTGGGAATCCCCTCCTGTTCATTGCTGATGGTACTCCTTTTTCCTCCCGCCAGGATAACTACTTTCATACCTAATGTCCTTTCAGTTTTTTGATTAGTATTCCCCCGTACAACAGACTAAGCAGCGCCATCAATGCCATATAACAGATTGCTGCTCCCATCGTCCCATACCTTGATACAACAACCGGCAGGCTGACCATCGCCATGAGCGCAACGATAACATGCGGCAATAACAGTGCCTTTTGGCAGCGCATGATTGTCAAGACCACACTTTGATATCCCGATAGCGCCAGAAAAGCGCTCGCCAATAGCAGTATCATCAATTCTCCTTTATATCCGCTCAAATCCGTATGGTACAGCAGCGATAATACCGGAACGCCCAATAAATATCCCCCTGCCAGACACACAACAGCCAGTACGCCTATGATCACGCCCTGCCTCGTGATCCGTTTCCGAAACTTATCAATTCGCCCCTGTTCCCATTCAATCGCCATGGGAACAAGCGTCGGCTGATAAATAAAATTATTCAATAAACCTATTACAAACACGGGCATGGCTACAAATCCGTAGCATGCCTGTATCTCGTCCGTTAAATACGCGTCAATGGCATATTTCGGCATATTATTCTCAAAGAGTGCCAAAAAAGAAATGCCAAACAACGGCAATACCGCCTTCAGGAGCTGTCCAATCTGCAATAAATCTATCTTCTTGCAAAGCAGTCTTGAAAATCGGTCTTCTTCGCTACAAAGCTTCGGATAGGATACCCTCAGAAGGATCAGAAATATGACCACAGAAACCAGCAGGCACCACAACAAAGCATCCTTTAAATCTCTGCTGATATATAATGCGACAGGAAAGAGCAGCAAAATACCGATCCACCTTAAGCAGAACATCTTAGCTCCCGCATACAACCTGCCCTTCTTCTGATAGTACCCCCATATCACGTCTTCCCATGCCTCGACGGCATAAATCATACATATCGCAAAAATGATTCCGATTTTGTCGCAACCATATTTTAATCCCACCGCCGCATAACCTAAATATCCACAGAGCACTATCACCATAGCTAAGACTGTCACCAAACGTGTCGTCAGATATGTGAAAAAAGAAAACTTATTTTCCACGTCTGTCACCTGATAATTGCGCACTCCAAACTTGCCTATGGGCAGCATCAGATTTCCTATCGCAAATGCCATCGTCAACATACCCGCGTCTGCAAGTCCCGTCATCCGGGTAACGATCATGGACATAACGACTGCCTCTGCGGCATTAATTAATCCCGCTGCTGTATTCCATGCATAATCCTGCTTAAGTTGCTTCTCTGTATTTCTCATTATTTATTCCATTCAAAATTATTCAGGCAAATCCGTTCACGTCACATGATTTGAAATCAATCCGTTCGTTCTGCAGCGCTGTCAATATTTAGCATTTCACTTACAATCACATCTGACTGCCTCGACACCTTCCGGAGTATTACACCGATATATTCACCCAGCACTCCCATAAAGAGCAACTGTACGGATCCCAAAAACAGCATACCGATCAGCACTGGTGCCATGCCCGCCGAAAATCTGTACCACAAGGTCAATTTCATAATGAAATAAAACACGCCTAGCAAAAAACTGATTACAGACATACAAAATCCTGCAACCGTCATCAGTCTAAGCGGAGCCGTGGAAGTATTCACAAGGCTATTCAGTGCAAAATTCAAATAACGCCACACATTGTAGCTGGATTTGCCGCTCCGCCGTTTTTCCTGAACATACTGAATCAGCTTCACCTCGTATCCCATATCAGCCAGCGCGTTTCTCAGTGCAATGTCTTCGTCCATCTTGATGATCTCTTCCAGGACTTCTCTGTCATACAGCATAATTCCCGACATATGATCATACTGGGGGACCTCGGAAAAGGCATTCATGATCTTATAATACACGTGTCTCAAAAAATACTTGATCCTTCCTTCTTCAGAACCCATCTTCTGCCCCGCCACCACTTTATATCCCTGTTCCCAATATCCGACAAACTCCGGAATCAGTTCCGGCGGCTCTTGAAAATCACATGCTATATGCAGAATCACATCTCCGGTACAGCATCCCAAGCGCATTCTCCTTCCACGGCCGCCGGTACCGTAATTCCTGTTGAGCATAATAACCTTAATATGCTTGTCCTCAGCCGCCAGCTCTCGCAATCGCTCCTTTGTAGCATCCGTGGAACAATTATCTCTAAAGATAATCTCATAATCATAATCCATGGACTGCATGATATGCGTCAGCGCCTCCGCCATCGGCTTTACATTATTTTCTTCATTATAACACGGTACATTGATCGATATCTTTTTCCTCATTTCACCGTCCCTTTCAGCATATTATTATAATACCCATTATTTCCCGTATTTTCAACCCTTTTATAGTGACATATCACTTCATTCGGCCTACAGCCGATAACAGCTCTCCCTCTCTATAACCTTACACGGAAATTCGACTCTCAAATATTCGGTGTGCTTATGCGAAATCCTGTCCAGGAGAACTGTGACCGCCATCCGCCCCATTTCTTCCTTCGGTATATCCACCGTCGTAAGAAGCGGCGTTGCCGTCATGGACTGCGCAATATTGTCGATCGCAATAATTGACAGTGCCTGCCGCTTTGCCTTATTCTTAGAAGCAGAATCGGTCAGTGCCTGCATAGCCCCTAATGCAGAGATATCATTCGCACAGAGCACTGCAGTCATATCACGCTGCTGTAACTCCGTCATAGCACGATAACCACTTTCATATGTCTGGTCTGTGGAATAGATATAATGATAATTGATCGGAATATTTTGTTTGATCAGCGTTTCACAATATCCGACATATCTCGCCTCAAAAGAACAGTCTCCGATGTAACCTATTTTCCGATGTCCTAATGACAACAGATATTCCATCGCTTTTACTGCCGCAGTCTTCCCGTTACAAATGATCTCATCCATTTTATAATCGGTAGGATTTCTGTCTACCCCTACGATATTGCGGGTATAATGTTTTAAACGAGTCAGAAACTCATCGGAACATCTCCCCAATATAATGATGCCGTCCGTTTTCTCCAAAGCAGAGAAATCCACATCCTCTGTATTCGTAACCGCCTGCAGTATACAGGAATTGGCCAGCAGGCTCGCTTCAATGCTCTGAAACAATTCGCGAAAAAAAGGATCCTTATCCAGGAAACCGATCCTCGTCAATATAACAGTTATTTTATAACTTCTCGCGGTCTCATGCTTTCCCATCTTTAAATTACGTGCCGCTGTATTAGGCACATAGTTTAAAGTATGGGCCGCTTCCCAGATCTTCTCCTTTAGTTCTGAAGATGCGCAGGTTGGCACCGTATTGTTTAACACCCGCGACACGGTAGAAGGGGAAACTCCGACCATTTCCGCAATTCTTTTTAATGACATAATTTCCTCTTTTCTTTGAATACTTCTCAAGCAAACGTTTGCCAATAATTGGGTTGCATTTATATTTTCATGCGCATATACTGTTCCTAAACAATTATAGCAAATATGCCAATAAATGCAATATTTTTATTTGCATTATAACCAAATCGAAAGGGATAGGAGTTAAAGTTATGAAAAAAATTAAAGAAAACGTTTGCTTATCTGTTTTATCTGCATGTATGATTGCGGGAATGCTCACAGGGTGCGGAAGTGCTTCCGGCAGTACCGCCAATAGCGATACTTCTGTAGAGTTACTGAATGTATCCTACGACCCGACAAGAGAGTTCTATGCTGCTTATAATGAACTGTTCTGTGATTACTGGAAAGAAAAGACCGGACAGGATGTAACCGTGACACAATCCCACGGCGGTTCCGGTTCCCAGGCACGTTCCGTGATTGAAGGAAACGAAGCCGATGTCGTAACGCTTGCGCTGGCCCATGATGTAACGGCAATTGAAGAGGCCGGTTTGATCGAAAGCGGCTGGGAGGACGAATTCGATAAGGACAGTTCACCGTATACATCCACCATCGTATTTCTGGTGCACAAAGGCAACGAAAAGAACATTCAGGATTGGGATGACCTGATCAGAGATGACGTTGATGTAATTACCCCCAACCCCAAAACATCCGGAGCCGCTTGTTGGAGTTTTCTTGCGGCATGGGCATATCAGCAGGAACAGGACGGACAGGATTCGGCAGCGACACAGGAATTCATGAAAAAACTGTATCAGAATGTATTGGTACTGGACTCCGGAGCCAGAGGTTCAACGAATACATTTGTTGAAAACGGTCAGGGCGATGTATTAATTGCATGGGAGAACGAAGCCTATCTGTCCATGCAGGAATATCCTGATCAGTATGAGATCATAACGCCAAGCATAAGCATATTGGCACAGCCTTCCGTTGCAGTGGTAGATGAAAATGCCAAAAGCCACGGCACCCCCGAAGCTGCTTCCGCTTATCTGAAATACTTATACAGCGAAGATGCGCAAAGACTCGCCGGCAAAAATTATTATCGTCCTTCAAATGAAGATATCCTGCGTGAATTTTCAGATCAGTTCAATCTCGACATGAACCTTGTTACCATAGAAGATTTCGGCGGCTGGAATGAAGCATACAAAACCTTCTTTGAAGACGGCGCCATTTTTGATCAAATATATGATGAATAAATATTAATGGTACATACGGTACTTGTAAGAAAGGATCTTCTATTCATGGAACAGCAGATTGTAAAAGTGAAAAACAAAAAAGGCGTCAGAGTCATTCCCGGATTTGGTTTTTCCATGGGTATAACACTGTTTATGCTAAGCATCCTCGTGCTGATTCCTCTGGCATCCATATTTATCAGCACTGCTCAGCTTGATTTTAAAGAATTTATTGATATTGTTACTTCGCGCCAGATCGTGTCCGGTTATGTAGTCAGCTTATCCTGTTCTTTTATTGCCGCGCTGGTCAATGTCGTATTCGGGCTTATGCTGGCCTGGGTGATCGAGCGCTATGAATTTCCGGGCAGACGACTGATGGATGGCCTGATCGAATTACCTTTTGCTCTGCCGACCGCTGTAGCTGGTATTTCCCTGACTTATCTCTATTCCGATCAGGGATGGATAGGCTCTGTTTTTGCGAAAGCCGGTATTAAAATTGCCTATACACGCATTGGAATTACCATTGCCATGATATTTGTAGGCATTCCATTCGTAGTAAGATCAGTTCAACCGGTACTTGAAAAACTTGACAGGCAGTATGAAGAAGCGGCGCTTATGCTGGGCGCCGGCAGAACTTACACCTTTTTCCGCGTCATATTGCCCGAATTATTTCCGGCGCTGCTTGCCGGATTCGGTCTTGCCTTCGCCCGGGGAATCGGAGAATACGGAAGCGTGGTATTTATTGCAGGCAACATACCTTACAAAACCCAGATAGCGCCTCTGCTGATCATGACAAAACTGGAGCAATATAAATACGCCGATGCAACCGCATGCGCACTGGTATTATTGCTGATCTCTTTTCTGCTGATGCTGCTGATCAATTCCATTCAGCTTCACATGCAGAAGTTCAGCAAGTGCTGATATCCACACACTACACAAAAAAACAAATTCTGCTGGAAAGGCGTGGCTATAAATATGGCGAAAGAAGTGAAAAAAAATTATGAACAGGATGTCGTCGGAGACGGTATCAATTCCATTCAAAAGGTGATCGATCCGCACAAAAGCGAATCGAATCACATCGTAAAAAATATATTAATAGGAACATGCGCACTATTCCTTTTTATCATGCTGATACTGCCTTTGATCGTAGTGATTATCAACGCTTTCAGAGATGGCTGGGCCGCTTATCAGAAAGCTGTATTCGACGAATATACGGTCAAAGCGCTGCAGCTCACCTTATTGGCAACAGTATCCGCCGTAGCCGTTAATACGGTATTCGGAATCGTTGCCTCCTATCTGGTATCCAAATTCTATTTCAGGGGACGCCAGATACTGTCCGCATTAATAGACATTCCTTTTTCGATTTCACCGGTCATAGCAGGCCTGATTTTCATATTGACTTTCGGAAATGTCGGATGGATGGGTGATTTTCTGAAATCCCACGGCATCAAAATAGTATTTGCAGTGCCGGGAATTATCTTAGCGACGATTTTTGTCACATTTCCCTTCGTCTTTCGTGAATTATTGCCGGTTCTCAACGCACAGGGAAAAGACGAAGAAGAGGCGGCAGCGCTTATGGGTGCGAACGGGTTCACCATTTTCCGCAAAATAACATTCCCGCATATCAAATGGGCTCTGCTCTACGGTATTGTACTGTGCACAGCCCGTGCAATGGGGGAGTTCGGCGCAGTATCCGTTATCTCCGGTCATTTAAGAGGTAAAACCAACACACTGCCCCTGCATGTAGAGATACTTTATAATGAATTTAATACTACTGCCGCCTTCGCAGTGTCATCATTGCTGGTAATAATGGCTGTATTGATCCTGATAGCCAGAAATCTGATTGAATGGAAGAATAAATAGAAAAGAGGGTATTCATATGTATCTGGAAATGAAAAATATATACAAAACTTTTGATGGGTTTCATGCCTCTAATGATGTGAACTTTAGTGTGGAAAAAGGTGATCTCGCTGCTCTGCTTGGCCCCAGTGGCAGTGGCAAAACCACCATTCTGAGAATGATAGCCGGGCTCGACACACCTGATTCCGGCGATATCATCATAAATAATGTGAGAGTCAACTCCCTGCCGGGAAGCAAGCGCGGCATCGGATTTGTGTTTCAAAACTATGCGCTCTTCCGCTATATGACGGTAGCTGACAACATTGCTTTCGGTCTGGAAGTACAGAAAAAAAGCAAAGCAGAGATTAAGAACCGCGTAGATGAGCTTTTAGAACTCATTTCCATGAAAGATCTGGGAAAACGGTATCCCCATCAGCTTTCCGGCGGTCAACGCCAGCGTGTGGCATTTGCAAGAGCCCTTGCTCCCAATCCACTGCTTCTGCTATTGGATGAGCCCTTTGCCGCAATCGACGCAAAAGTGCGCCGTGAACTGCGCACATGGCTCAAAGACATGATCGAACAGGTCGGTATCACCAGTATTTTCGTAACACATGATCAGGAAGAGGCTATGGAGGTAGCCGATACTATCATTGTAACAAACCAGGGATGCGTAGAACAAATCGGAACCCCGGAAGAAATCTGCTTTCATCCTCAAACAGATTTCGTGGCGGAGTTCATTGATGCCTCTCGCTATAAAATGATGACCCTACAATAAAGTGCGGCGTTCCATCCTTATATTTTCCCCAGCGCTCTCCTTTTTTGCGCCAACCGCCAGATTATATACTTTAATATGTTTCAGATATTTATCGCTCACCACGGCAATGCACACTACAACAATAAAAGCATAGATACACGCATATAGAACAATCATTATCTTACTCTGCTGAATTAACCGGGGTATGAAAAAAAAGAACTTAATTACCAGCATATGCGCTACATATATATCAATACTACGCCTTCCCACCATACACATTTTTTCTTTTAGTCGATCTATTTTTGCTATGTAGCCCGACCATTCATATAAACACCATATTCCCAGCGAACTAATCGCATAATACACCACTCCAATGGCAATTTCGGGTAAATTCGTATATAAAAACTCGGAATATACTTTCGCCATTTTTTCTTCATACAAAAACACAGATGCCAATATAAATACCACAGTTCCTGCAAATACCTGTCGCTTTTCCGCTCTAAATGCTTTCTTTATGTTCGCTGCAATCCCCCCGAATATCAGAAAAGGAAACAGCCACTTTACTTTATAAAATGCCAGAATATGATCCGGCAATATACTTGAAGCCACTATCCATAATACGAAATAGCAGACAACCGTTGCTTTTCCCACTTTAAGTTTTCTACAAAATTTTCTTATGAAAGCATATAAAACATGCGAAAAAAAAGGGCGATCAAAAACCATACTGACCGGGCACATAAAAAAATATCCACACACTCATTTAGCAACCACTCTGATGAAATCTGCCCGCCTATAAATGCGGACAGCGTATTTGCCAGTAAAGAGATCCCGCTCCATATAATATATGGGATAACTAATGAAACCATTTTTTTCTTACAGAACATCCATATTTCGTATTTATCCAAACTTTTTTCTGAAAAAAAACCACTGACAAAGAAAAACACTGGCATGTGCAAGAAAAATATAATGCTTCTTTTATCATATGACATTCTATTAAGCAAATGTCCCACTACGACAAGATATATTCCAATAGCCTTCATAATATCAAACCGGCTTAACCGTTCTTGCATTTACATTCACCCCAAAATACATTCCTTCTTGCACAATGGCACTACAGTAGGTTTTCTATCCTGTTTAGAATATAGAATCCCTTCGCATTCAGCGAATCTTCCCGGTTATAAAGCATCGGTGTATTATCCATCTGGCGGAAGATTCCTCCTGCCTCTTCAACGATGCACTGCATGGCGGCAGTATCCCATTCCATAGTAGGATTATGGCGGTAGTAGATTTCCGCATCGCCTCTGGCAACCAGACATCCTTTCAGGGAACTGCCGATTTTAACAAGATTTTTAAACTGATATTTCTGGATCAGATCATCCATTTCCTTACATCCGTGAGAACTGCTCATGACCACGCGCAAATCTGAAATTACTGTACAGTCAGACACATGCAGCTTTGTCACTTTCTGTGTCGAATCTTCCAGATACGCACCATCGTTTTGACTGGCATAATACAAGTCTCCCGTAACCGGCACATAGATCACTCCCATAACGGTTTCATGCCGGTATGCCAACGCTATATTAACCGTAAACTGTCCATTACGTTTCAGAAATTCTTTAGTCCCATCCAACGGATCGACTACAAAACATAATTCATTGTTCAGGCGTTCACGATTATCCTTCTCCTCTTCGGAGAGGATTGCATAATCCGGAAACGATTTTCTCAGCATATCCACAATGATCGCATTAGAAGCTTTATCCGCAATCGTCAACGGAGAATTTCCCTCCTTATACTCTACCTGCATATCTCCGTGTTCATCATAAATGCGCCGAATCTCCTTTCCTGCCTCCACGGCCGCTTTCTTTGCAACTTCCAATTCCTTCTCCCACATAACTTCCTCCACCGATCAGTTCTGATTCTGTCTTCCTATACAAATTTAATTCTCTCCATAATAACTGCGAGGATCTCTTCCACACATTCATCTATACTCTTTCCGCTGGTATCCACTACTATATCCGGGTTCTCCGGTGCCTCATATGGGCTATTGATACCCGTAAAATTAGGAATTTCACCGTTCCGTGCCTTCCGGTACAGATTCTTCACATCACGCCGCTCACACTCCTCAATCGGCGTACTCACATAAACCTCAATGAAGCTTTCTTTACCGATAATGTCCCTGGCATTTTCACGATCCGCCTGATAGGGTGAAATAAAGGATGTCAACACAATCAAACCGGCATCATTCATAAGCCTTGCGACCTCTGATACACGACGAATGTTCTCCACACGGTCTTTTTCCCTAAATCCCAAATCCTTATTAAGCCCCATACGGACATTATCTCCGTCCAGAAGCATGGTATATCTTCCCATCAGGTTCAGACGTTTCTCCAGTTCATTGGCAAGCGTTGACTTACCCGCACCCGATAATCCTGTAAACCAAATCGTAACCGGCGTCTGTTCCATCTTGCCCGCCCGGTGCTGTCTTGTAATATCCAAATCCTGCCAGACCAGATTATCGCCGCGGCGCAGAGAATGTTCAATCACTCCGCAGGCAGATGTCATATTCGTAATGCGGTCGATCAATACAAAACTGCCCAACATCCTATGATTTGTAAATTTATCCAACACACATTTCTCAGACAAAACCACATCACAATAAGCAAGTTCATTTTTATAAATATGCTCTGCCGGAATATGTTCTCCCGAATTGACATCTACTTTATACTTAATATTCAAAATTGT
The DNA here is from genome assembly GCA_014804355.1 of Lachnospiraceae bacterium. GTDB lineage: Bacteria > Bacillota > Clostridia > Lachnospirales > Lachnospiraceae > UBA3282. The sequence continues at coordinate 65,758 of JAAUZY010000102.1, forward strand.
TGCCGGTAACAGCTTGGTTCCGAGTTTGATATAGAAATTCCTTCCCGCCATCAACTGCTCGTCATCCATCCAGAGAAGCATCGCCGCGAACATATTGCTGACTTTTAATTTGGATTTTTTTGTCAGCACACATCCACGGGATATATCTACTTCACGGTCAAGCTGTATCGTAACCGGCTGTCCCGCTTTAGCGCTCTCACTCTCCTGATCCGTGATTAATACGGAACACACCCTTGCCTTTTCATTACTCGGCAGAATATCCAGTTCATCACCTACCCTGACACTTCCCGACTCAATCTGCCCCTGAAATCCCCTAAAGGTGTGATTAGGACGGCATACCCGCTGTATCGGCATGACAAATCCTGCTTCCTGATCCTCATCGGAAACATCTACATTTTCCAAATAATCCAGTAATGACTTACCAAGATACTGCGGAGCTTTATACCATGGCATCCGCTCCGACAATTTCGTGACATTGTCGCCTTCCGTCGCAGACACAGGAATAATCACAACATTATCAATCTTTAGCTCAAAGCAGAGCTGTCTCAGCTCTCTCTCGATCCGTTCGAAACGATAACTTTCATAGTGAATCAGATCCATCTTATTTACTGCAAATACAAAATGACGTATCCCCATTAAAGCACAGATTCTGGCATGCCGGCGGGTCTGAATAAGGATTCCCTGCGTCGCATCTACCAGAATAACCGCCAAGTCTGCAAAGGAGGCACCGACTGCCATATTACGAGTGTACTCTTCATGCCCCGGAGTATCCGCCACAATAAAACTTCTGTTATCCGTCGTAAAATACCGATACGCTACATCAATGGTAATGCCCTGTTCACGCTCTGCCATAAGCCCATCCAGAAGTAATGAATAGTCTATCATTCCCTCACGGCTTCCCACTCTGCTGTCTAATTCCAATGCACGTTCCTGATCAGCATACAAGAGTTTGGCATCATACAGCATATGACCGATCAATGTGGACTTTCCATCATCTACACTTCCGCAAGTGATAAATTTCAACAGTCCTTTTCCCATCTTAGAAATACCCCTCTCTCTTACGTCTCTCCATACTGCCTGCCGCCTCATGGTCAATCACACGGCTTGTCCGCTCGGAGGTAACACTACTCAGAGTTTCTTCTATAATTGCGTCTAACGTATCGGCCTGTGACTCCACACCTCCGGTTAAAGGATAACATCCCAATGTACGGAACCGAACCATTTTATGTTCAATCTTCTCCCCCGGCAGCAGCTTCATACGGTCATCGTCTACCATAATGATATTTCCATCCCGATATACTACCGGACGCTCCTTTGCAAAATAAAGGGGCACAATTTCTATGTTTTCTCTGCGAATATACTGCCAGATATCTTTTTCTGTCCAGTTGGAAAGAGGAAAAATTCGTATACTTTCACCCTTTTTAATTTTTGTATTATATGCCTTCCACATCTCCGGCCGTTGATTCTTCGGATCCCACGCATGTTCCGGATTTCTGAAAGAAAAAATACGTTCCTTAGCCCTTGACTTCTCTTCGTCACGTCTACCGCCTCCGAAGGCTGCCGTGAAACCATATTTATCCAGCGCCTGCTTTAATGCCTGCGTTTTCATAATATCTGTATAGGCAGCGCCGTGGTCAAACGGATTGATTCCCTGACGCACTCCCTCTTCATTGGTATAAACCAGCATCTCTAATCCATATTTCTGCGCAGTCCGATCACGAAATTCGATCATCTCGTGAAATTTCCACGTAGTGTCAATATGCATAAACGGAAACGGTGGCTTCTCGGGATAGAACGCTTTCATGGCAAGATGAAGCATAACCGAACTGTCTTTTCCTATAGAGTAAAGCATAACGGGTTTTTCGCACTCTGCTGCAACCTCCCGCATAATGTAGATAGCCTCTGCTTCCAGGGCATCCAAATGACTTAATTCACTCATATTTTCTCCTTCCGGCATCCAAACGATCTCCGAATACTGCCGCGTCACTTATCATGAATACCATACGCCTTGCAGGCTCCTTCCCAGCATTCCTTCCAATTCATGAATGCTGTCCATATAATATTCCAACAAATTTTGACGGGTAGAATCGAGCATGGGCTCATTATAATCGACCACAGTAAATTTCTCAACTTTTTCACGAAGTTGTTCCAGATAAGCCAATGATTCAGCGTCACCCTGCCGTCTCAATCTGTAACGAAGTTGTTCAATGCCCCTATTGATTTCTAATCCCTCTTGATTCTTTGATATTTTACTGCCTATATTTTCCCGAGGGAATTCCAGATATTCCATTCTGTCTTCCCTTGGAATACCTAGAAAATTCTGGAGATCATCCATATGCCTGTATGGATCCGCATATAGTTCTTCACTGACAATAATTTTGATTTGTTCCATTGGATAATATTCCAAAAAATTCTTAATATAATATGAATAAATTCCCCTAAATCTGTATTTCAGAGCCCACTGATCAAATACCTCGGGACAAACTTCCTCGTACCCCCCCCCTTCCATAAATTCATGATTTCTCATTTCATGTTTATAATAAGAATACAACATATTTATAGGATTTCTTACACAAAAGATAATCTTTAATTCGCTTCCAAAATATCGATACACTTCTTCTGCATTGCTTCTATACGCAGGGTCAATATCCCCAACAATTTTCCCAATAGTTTCCTCAGTCTTATAGTTTCTCTTAAAAGCTTCATGTGTCGTCTTGTTTATCGCATAGTGCAGAAAATATGTCTCTTTTATATGCGGCAAAAATATTTTAGGATTTTGTGCCAACGCATAGTGTAAGGAAGTTGTACCACATTTAGCAAAGCCAGGAGACAAAAAATCTATATGCACCTTAGAATCGCCGTCCAAAATTTTTTCTCTTTCTTCATCAAACAGCAGATCAATAATCTTATCCTCGGAAACATACTTCAAAAGATTTTTTCTTAATACTTTTTTGGTATCTCCAGTCGCTGCCAGAAAAAAACTGCACTCCTCATATCCTTCAGGCATCCGATCCATTGGATAAATGTACTTCATATCATAAGCATTATTATCTACTATAAATTCTATTTCTACATTAAACTCTTCCTTTAAAACATCATTTACCAAACCGGATAAATCTCTAAAAGGCAACACAGCAATCTTTCTATTTACATTTGTTTGAAAAAAGCGCCGTATGTTTTTTTCAATTATTATTTTTTCATTCACACTTCTACCCTCCATACAATATAATTGAATATAACTGTAATGTAATACTCCCCTAATACCAAATCCCCTGCAGGCTCCTTCCCAGCATACCTTCCAACTCATGAATGCTGTCCATATAATAGTCCAATAAATTCTGACGAGTCGATTCCCACATAGGCTCATTATAATCTACCGTTGTAAACTCTTCTATTTCTTTGCGAATATTCAACAGCATGTCAAGTGATTGTGAATCGCCCTGCCGCCTCAATCTACGGCAAAGCTGCCCAATACTCACATTAATCTCCAATCCCTTTTGGTTTTTTGCTACCCTGTTACCCATATTCTCTCGTGGAAATTCTAGATATTCTAATTTATTTTCCTTCGAAATCCCTAAGAAATTCTGAAGATCGTCCATGCAATTATACGTATCTGCATACATTTCTTCACTGATAATGATTTTAACTTGTTCTATAGGATAATATTTTAAATAACTTTTGATATGATCCGAATATAACCCTCTATATCTATATTTTGATGCCCATCTGTCAAACATTTCAGGGGTTACATATTCAAAGCCATCCATCATTTCTGCTCCCGAAGACTTTGAATCCAACATAAACACTTCACTTCTCATTTCCATTTTGAAATAAGAGTACAATGTATCCATAGGATTTCTGACGCAAAAAATAATTTTCAAATCACCGCCAAAATATCGATATACATCTTCCGCATGACCTCTATAAGCAGGCTCAATCTCCCCAACAAGTTTTCCATTAGTATCCTCTTCTCTGAACTGTCTCTTAAAAGCTGTATGTGTAGCCTCATTGACAGCATAGCGCAGAAAATGTGTTTCTTTCACCGATGGCAAAAATATTTGGGGATTTTGCGCCAATGCATAATGCAATGATGTAGTACCACATTTAGCAAATCCTGGGCACAAAAAATCCAGATGTACCTTAGAATTACTTTCAAAAATCTTTTCCCGTTCCTCATCGTACATCAAATCTACAATTTGATATTCCGGTACATAGCCTAAAAGCTGTTCCCGCAACGCTTTTCTGGTGTTTCCAAACGCTGCTAAAAAGAATGTACATTCTTTATAGCTCTCGGGCATCTGATTCATTGGATAAACATGTCTCATATCATAAGCATTATTATCTACTATGAATTGTTCCTGTATGTCAAACTCTTCCCTTAAAATATCGCTTACCGTACCAGATAGATTTCTAAGCGGCAGCACGACTACCTTTTTATTTCTATTCTTTTCAAAATAATTACGCAAATTTGTTTCAATTATCTCTTTTTCATTCATCATCCGTTTCCTTTCTATCAGACTTCCTTCTTAAATACTTTTCACATGGCTCCGCTGATTTCTTCATACCCCTATATTTGTAATTCCTTACTTTCTCTGATATTAGACTTTTAGATATAACATCCTGCTTCTCATAACTTTTATTTTATATACTCGTTTTCATACTTATCACTAATACCATACGCCCTGTAGGCTTCTTCCCAGCATATCTTCCAACTCATGAATGCTGTCCATGTAATAATCCAACAAGCTCCTGCGAGTTGATTCCAACATTGGTTCATTATAATCCGTAAGAGTAATTTTTTCTATCTTCCTCTGTATATTATCTAATAAATCAAGTGAGTGAAAATCACTTTTCTGTACCAAGCTGTGCCGAAGCTGCTGTATACTCTTATTAATATCTAAAGCGACTTGATCCTTTGCCACTTTACTTCCCATATTCTCATGCGGAAATTCATAATATTCCAGTTTCTCTTCCTCTGGAATGCCTATAAAACTCTGCAAATCATCCATGTGACTATACACATCTGCATATAATTCTTCACTGACAATTATCTTTACTTGTTCCAAGGGGTAATATTCCAGAAACAGCCTGATACAGTCTGAATATCTCCCTCTGAACCTATGCTTTATTGCCCATCTATCAAACATTTCAGGGCTTAACTGCTCACCCCATCTGTCATTCTCTACCCTTGATGAACTTGGCTCCAACATAAACAGTTCATCTCGCATTTCCATCTTAAAGTAAGAATACAGAAAGTCAACCGGATTTCTTACACAAAAAATAAGTTTCAGGTCGGGTCCACAATAACGATAGATATCTTCCGCCGAATTTTTATAGCCTGGTTCAATATCTCCAACGAATTTACCCATAGTATCTTCCGGTCTATAATGATTCTTAAAAGCTTCATGAGCCATCACGTCAATAGCTGACCCAAAAAAATAGGTTTCTTTCACCCGCGGTAAAAAGATTCTGGGGTTTTGCGCTAATGCATAGTGCAATGAAGTAGTGCCGCATTTATGAAATCCTGGGCATATAAAATCAATATGCACCTTCGAATCACTTTGAAAAACCTGCTCGCATTCTTCATCAAAAAGCAGATCCACGATTCTATCTTCAGAAACATACTCTAAGAGCTTCTCCCGCAACACCTTTTTCACACTGCCAGTCGCCGCCAGCATAAAAGTACATTCTTTATACCCTTCAGGCATTTGGTCAATTGGATATATATGCTTCATATCATAGCCATTATTATCTATTATAAATTGCTCTTGTATATGATATTCATCATTTAAAATATCACTCACCAGACCAGATAAATTTCTAAGAGGTAAAATGATTATATTTCTATTTTCATTCTCTTTAAAGTACGCGCGTATGTTATTAGCGATTATCTTTTTTTCATTCATTTTCATATCTCCGATAAAAATATTTTAACAAGAATGTTCTCTAAAACAATTCGCCTGTAGATTTATCTCGTCTTATCTTCCACGCTGCGCACTAAACGACTGAATCCCTCTTTCAAATCAATCCCCGGGCTCCATCCAAGATTCTCCAGTTTTTCCGTATTAATTTGGGTTTTACGAACTATTTTCCCCGTCACCGGTTTCTTCACAATTACGCGCAGATTGCGTTCAGGAAATACTGTTTTTGTGAGCAGATCGGCCAGCTCTTTTATAGTGACACTCATATCGCTATTCGCCATATTGTACATCTCGCCATCTTCTCCACAAAGTAAAATCAAATAAAATGCCCTAACCGCATCTGACACATAACAAAAAGGCCTGCAGGCAAGCCCGTCCCCTTTAATTACAATATCTTCCCCGGCAATAATACTTTTGGTAAAATCAGAATAAACGTGCCCGTCTTCCAAATCTATACCCGGACCATAAGTATGGCTAATTCTCACACCCTTTGCCGGAACACGATACTGTCTCCAATAGGCTCTGCACAGGGCTTCTCCCGCTCTTTTCCCTACAGCATAGGAATTCCCGGGATTTAAATAATCTATAGCATAAGTTTCATTTTCCCGAATTTCTTCTACATCTGCATCACCATACACTGCTCCGCTGCTAAAAAATAGAAAACCTCTGATATTTTTTCTTCTGGCCAGTTCCAGCATATTATAACTCCCTATCAAATTCGCATTCATAACATCCGCCGGATTGCTCTCAAACAACTGTGTAGTCGAACAGCTCGCCGCATGTACGATGTAGTCGATTTTTCCGTCATAAACAACTTCTCTCTCCACAGGCTGAATCAGCAAATGAAACGCCTCATCATTAAGCCACTCTTCAAACACATTTTCCGCTTTCTCCTTGCTTCTGCACAGTGCAATTACCGAACATTTTTTTACATAGCCATAATTTTTCATACACATCAACGTATCTACCATATAGCTTGCCAAAAAACCATTTGCACCAGAAATCAGGAATGTCTTTCCCTCGCACATTTCATATGGAATTCCCGAAATAATCTGTTTGATATCCTCTTCGCGAACAGCATTCATGTCCCGTCTTTCTCCTTTTGAAATCTCCCCACTTCTCTTTCCACCTTACTGTTCCACAACAAAAACTTCCACAGATGAGCTATCATTCCTAATCTTCTTCCAAAAATGGCCACATATGATCTAATGCTGAAGATATCAGTGTGCCATCTTCCAGAGTTACCGTCTTTACCCTTGGCGAAACCGTTTCATCCGGCAATGTAACCATTTCACAGACCCCCGGTTCTTTGCCCTCCAATACTATCGGAAGAATCTGGTTCAA